>NZ_JARVSG010000027.1:0-1478 GCF_030209335.1 Pseudarthrobacter sp. fls2-241-R2A-168
AAGTGAGAGTGTCCCTATGTTCTTCGTCAAGCTGCTGTTGGTGTTTGGGCCTGGTAAACGGTGCCGTCGCGGAGCATGGCGTAGAGGGTGTCGCAGCGGCGTCGGGCGAGGGCGATGAGGGCTTGGTTGTGGTGTTTGCCTTCGGCTCGTTTGCGGTCGTAGTAGGCGCGGGAGAGCGGGTCTTTGAGGGCCGCGAACGCTGAGAGGTAGAGGGTGCGTTTGAGGACTTTGTTGCCTTTTCGGGAGGCGCGGTCGGCCCGGACGGAGGTCCCGGACCGCCAGGTGACCGGAGTCAGGCCGGCGTAGGAGGCCAGGTGCCCGGCGGTCGGGAAGTCTTTGCCGGCGACTTCGGTGAGGATCCGTGCTGCGGTCCTGATGCCGACCGCCGGCAGAGACATCAGGACCTGGTGAAGAGGGTGGGCCTCCACGAGGGCTTCGACCTGGGCGTAGACGGTGAGTCGTGACTCGTGCAGCCCGGCGAGCATGGCCGCGAGCTGGGGCAGCACTATGGTGGCGGCGTTCGTGCCCACCACGGTTACCGTCTGCCTGCTCAGTGCCTCGATGATGTCATCGGCAAGGCGGGCGCCCATCCGGGGCGCGAGCTTGGTCAGCCGGTTCGTAATTCGTCGCCGGCCGGCGTGGCGGAGCGCTTCGGGCGTGGGCCAGGTCCGCAGCAGATCCAGGACCGCCGGGTGGTCCAGCCGCGGGCCCAGGACACGTTCGAGCGCGGGATGGATCTGAGTCAGCAGCCCCCGGATCCGGTTCGAGGTCGCGGTGGCCTGCTTGGCCAGATCATCATCGAATCCGCAGAGCATGCTCAACTCGGCGAGCTGGACGTCGGAGAGCTGGACCGAGCGCAGGGTATGCGGCATGGTCCGCGCGGCATCAGCAATGATGAACGCATCGCGTGCATCCGTCTTCGATTCCCCGGGATGCAGGTCCGCGATCCGGCGCATCGCCAAACCCGGAAGGTACCCCACCACAGCCCCGGCGGCCTGGGCCACGGCAACCGGAAGCGCCCCGATCGTCGCGGGCTGGTCCACCACAACAAGGAGCCGGCCATGATGTTCAAGCTCGACCAGGATCTCCCGGATCCGGGCCTCGTCGTTGGGCAGCGCCCGGTCCAGCAACTTCTTTCCCGCCCTGTCCAGGGCAACAGCATGATGCTCGCCCTTGCCAACATCGACACCAATGAACACTTCAACGTCGTCATGGTTTCCGAGCACCTGGCACCTCCAGTCGTAGTCACCTAACTCCCGTACTGGCCCACCACGGTGTCAGGGCCCGGCACCCACGTTACGCACGACGTTCCCACACTGTCCTGCCCCTATCAGCGGTCTCCCCGGCACCTACCAGCCCCAGGTGACAACACTCTCAGGATCATCATCAACAGAGCGTCGGAATCATGCCCAGGGACCAGCAGGCCAGCACACCCACATCCTGCAACAGGAAAGGGCTACGAAAAAGGTAACGAGCGT
>NZ_JARVSG010000052.1:0-1455 GCF_030209335.1 Pseudarthrobacter sp. fls2-241-R2A-168
ATCTGAGAATCATCTGGCCGGCCTCCCCACCTCACGGAGGTGGCGCAAAATTCAAGGTGCGAACTTAGTCTTTTGCGTAGGAGGCCGTGATGAAATTCTGTGGCATAGACCTGCATTCGAACAACAGTGTTGTGGTGGTTACCGACGAAACGGATCGGGTACTGGTCAGTCGACGCTGTCCCAACGAGCTAACACCGATCCTTTTGCTGCTCGAGCCTCATCGTGCTGAATTGATCGGCGTCGTAGTTGAGTCGACGTACAACTGGTATTGGTTGGTCGATGGCCTTAAGGCGGCGGGTTTCGAGGTGAAGCTGGCCCATCCCGTGGCGATGAAGCGTTACGACGGTTTAAAGCATGCTGATGACAAGGATGACGCGGCTTTCCTGGCGCACTTGCTGCGACTCGGGATTTTACCGACCGGATATATCCATCCGCCGCAAGAACGTGCGCTGCGAGATTTGGCGCGTAAACGTATTCAACTGGTACGCAGTCGGACTCAGCACATTCTGTCCGTCGAGAACATCATGGCGCGCCAGTTTGGCCGGCGGTTGAGCTGCAATGAAGTCAAAGGGCTGTCAGCCACGTCCGTCGACAGGCTGGGCCTGCCGACGGATGTGGCTCTGGCGATGAAAGCGAATGTCGCCATTGTCCAGGCGTTGCAGACCCAGATTGATTTTCTTGAAGAGCGATTACTGCACGAAGCCCGTCTGCGCCCGGAGTTTTCCTTGCTGAAAACGATGCCCGGGATTGGCGAGGTGCTGGCCACGATCATCATGCTGGAAACCGGAAATATCGAGCGCTTTGCCGACGCAGGCCACTTCGCCTCTTACGCTCGCTGCGTAAAAAGTGCGCATTACTCCAACGGCAAAAAGAAAGGTGAAGGCAACGCCAGGAACGGCAACGCTTATTTGATCTGGGCCTATATCGAAGCGGCTAATTTCGCCCGGCGCTTCAGCGAAGATGCCAAACGCTTTTTCGAGAAGAAGAAAGCCAAGACCAACGCCGTGGTCGCTACCAAGGCGCTGGCACACAAGCTGGCGCGAGCGAGTTATCACATCCTGAAGGAGAAACAGCCTTTTGATGCCAGACGCTGTTTCGCCTGAGGGGCGAATCAGGTGATGGTCGGCCAACCAAAAAGGGACTGGGCCCGAACCACTAAATCTGAGTGGCGACCGACCATCACCGCCTGAGTGTGTTGTAACCGGGTCGTCTGCCAGGTGAGCCAGCTGGGACTGGACGTGTGTTTTGCACGAGCCACCGTTCTGTGACACGTTTTGGACGCATTGGCGGCACCAACGTTTCTCTGGGGCAGTTAACTGCCAGGGCGGTGCTGGTCGTATCGCTACCGCTTGATCCAAATGGGTGTCTGGCACGACTTGGTCGTAGCCAGTGAAGAGAAAACGGGTTCGACGGGTTCAACCGATCAGGTTGAGTGGAAGAGCAAACCCTGCAGTT
>NZ_JARVSG010000006.1:0-65258 GCF_030209335.1 Pseudarthrobacter sp. fls2-241-R2A-168
ACGCCGCCAAGGACATGGTCCAGGACCTCAAGGAACCAGCCCAGGAAGCGATGGAGAACGTCAAAGCCACCGCAACTGAGGGCGTCCAGAACGTCAAAGCCGAAGGCCAGGGCGCCGTCACCGACGTCAAAGACCGCGCCACCGACGCCAAAACCAACGTCCAAAACACCTAAGCACCAACGCGGTACCCAAGGCATGAGCATCACCTGACAGGCCGGCCCCGCCATACCGCGGAGCCGGCCTCTCAGTTTTGCGCCCTTAGCGAGAGGACAACCCCATGGCCACTCAGGATTCATCCGAGACCAGCACAGCCAAAGCAGGCCAGGCTCCGGATCCGAACGACTCACGGAAGCCGGACAGCCCCAGGGACCTGGACAAGCCGAACTGGAAGTACATCGCCAAGAAGACCCTGCGGGAGTTCAGCAAAGACCAGTGCCCGGACCTCGCGGCAGCCCTGACCTACTACGCAGTCCTATCGTTGTTCCCGGCCATTCTGGCACTGGTTTCATTGGTCGGAATCTTCGGGGACGCGCAGAAAACGACGGATGCCCTGCTCCAAATAGTGCGGGGATTTGTCCCCGCCGAGACGGCCAATACCGTCGGGGGCGTTGTCTCGGATCTCGCCAACGCACCCGCTGCCGGGCTCACGCTCGTGCTCGGCCTTGCCACCGCCCTGTGGTCGGCCTCCGGCTACGTCGGGGCTTTCGGCCGGGCCATGAACCGGGTATACGAAGTGGACGAGGGCCGTCCGTTTATTAAGCTCCGCGGCACCATGCTGGTGGTTACGCTCTTTGCCGTTGTCGTCGTCGCCATCCTCGCCGGCATGCTGGTCCTGAGCGGGCCGGTCGCCGAGGCAGTGGGCGGCCTCATTGGGCTCAGCGGCGTGTTCCTGACAATCTGGAATATTGCCAAGTGGCCTGTGATGGTGGCGCTCATTATCGTGATCATTGCCGTGCTTTACTACGCGACCCCCAACGTCAAGCAGCCCAAGTTCAAGTGGATGAGCATGGGTTCAGGCATTGCACTGTTCGTCTTCCTGCTCGCATCCTTGGGCTTTGGGTTCTACGTGGGCAACTTCGGAAACTACAACAAGACCTACGGTGCCCTGGGCGGCGTGATCGTGATGCTGCTGTGGCTCTGGATCCTGAACATGTCCCTGCTTTTTGGTGCCGAGTTCGACGCGGAGACAGAGCGTGGCCGCCAGCTCCAGGCGGGCATCGAGGCAGAAGAGACCATCCAGCTGCCGCCGCGTGACACCAAGAAGAGCGAGAAGCTGCAGAAGCAGGAGGAAGAGGATATCCAGCACGGCCGCGAACTCCGCGAAAAGTACAGTGCCGAGAACGGGGGGAATGGGGACTCCGGCGGGGAAGGGGACCGGAGCGAGCGTTCCAGCCAGTCCGCGGAGCGCCACCGCGACAGGGTGCGGGACAAGCTCCGTGAGCGGGGTACCGGCAACGAGTAGGAGGGAGGCCCCGGGGCGGCGGAAAAGGCAGGCGCAGCCGGCGCCGCCTCCGGGGGCTAGGCAGGACCTTCAAGATAGGAGAAAATTGTTGTGAAGGTCCTGTTCAGGTTTCCCGGGTCAGCAAGGTGGTCCGGGACAAGGCGGGGCCGGCGGTGAGATGGCCTCTTCTGAGACCGAGGCCAGTCCCCCCAGTCGCCGTCGGCCCCCTCGATCCCCGCACGCGACGGCGCGACTGGACAAAGTGAACCGCCCTGCAATAGTTTCATGTTTACTCTGCGCGGACTCACTGGAGCCATGCAGGGCCGCTGAAGCAGATACGGCGGCAACACGGTCGACCCCGAATGAGCGAACATGCCTGCCACCCATTTTGAACAATTTATTGCTGAAGCAGTTGTCGCGGACAGGGAGCCCGGACTGGGCCTTCGCCGGGATGAACTCTATGGGCTCTACACCAGTTGGTGCCTGCTCCAGAAAGAGCAGCTTCAGGCACCGGAGGCCCTGTGGGAGGCACTGCAGGTCCACGGAATTAACCCGGACAGCAACAACCTGTCCATGACAGGCCCCGCCGCCGCAGACTACATCATGGCCAGCGCCCCGGACTTGGTCTGAGTTCTTGTCCAAGGCCTGTTGAAGCTGCTCTTGGCTGGTTAGCATGGAGATCATGGCCGGTGAATTACCGTCTGCCGGCCACCAGCCGAAGGGAGAATCACCATGGGTTTGGATGACAAGATTGACAATGCCGCGGAAAAGATGGGCGGCAAAGCCAAAGAGGGTGCAGGCGCGGCCACGGACGACGAAAGCCTCCGCGCCGAAGGCAAGATGGACCAGTCCAAGGCCGACCTGAAGCAGGCCGGCGAAAAAATCAAGGATGCTTTCAAGAAGGATTAGGTCCGGGAAACCATAACCGCGAAAAAGGGCTGCTGCGATTTGAACTGGTCAATTCCGCAGCAGCCCTTTTTCGTTCCTCCGGCTCCGGGTTCCCGGCCAGCTTCCCGGGAATGCGGCTAGGCAGGTTCGGTGACGGGTGCCGTGGCCGCCATGGTTTCGGCATTGACCATCCAGGCCAGCTGCTCCAGGCGCTCGATGACGGCATGGAGCAGGTCAGCGCTGGTGGGATCTTCCTCATCCACCTCGTCGTGGACGTCCCTCATGGTCTGCACGGTCCGTTCAAGCCGGGCGGTCACAAGTTTGACGGTGTCCTTGGTGCTGACCAGCCCTTGTGGAAACTCCTCCAGGCGGCTGCCGGAGGAGACGGTGCTGCTGCGGCCGTCAGGCAGGGCATGCAGTGCGCGCATCCTCTCCGCTGCCTGGTCGGCGAAGAGCCTGGCTGCGGCAATGATCTCGTCCAGCTGCAGGTGCAGGTCCCTGAAATTGGTGCCCACCAGGTTCCAGTGGGCCTGTTTTCCCTGCAGGTGCAACTCAATGAGGTCAGTGAGCACCATCTGGAGGTTACTGGCAAGGGTGGGCGACGCTTTCATCATTTACCTCCGCTGCGGCTGCGTATCCGGCTGGGATCAACCGGACAATTACTATAAGCATACTTACCAGTTTGATGCAGGCCGGGGCGCAGGCCAGCGCTACTTGATCCGGGCCAGTGCGAATCCGTCCCAGCCTTTGGAGCCCACCGTTTGAATGACGGTGGCATCAAGCCGGGGATGCTCGCCCAGCAGCTTCAGTGCGTCAACGATTCCCGGCGCGTTAACAGGATCCATGTCCGGGTCCAGAACGGCACCTTCCCAAATGGTGTTGTCCAGGACCACAGTGGTGCCGGGACGGCCCAGCCGTACCGCCCAGTCCAGGTAGCGGCTGTTGTTCTCCTTGTCGGCGTCGATAAAGATGAAGTCGAAGGGTTCGCGGTCCTCCTCCGCCAAGGCCGCGAGCGTATCCAGGGCCGGTCCCAGCCGGATCTCCACCTTCTGTCCCAGTCCGGCGAAGTCAATATTCGCCCACGCGACTTCCGCGTGCTTGGGGAGGAATTCGCACGTTACCAGCGTCCCGTCGTCGGGCAGGCCCTGCCCCATCCAAATCGTACTGAAGCCCGCCAGCGTGCCAATCTCCAGGACCCGCCGGGCGCCGGACAGCTGGACTAAAAGCTTGAGCAGCTTGCCTGCGTTGGGCGCCACCTCGATGGGCGGCATACCGGCATCAGCTGCGGATTGCACTGCCCGGAGCAGGGCGGGATCGGGATGTACCACCACCTCGGACAGGAACTTTTCGGTGGCGGTCCACTCCGGGCGCGGCTTGTGCTCAAACATGGGCACAGTCTGGCACGGGCTCCGGCGCGGGTCCAGACTGCGCTTCCCGAACCCGGCTGGCCGGGCCGGCACCCGGCGCTTAGGGGTCCGCCGCCTCAGGAGGGGCCGTCAGCCAATGCTGCTTCGAGCCGGTCCACCTTGGCCGTCAACTCGCCGGAGTATCCCGGCCTGATGTCCGCCTTGATGACCAGGGAAACGCGGCTGCCGTAGTGGCCCACGGCCTCCGTTGCACGCTTTACGACATCAAAGACTTCGTCCCATTCACCCTCGATGGTGGTGAACATTGAATCCGTTGTATTGGGGAGACCTGACTCCCTGACGATTTTCACAGCGGCGGCGACGGCGTCGTGAACGGAGGCGTCCGCGGGCCGGGAGCCTTCAGCGGGGGTACCGGAGGGGGCAACAGAAAAGGCAAGCAGCATAGGGCCAGTGTGCCATGGTGAGGAGGCAGGGCGCAGGCGGAGCACGCCGCTGCGGCCGTCACAAAACCCCCTACCCCCCGGTAACGGTGATCGGCAGGACCACCATTGCTAACCTTTTGGCATGAGCCTCGCAGTCGCCCGCAAGCCACTCCGCGCCGACGCAGCGCGGAATGTGGACAAGATCATTACGGCGGCGCGCCAATGCTTCCGCGAATTCGGCCCGGAAGTTCCGCTGCAGACCATTGCAGCGACGGCGGGCGTGGGTCCAGCTACCTTGTTCCGGAACTTCTCGGACAAAGAGGAACTGGTCCTTGCAGCGCTTAACCGGCAGCTCCGGCTCACCGTTGATCCGGTGGTGGACGGCGCCCTGGCCGATATCGATGCCGCTGCGGGGCTGCTGCGGGTCATGGAGGCCCTGATGGCCGCCGCCAGCGACGACGCCAACCTTCTCGGGGCGGTTGCCGGCCGCCGGGAACTGCTCACCGGCATCACGGGCTCATTGATGGAATCGATCAGCGTCCTGCTGGTCCGCGGGCAGGGCCAGGGAAGCCTGCGCGAGGACATCTCCATGACGGACATGTTCCGGCTGCTGGCCATGCTCATTGGGGTGGTGGACACCATGGAGCCGGGATCAGATGCGTGGCGCAGGCCCCTGGCCCTGGTGGAGGATGCCATCAGGACAGTGCGGCCCAGCCGCCCGCTTCCTGTCCATGTGCCGGTGCCGGCTGCGCCCCTGACGACTCTTCCCTGACAGGCCCAAAACGGGACGCTGCCTTCTGCAAGGCAGCCCGGAAATGGCCCCGGACGCGGGGGACCGGCCCGGGGGCCTCCCCATTGTGGGCGTTCAGCAGGTGCAATACACTTCAAGTGGGTTACGCAGCCAGCCTCTCTGAACTTTCCGGATGGAGCCCTCCATGCCCCAGTTCCTGCACTTCCAGCCCACGGCCGCATCGTGATGAACACCTCCAGGCTTCTGCACTACATCAACGATCTGCGGGGTCCAGAGGAAGTTCTGCCCACCTTGTCGGGTGAGGAACTCGCGAATCTGTTGGATGCCCTTTTCCAAAACCTTGACACTCCCGAACCCGAGTTCGGCGCGCAGGCCTGGTATGAGATGGCAGTCGAAGAAAGCTTGCGACGGTCCACGTCGGCCGGTTCACGTGCAAGGGAAAGCGCTGCTGCAAGCGAAAGCGCCGCGCACGGAGTGGCATGACTGGCTGCTGCCCACGGCGTTTGTCCGGCCGGGCTTTATTCGGGGGCTTTGTCCGGGATGACCGCCTGCCGGCCCACCGCCTGTTCCGCCAATCTAGCCGCCGTTCACTGCTGCCCTCGCCCGGAGTTCCTCGCCCACCATGGCCTGCAGCGCCAGGACCTGGGACGCCGGATGACAATCCATCCCACTTGCCAAGCTCTCTGACAGGGCTTCCAAGTCTTCGTCGGGGACATCGGACAAGCCGGCGAATCGCCTGAAGAAGCGTTTGGCCGGGAGCCCAGCCTGGCGTCGTGAATTCTTGTGGAAGAGGGGGCGTCCGGCTTTGTCCCCGGTCGCGTGCAGTTGATTGTCCATCGTCGCCGTTCATACGAACCGTTCGTGGCCAACTGCATAGCCGTTTTCATACTACAACCCGCCGAGCCCCGCGGCAGTGATTGGCGTCACGCCGCCGGGACGTTGCTCAGTTCCAGCCCAGCATCCTCAACACGGCCGCAGTTCCGGCGCCCAACACCACCACCAGCAGGAAGGGCGCCCGCAGCGCTAGTGCGATCGCCGCAGCCGCGAGCGCGCCCAGGCGTGCGTCCGCCGCCAGTGACTGTCCGGAAGCCACGGTGTTCACAACAGTGAGTGACGCCAGCAGACCGATGGTCATGGTTCCCGCCACCCTGGACATCCGGGGGTCCTTGAGGAGCCTGGCCGGGACAAAGTAACCCATGAGCTTCCACGCGTAGGCCAGGGCACAAGCGATGAGCAGCCAGATCCACAGACTCATGCGTCTGCCCCGGAAACACCCTTGCCGTGCTGCCGGCCCTCACCGCCGCGGTGTTCGGCGCCCCGGTGGTGATGCTCGCGGTAGGGCTCGACATCCGGTTCCAGGCCCTCGTCGCTCCGGCCATGGCTGTACCAGCCGATCACGGCTGCCACGACGGCCGCGACGAGGATCGGCACCCCCGCCGGAACGAACGGCACTGCCGCCACCGTGGCAACAGCGCAGGCCACTGCGATAGCGATCGGTTCGCGGCCCTTCAACCGGGGCCAGAGCAGAGCCAGGAAAGCAGCCACCGCCGCCCCGTCGAGTCCCCACTGCTTCGGGTCGCCCAACCCGCTGCCGGCGAGTGCCCCCACCGCTGTGAACAGGTTCCAGAGCACATAGATGCCGATGCCGGCTGCCCAGAAACCCCGGCGCTGCTCTGCGGGATCGGTCTGGCCTGTGCTCGTGGCGGTGGATTCGTCGATGGTCACCTGCGCCGCGACGTATTTCCGCCAGCCGGTGGGGTGCAGCAGTGCGTTGAGCTGCATGCCGTAAATTCCATTGCGCATCCCCAGCAGCGTGGCGGCGCTCATGGCTGCGATGCCCGATCCGCCCCCACCCACAACACCGATGAAGGCGAATTGCGAGCCGCCGCTGAAGAGCAGCAGGCTCAGCGCCATGGTTTGCCAGAAGTCCAGCCCCGATGTGACCGACAAGGCGCCGAAGGACACTCCGTACAAGCCCGTGGCAACACTGATGGACAGTCCCACCCGAACGGCAGGGGATGACAAGAGCGTCACGCCCAGGCTCCCGGCTCACGCCCGACAGGCGCCGATGCAGGCTTCCGGAGGCTCCAGGCCCACAGGATGAGAGGCGCTTGAAGCGGGAGCCGCAGCGTATGCACTGTGCGCTGGCCAGTAGTGCCAACCGGGGTGTAGGCGCGGCGCAGGGCGTCGACGTGCCCGGCCAGGAAGACGGTGAACATGGCGGCGAGGGCAGTTGCGGTGGCCTTGCGCGCCGGCGGAACGAGGATGCCGGCGGCGGCCGCCAGCTCCAGCAGGCCGCTCAGCGCAATCCACTCCTCCCTGGTCATCACCGCAAACGGCCGACGGCGGTCCGGCTCGCTGCCGTCGTCCCTGCCCTCCAGGCAGAGGTAGTCGGGAACCACTTGGCGGAAGAACAGGGGGTCGCGGAAGTGCTTCCTGGCGCTGGCCAGAAGGAGGGCGCTCATGGCTGCAGCGGAAAGGCTTTGGAGGGCCCGGCCGGACCGGGGAAAAGGCATGCCTCCACTCAATCACAAGCGCGGCAGGGCCCGAAAACCAGCCCGGTCTACTGGACCCGTTATGCCCAGGCGAGCGCAGAACTTCCATAGGGCGCCGGCGGGCCGGGATAGTCGAGCGGTTGCCCGTCCACCACGAGGGGCGGGCCGACGTAGCGCAGGTCCCCGAAGCTGCTGGCCATGCTGCGCAATCCGGGTGCGGGCAACTGCCGTAGTGGAAGATCCGGTGGCGGGGACCGGAGGCTGAACAGCTCCTCGGCGGTGCGGACAAGGGACAACCGGGCCGATCCGCCCAGCCCCAACTCCTGGCGCCGGGCGAGCAGGGCGATGGCAGCCGCCGCCACGCCGTAGCCAGTGGCGTGGTCCAGGGCCTGGACAGGGAGCGCACCAGGCCGCCAGCCGTCGTCGTGATGTTCCGTCCCGTAAAGGGAGGCGATTCCGGTGGCCGCCTGGACAATGCTGTCGAAGCCGCGCAGCCCGCTCCACGGGCCGGTGCTGCCCCACGCGTCCAGCGTGACCACCGCCAACTCGGGCCGGGCCGCCAGCAGAACGTCCGGTTCCAGCCCAAAGCGCTCCAGGGAGCCCCGCCGGTATCCACTGATGACCACGTCGGCAGAAGCCAGCAACTCCTGCAACTGGTGCCGGTTCCCGGGGGCTGCAAGGTCCGCCTCCGCGCTCCGCTTGCCAAACCCCGTGTCCACGAACTGGTCCATGATTTCAGGAAGGCCTGGCGGATCAATCCGCAGGACGTCGGCGCCGAGCGCTCCCAGCAGGCGCGTGGCAACCGGCCCGGCAATAACCCGGGTCAGGTCCAGGACGCGCACGCCAGCCAAGGGGCTGCCTGCGTCGTCGCCGGACAGGCGGCGATTCCGGGCTGTCAAAGGTTCTCCGGAAGCAAGATTCACTTCGATCCAGGGACTGCTGCCGGCCGCGCTGCCCATCCGGGAATTGAGCCACTCCTGGCGGCTTCGGACGGCAGCGGCAATTCCTCCCCTGGCTTGAATCGCCGCTTCTGCTTCGAGCGAGGTCATGCCGGCAAGTGCCGCCGCCACCCCGTCTGCCGTGCTGGCATCCAGCGCCTGCATCAGCCGCTGTTCATGGTGCGGGTAATTGGCATGGAGCCGGATCCAGCCGTCGCGGGTGCGCCGGAAGCCGGACAGCGGGGCAAAGCCCTGGATGGGCCGCCCGTCAATCCGCAGATAGCCGTACGAATCGAACGCAGCCGCGGTCAGGGCAGCCGTAGTGCCGAACCGGCCCGGAGTTCCTGCCAAGAGGTTCAATGCTGCAGCGGCAGCTCCTACGGACGCCAGGGCCAGGCCTTCCACGTCCAGCGCGCCGCCCCACCACCGGCGCGGGCCGGACCAGGAGGCCTCCTCGCCCAACACTAGCCCGGCGTCCGCGAACACCGGGTCCAGGGATCGGAACAGTGGGGGAAGGTCACTGCCAGGCTGCACCGTGCCCTCCTACCTTCCTTGCGGCGAGGGCATGTGCAACTGCCCCAACACGCGGGCGGGAACGTTGGTGGTGATCTCGTGGATGCCAAGGCCCTGGCACAACGCCACGTCCTGGTCCGTGTCCACGGTCCACACCCGGAGGCGCCGGCCCCGCTCCTGCCACCGCAGGATGGTGCCCGGATGCCGGCGGACGTACTCGACGCCGGGACCGGCCAATCCGGCTTCGCCGGCGTCCAGGATCCGTTCGCCTTCCAGCTGGGCAGCTTTCATCACGTTGGCTATAGCTCCCCCGGTAATCAGCCCCAGGCCCAGTTCCTCGCGGAGTTCGCGCACGTCCACGTCATCCACCAGCTGGCAGACGTACTGCGCCGGAACTGAACGGAGCAGCCGGCGGACGGATTCGGGGCTGAAGCTCATGAAGGTCACCGAGACATTGCCGATGGAAGAGTCCGCCGCACCCCAGCCCGAGGCCCGCAGGACCTCAAGCACCCGGTCCTCCAGCTTGAGCTGGTAGGGGCTGGGATGCTTCAGTTCAATGGCGAGCCGCACGGGCCGGCCGGCAGCGCCGAGGATCTCCAGCAGTTCCGGAAGCGTCAGGAACTGCTCCGACCGCGCCCCGTACATTTCCGGAATGCGCACGCCCTTCCAGGACGAAAAGTCCAGGCGGCGCAGTTCGCGCAGCGTGCGTTCCGCCACCGGCCCGGTTCCGTCTGAAGTACGGTCAAGGTTGGCGTCGTGCAGGAGGACGACGTGCTGGTCGCGGGTGAGGTGGACATCGCACTCCACGCCGTCCGCCCCGTCCGCCAACGCCTGCAGATAGGCGGCGCGGGTGTGCTCGGCGAAGGCGGCGCTCGAGCCGCGGTGGGCAAAGACCAGCGGCCGCTGCGGCAGTGACTCTTCAGTAGTCATGCAGCCACGGTAGCCGACCCGGCCAGGACTGCGGCGATAGGCTTGGCACATGCAGGTGAACTCTGAGCCAACTACCCGCGAAGCACCCACCAGGCCGGCACCCGCCGGACCATCCGGCGAAAAGGCGCGTCCCGCCGTCGTCCGCCAGCAACTCACGGCCGGTGACGCCGAAAAAGCGGCAGCGCTGCGGAAAATGAAGCTTGTGGCGCTGGGACTGCTCATCGCCATGGCCGTGGTTTTTGTGTTCGCCTTCGCCCTCCAACGGGAGTACCCATGGCTCCAATACGTGCGGGCGGCCGCGGAGGGCGGCATGGTGGGTGCGCTGGCCGACTGGTTCGCCGTCACTGCGCTGTTCAAGTACCCCATGGGCATCAAGATCCCGCACACGGCGATCATTCCGCGCCGCAAGGACCAGATCGGCGCCTCGCTGGGCGAGTTCGTAGAGACGAACTTCCTGTCCGAGCAGGTGGTCCAGGACAAGCTGGCAAGCGTGAACATCGCCCGCCGGGCCGGCGAGTGGCTCGCCACCCCGGCCGGTGCCAACCGCGTGGCCAAGGAGGGCGCGGCCGTTATCCGGGGCTTGTTCAAGGTCCTGAACGACGACGACGTCCAGGCGGTCATCGAAGGAATGGTGCGCAAGCACCTGCTCACTCCGCCGTGGGGACCCCCCGTGGGCAAGCTGGCGGAGCGGATTTTCCACGACGGGCACCACCACAAGCTGGTGGACCTGCTGGTGGACCGGGCGGCCGACTGGGTCAGCGAAAACCATGAAACGGTCAGCCGGCTCGTCTCGGAGCGTTCGCCCACCTGGGTTCCGCAGTTCGTGGACGGGCTGGTGGGCGACAAGGTCTACATCGAGTTCCTGAAGTTCGTCCGGGCCGTGCAGTCCGATCCGAGCCACCAGGTCCGGCAGTCCATCGACAAGTACCTGAACGATCTTGCCCAGGACCTGCAGCACGATCCGGTGATGATCGCCCGCGCGGAGGACATCAAGGCACAGGTCCTCGGCGATCCGGAAGTGCGCGAGCTTGCCTCCCGCACCTGGGGCACGGTGAAGAACGCCCTGCTCGGCGCAGTGGAGGATCCGGACAGCGAGCTGACCGTCAAGTTCAAGGCGGCCGTACGCGACTTCGGCTCCAGGCTGGTCAACGACCCCGAACTCGCCGGCAAGGTCAACGCCTGGATTGGCGACGCCGCGGGCTATCTGGTGCGGACCTACCGCTCGGACATTGCCGGGGTGATCACCGATACCGTGGCCCGGTGGGATGCTGAGGAAACCTCGCAGAAGATCGAACTTCAAGTGGGCAAGGACCTGCAGTTCATCCGGATCAACGGCACCGTAGTGGGCTCCCTGGCCGGCCTGGCGATCTTTACGGTGGCGCACCTGATTTTCGGGTGAGCCCAGCTACTGTTCACAGCAACGCGGGGTCACAAAGCGCCCACTAAACGGCCGTACATGGGCCAGGAGTGACCCCGCGTTGCTCCAAAAGGCCCGAGCTAGGCGAACGCTTCCAGTTCAACGCCGGCAGCCTCCAGCCCGGCCCGGACGGCCGCAGCCATCCCCACCGCACCCGGGGTGTCGCCATGGATGCACAGGGAGTCCGGCCGCACCTGGACCACTGTCCCGTCCAGCGCCACCACTTCGCCTTTAGTCGCCAGGCGCACCGCCCGCTCGACGATCGCATCGACGTCGTGCAGGACGGCGCCTTCCTGGGAGCGCGGCACCAAGGTGCCGTCGCCCTGGTAGGCGCGGTCCACGAAGGCTTCGATGAAGACCGGATGTCCCGCTTCCTTGGCCTGCTTCAACAGCTCAGACCCTGGCAGGCCAAGGATGGGCAGGCCGGGATCGTAGGAGTTCACGGCGGCCACTACCGCAGAGGCCTGTTCGGAGTCGTGCACCAGCCTGTTGTACAGCGCCCCGTGCGGCTTCACGTAGTCCACCGAGGCGCCCACTGCGTGCGCCACGCCGTCGAGCGCGCCCAGCTGGTACAGGACGTCGCCGAACAGTTCATCGAAGGACGTGTCCAGCGAGCGGCGGCCGAAACCGGCGAGGTCGCGGTAGCCCACGTGCGCACCGACAGTTACATCAAGCTCATAGGCGGCGCGGCAGCTGTCCAGCATGGTAACGGGGTCGCCGGCGTGGAATCCGCAGGCAACGTTGGCGCTGGTGACCAGCTGGAACATCGCAGCGTCGTCCCCCATGGTCCAGGAACCGAATGATTCGCCGAGGTCAGCGTTGAGATCCAAGGTTGTTGCCTTCCAGCGTCAGGTGGTCCGGTGCGGCAGCGTTCAGCTCGCCGGGAATCGTATCCGGCATGGGACCAAACGCTTCCTTCGCGTTCCCCACCACTGCCCGCCCCATCATGAGGTTACCGGCTCCCCCCACCACGGCGCCGATGCCGAACGGCAGCGCCCGGCCGAACAGGGCCGTTCCCTGGCGTTTGAGGAGGTTCTTGAGGAAGGCTTTCTGGATGCGGTTGCGGACCGAACCGAAGCCGGGCACCGACATGGATTTGGACAGGACATTGCCCCAGGCCCTGGTGGCGTTCGTGCCGTTGCCGGCCGCCTGTCCACCGAGCGTTCCGAGCAGGGCCGTCCCCTCCTCGCCCAGCATGATGGCCATCACCATGGTGCTGGCCTTTTCCGGGTTGGTGAGGCGGATACCGTGCAGCTCCGCGAGGGACGTGGCGTACAGCGCGGTTGCTTCGAGGAACCCTACTGTCGCCGCAGCGGACAATCCCAGGGACGCCACTGTGCCAACGCCGGGAACGACGGCGGTGGCCCCCACGATTGCGCCGCCTCCGGTGACGGCACGCAGGTAGTCCCGCTCCAGGATGTCTGCCAGCTGGGCGGCGGTGGCGCGCGGGTGCTTTTTCTGCAGCCGGCGGATGTAGGCCAGGACCAGCGGGCGCTGGATCTCCACTGCCTTCAGGAGCGCGTTGTGGACTCCGGGCTTGGGCTTGCCGTCGGCGTCGAACACTGCATTGTGGGCGGTTTCGGTTGCGATTCGTACTGCGGGGTTGCTGCGCCTGGCCATGGTCACCTCTGTTGGTCTCGCCGGCCGCGTTGGTTGCGGCCCTCCTGATACTAAGCTTGCTTAACATTAGGCCACGCATGGCGGCTGGCCCCAGTCGGTTTTCACGGTATCAACCGCATGCCGCCTGTCCGGCCGAAGCCTAGACTTACCCTATGCCCGCTCCCAAAGCTTTGCGGCCCTTTGTCCACCGCGAGTACCGGGTACTGATTTCGGCACTGGCCATCTCCATTTTCGGCTCCGGCATGTGGGCCGTTGCGATGGTTTACCAGGTGATCCATCTCGGCGGCGGACCGTTGGAGCTGTCCCTGGTGGCCGCGGCCGGCAGCGTGGGCCTGGTGGCCTTTGTCCTGGCCGGCGGCATCGCGGCCGACCGGATTCCGCAGCGCCGCCTGATCATTGCAGTCGAGGGTGCCAACCTGGCCGTTATCGCCGCCATCAGCGGACTGGCCCTTGCCGGCTGGCTGCAGCTCTGGCACGTTGCCGCGGGCGCTTTTGTGCTCGGCGTCGGGGCTGCCTTCTTCTTCCCCGCCTACTCCGCGATCCTGCCGCGCATCCTTCCGGCAGAGGACCTGCTGGCCGCGAACGGGATGGAGGGATCCATGCGGCCGGTCCTCCAGCAGGCCGCCGGGCCGGCCGTTGCAGGTGTTGTGGTGGCTGCCCTGTCGCCGTCGCACGCCGTGACGGCTGTGGCGCTGTGCCACCTTTCGGCCTTCATCATCCTGAACTTCCTGGGCCGGCACGAACTGGCTGCGCCGGCCAACGGCACAGAGGACGGTGGCAGCCCAAGCCGCAAGTCGTCCTTTTTCCAGGACCTGCGCGAAGGGGTCAGCTACACGCTGCGGACCCCGTGGCTGCTGTGGACCCTGATCTGGGCGTGCATTTCGGTCCTCTTCCTGATCGGCCCCATCGAGGTGCTGCTGCCGTTTGTGGTCCGCGACCAGCTCGGTGGCGACTCCAGCATGTTCGGATTCCTGCTCGCCCTCATGGGTGTGGGCGCCGCCCTCGGCTCGCTGCTCACGGCCTCCCTGCGGCTGCCCAGGCGCTACCTCACGGTGATGATGGTGAGCTGGGGCGCGGGCAGCCTGCCCCTGGCCGCCGTCGGAGTCATGGACACCTTCTGGGCCATCGCGGCCGCCCTGTTCATCTTCGGCGCCACCGGCAGCGTGGGCATGGTGATCTGGGGCACGCTGCTCCAGCGGCGCGTTCCGCCCCACCTTCTGGGCCGGGTATCCAGCCTGGACTTCTTCGTCTCGCTCGCCCTGATGCCGGTGTCCATGGCCCTGGCCGGACCCGCCGCCGAAGTCCTGCCCATCTGGCTGATCTTCGTGGTGGCAGGGGGCGTGCCCGACGACGAACTGGCCCACCCGCTGGACCGGTCACCTGAGGTGGAAAGGACGACGGCGGGCGAAGGCCAGGTGCGCGGCTGAACTTCCGGAAGGCGCGCCTTAGCTGTTGGCGTGCACTACCGGGATGCTCGCCGTCGGATGTCCGCTCGGGAACACCGTGGACTCCGGCACTGGAACCGGCGCGAGTCCCACCCGGACCGGTTCAGCGCCCACAGTCACCAACTGGCCGCGGACGTCCACGTCGAGCGGATCGCCTTCCTCGATGGCCAGGGTGAGCGCGCCGGCGTCGAGCTGGACCCGGAGCAGCCGGCCGCGGATCTTGAGGTGGAAAGTGAGCCCCTCCCACTCGGCAGGCAGCCGCGGATCGAAGAACGGAACAGGGCCCTGGTCCCGCAGGCCGGCAAAGCCGCAGACCAGCGAGCTCCACACCCCGCCGGTGGAAGCGATGTGCACGCCGTCGATGGTGTTGCCATGCGTATCATCCAGATCGATGAACACCGCGTTGGTGAAGTGTTCCAGCGCTTCGCGCGAGTATCCCACTTCGGCGGCCATGATGCCCTGCACGCAGGCGGAGAGCGTTGAGTCTCCGGTGGTCAGCGGATCGTAGAAGTCGAAGGCCCGGTGCTTTTCCTCGGCGGTGAAATCCTGCCACTGCAGGAACATGGCCAGGACGGTGTCGGCCTGTTTCAGGACCTGGTGGCGGTAGATGACCAGCGGGTGGAAGTGCAGGAGCAGTGGGTACTTGGACCGGGGCGTGGTCCAGTCCCAGGACTCCAGGGTCATGAAGTCGTTGTCCTGCGAATACACCTGCATGCGCTCATCAAACGGCAGCTGCATCCGGTTCGCTGCTGCCTCCCACAGCTGCCGCTCTTCCTGGCTGATGCCGGCGTGCCGCAGGGCAGCGGCGGCGCGCAGGTTAAAGCGGGCCATGACATTGGTGTAGAGGTTGTCATTGACCACTGCCGTGTACTCGTCAGGACCCGTGACGCCGTGGATGTGGAACATGCCGTCTTTGCCGAAGAAGCCCAGTGAAATCCACATCCGGGCCGTCTCGATCAACAGGTCGGCACCGATGCTGTCACGGAACGCTACGTCCCCCGTGGCCCAGACGAACCGGTTGGTGGCGAAGGCGATGGCGGCGGCGATGTGGAACTGGGCCGTGCCGGCGGCGTAATACGCACTGGCCTCAAGCCCGTTGATGGTGCGCCACGGGAACAACGCGCCTTCCACGCTCAGTTCCTTGGCCCGGATCTTGGCTTCAGGGAGCATGGCGTGGCGGAACTCCAGGACCCGGCGGGCGCCCACGGGGTTGGTGTAGGTCAGGTACGGCAGGAGGTACACCTCCTGGTCCCAGAAATAGTGGCCCTCGTAACCGGAGCCCGTCACGCCTTTCGCGGGGATCCCGGCCACGTCCGCGCGGGCCGTTGCCTGGGCCAGCTGGAACAGGTTCCAGCGGATGGCCTGCTGGAGTTCAGGCGTACCGCCGGACACCACGATGTCCGAGGTGGACCAGTGCTCGCGGTAGTGCGCCTCGCTTTCGGCGAAGATGTCAGCAACCGGCTTCAGGCCAGCTTCTGCGACGGCTGCAGCATCAATGGAGGGGTCCTGGATTCCGGCGCCCGCGGCGTAGCTGACGGTCTTTTCCAGGCGGAACGGCTCATCCGGGCCCACTGCCAGCACATAGCGGACGCTGCTGTCGTCCTGGTCCACGAGGGTATCGAACGGCTGGTGGCCCGCCGAGGTCCAGTGGTCCACCGCGACGCCCACCCGCTGCTTGGATTCCGCTGCTTCCCAGGCGAGGCGGAGCGAGCCGTCGCCACCATCGAGGCGCAGCGGCAGCAGCACGCGTCCGGCGTGGCGGCCCGCCCGGCGGGGGTCATGGACCGAGTGGTCCTCCACGGGCTGGTCCTGGCGGTTGATCACCGAGGACGTGACGTCCACGGAGATCTCGCGGTCGGTGGCCACCTCGAGTGAAATGCCGAGGGCGCCGCGGGTTGCGAAGCCGACGGCGCGGCGTTCCGTGGTGGTGACGGCGGCCTCGGAGCGGCACTGCCAGGTGATGCGGCATTCGTAGACTCCGGTAGCGAAGTCAACGGAACGGCGGTAGTCCAGGACCTCGGATTCGGCCAGGGTGAGGGATTCGCCGTCGATGACCACAGTGAAGTTGTTGGCGTCCGGGATGTACAGGATGCGTTGGCCGGTCCGGGCAAAGCCGAAGGCGTTTTCGGCGTGCTTGATGTCCCAGATCTCGTGCAAGCCGTTAATGAAGCTGCCCGGCAGGTCGGAGTCTGCCGCCGCCCAGTGGGCGCCGCGGATTCCAAGGTGCCCGTTGCCGAGAGCAAAGAGGGTTTCCAGGGTGCCTTCGACGCCCGGCTCGTGGCGTGTTTCGACGAGTTGCCAGGGGGTGTTGGGGAACCGCTCGCGGTCTGCGGAGATGATAGCCATGGTGTTGGGGTCCTTAGGCGGGTGCTGGGGCAGCTGTCGTTGGCCTGGGGCGGGCGCGGCAGCTTGGGTGCTGCTTTACTGCGTGCTTAAGTAGTTCGTTGGGTCCGCGTGCCGGGATGGGGGAACCGGCTGGGCCCGGGGGTCAGAGGAGTTCGTCGAGGTCGTTGACCACCACGGTTGCTCCGGCGTCCAGCAGGGTTTGCCGTCCGGCGCCGCGGTCCACACCGATGACCGAGTGGAACGAACCGGCCTCTCCGGCCTGGACACCGGAGACGGCGTCCTCCACCACGACGCATTCCTCGCTGGGCAGGCCCAGCAGTTGGGCAGCGTACTGGTACGTGGCGGGGCTGGGTTTGCCCGGCAGGCCTTCCCCGGCCGCCACCACGCCGTCCACCACTACAGGGAAGTGGTGGCTGAGCCCCGCTGCTTCCAGGACTGCGGGCGCGTTACGTGAGGAGGAGACGACGGCGACCTTCAGTCCGCGCTCCAGTACGGCTTCCAGGAAGCGGACGGAGCCTTCGAACGGTTCCACGCCCGTGCTGACAATGTCGTTGAAAATCCGGTTCTTGCGGTTGCCCAGGCCCTGCACAGTGGTGTTGGCGGGGTCGTCATCTGTAGGGCCTTCGGGAAGGACTATCCCGCGTGAAGCCAGGAAATCGCGGACGCCGTCAAACCGCGGCTTGCCGTCGATGTGGTCGAAGTAGTCGCTCTCGCTGTAGCCCGTGACCTCCGGCCGGGAGGAGAGGTAGCTTTCGAACAACTCCTGCCATGCCTGTTCATGCACCGTTGCGGTGGGGGTCAGGACGCCGTCCAGGTCAAAGAGGATGGCCGAGGCGCCCGTCCAGGCGGTGAGGCTGTTGACGGGATGGTCTGTGGCGGTGTTTTCACTCATGCGTGGTGCGGTGTCCTTTCAGACGGCGGGCAGCCTCGAAGGCGGGGTTGCTTCTGGGGTGTGGTGGCTTCGGTGCCCGGATCCTCTGCAGAGTCGGCGGGCCGGCCGGCCTTACATACGCAGCGGTGGTGTCCCAACTGCTGTCCGGGTTGTCCCGGTTGTCATCCCGCCGGGGAGCCTTGCCGGCGCCCTGCTGATCCATCTGTTCCTACCATCATGGGCCTGTTTCGGGCCGCCGGACAAGCCGGCCGGATGTCCGGCGCTGCCGCAGTAGCCACCAATGATGCGCCTGAACGGGCTGCCGCAAAGCATCCGCACCGCACCACCTTCCGTGTCTGCCCAGTTCACGGCCGCGCACGCGGCCGAAGACGAGTGTAAGCGCTTACAAATTTGGCTGGCAACTGTTTTTTCTTCAGCCCTCTTTGTGACGCAAGTCTCGCTATGTGGGTCCCGGAAGTGCTAAGAGCCGGCGGAACCGCCGGGGCGGAGCACGTAGTGGCGGAGGAAAGCGCTGACATCCACCATTTCCGTTTTAGACATGGCGTGGCCCATACCCGGATAGGTCCTGGCGGTGAGAAGCGTGTTCGCCTGGAGCCACTCCTCGGTGTACGCCACCGCGTCATCGTTGATCACCAGGTCCGCCTTATCCCGCCCCCAGAAGAAGGGCGGCGGGGTATCAAAGGACTCGGTGAGCGAGAGGAGTTCGTTTTCGAGAACAAAGCCGGACAGGCCCACAACGGCAGGGTAGTCCTTGGGATGAAGGCGCAGCAGGGTGCTGGCCATGGCCATCCCCTGGGAATAACCAAGCAGGCTGACGCTGGTGTGCTCGCCCTTGACGCTGTTAATCCAGGTTTGGACGGCATTGGCTGCCTTGATCACGTCAGCGAAGTCGTTAGCCAGGAAGTAGTCCAGCAGGAACCAGCCGTAATGGTCGCCAATGTTCATGGGAGCCCGGAGTGCTGCGCACGTGAATTCGGCCGGCAGATACTCAAACAGCCGGACCATCCGGGACTCGTCGGTGCCGTAGCCGTGCATCATCACCAGCAACGGAGTGCCCGCCCGCTCGCCCTCCGGCTTTGACCACACCACTGTTTCCATCGGACCAGCCTAGCGAGGCGGAATGGCAAGCAGCCTGAAGCCGTGCCGCACCGGCCGAGCGAAGCTGTTCAGCGGCATAGTGCAGCCGTCCATCCATCCAGAGTGGACCGGGCGGTCAGACAAGGGCGCCAAGGACAGGAGAAGGGCCCGGTAAGGCAACGGGAATCACACCAGCACCAACCGCATCAGTGCCGAAAGCCCCGTTCGAACCATTGAATACCGCTCCACGGAGCTGTAGCGTGACGCTTGACAGCATGCTTAGCAATTCCCGCGGGGCCAGGAAAGTGCCCCCACTCACAACAGGAGCACCATATGAGAATCGGATCCTCCATCTTCCTCATCGCCCTCGGCGCCATTCTCGCCTGGGCGGTTGCTCCCGGCCTCATCCCCTTTGTGGATCAGGTACTCATCGGCTACATCCTGATGGCGGTGGGTGTGATCGGACTCATCGCTTCGCTGATCCTGGCCTCCCCCGGTCGCAGCCGCCGCGTCAGCGAATCGCGCTCGGTAGTGGACCCGAATACCGGCGAGCGCATCACCAGGAACGAAAGCCGGGACGGCGGGCTCTAACCAGCCCCCAACACGTACAACCCGGGAAGCCGGGCGGAACCACTGCGAACTGGTCCCGCCCGGCTTTTTTGTTTCCCCAAAACGGTTCGCATCGCCTCAAGGAGACAGGGGCCGAGGCCCTTCAGGGGCTAACCGCACCTCACGGACTTTGTTTCATGTTGGTTTCCATTGACAAACCAACAGAAGCAAAGATAAAGTCAAGTAATTCAACATCATGTGATGCCAATCACTGACAGCAAGCCTTACGCAACGGAGGGTACGTGTTCGCCGAGGAGCGCCAGCAACAGATTGCCGAGCTTGTAGCCGGCACCGGCCGGGTCAGCGTGACCCACCTGGCCGAGCGCTTCCGCATCACCACCGAAACCGTCCGCCGCGATCTCGCCACGCTCGAAAACGCAGGTACCGTCCGGCGTGTGCACGGCGGCGCCGTCGCCGCGAACCGGTTCAGCACCACGGAGGAAAGCGTCACCGAGCGGGCCATCCAGCGGCCGGACCAGAAGATCCGCATCGCCGAAGCCGCCCTGGCCCTCATCCCCCGGACCTCCCCCGGCAGCGTCCTGATCGACGGCGGAACCACCACCGAAGTACTGGCAGACCTCCTCGCCAGGCGTACCGCCGTCGAACCTTCCGACGGAACAGGGCCCAGGGCCGATCTGGTGGCCGTCACGCACGCCCTTCCAATTGCCAGCAGGCTTTCCAGCATTCCCGGAATCGCCCTCGACATCCTGGGCGGACGCGTCCGCGGAATCACGCAGGTGGCCGTCGGCCAGTCAACCGTGGAAGCCGCCGGCAGGATCCGCCCGGATATCGCCTTCATCGGCACCAACGGCATCCACGCATCCTTTGGCCTCAGCACTCCCGACCCCGAGGAAGCCGCCGTCAAGGCAGCTTTCGTCCATTCGGCCCGCCGCATCGTGGTGTTGGCCGACTCCTCCAAGCTGGACACGGAAACCCTGGTCCAGTTCGCCTCCCTGAAAGATCTGGACACCTTGATTACAGACAGCGAACCCGGCCCGGAACTCGCAGCCGCCCTTGAGGACGCCGGCGTGGACGTGGTGATCGCATGATCGTCACCTTCACGGCCAACCCGAGCCTGGACCGGACGGTGGCCCTTCCCGGCCCGCTGGAACGGGGCGAAGTGCAGCGCGCCGTCTCCGTCAGCCAGGAGTCCGGCGGCAAGGGCGTCAACGTCTCCCGCGCCCTGGTGGCCTCCGGCCTCGAATCCCTTGCGGTCCTCCCCGGCGCGGACAGCGATCCCGTCCTGGCCGGCCTGCGCGAAAGCGGGGTGCCTTTCGTTTCCCTGCCCATCGGTGAGCCCCTGCGAACCAACGTTGCGCTCACCGAACCCGGCGGCGTGACCACCAAGATCAACGAACCGGGCCCCTTGCTGGATGAAAACCAGCAGGAAGCCCTGATCAAGCTGCTGGTGGAGAGCGCCCGCGGCGCCAGCTGGGTGGTCCTGGCCGGTTCGCTGCCTCCCGGATTCCCCGCCGACTTCTACGCCACGGTGGCGCGCCGGTTGCGTTCCGCCGCTGATGGAACCGCCCCGCAGATCGCGGTGGATTCCTCGGGCGCCCCTCTTGCCGCCGCCGTCTCCAGCGATAGTCCGTCCGGCGACGGCCTGGCGGGGGCAGGCACTGGTTCGGGAAAACCGGACCTCCTCAAACCCAACGCCGAAGAACTGGCTGAACTGGCTGCCGCAGCCGGTTTCGCTTCACCGGCCACCGCTGACGAACTGGAAGCGGACCCGGCTGCTGCCGCAGCAGCCGCCGCCGCCGTCGTACGTTCCGGTGTGGGTGCTGTGCTGGCAACTCTCGGATCCAAGGGAGCTGTCCTGGTAACGGCCGACGGCGCGTGGCTGGCCACGCACCCGCCGGTCGCCGCGGTCAGTACTGTCGGCGCGGGCGATTCAGCCCTTGCAGGCTACCTGCTCGCCCAAGGCCAGGGCGCCGCCCCGGCCGATTGCCTTCGTCAGGCGGTGGCCCACGGTGCCGCAGCCGCCTCCCTGCCGGGCTCCACCGTCCCGGCAGTTCACCAAACCACCCCGGATGCCGTAACCATCACGGCCCTTCGAAAGGATTGACAGTGACCCAGCTCATCACCACGGAACTGGTCGAGCTCGACCAGAACCTGGGCAATTCCCCCGAGACGGTGATCCGGCACCTGGCAAGCAAAGTAGCTGCCACCGGACGCGCATCAGAAGTCGAAGGCCTCTTCGCCGATGCCTTCGCCCGCGAGCAGAAGACCGCCACGGGCATTCCCGGCGGTATAGCCATCCCGCACTGCCGCTCCGCGGCCGTCACCGAACCCACACTGGCCATGGCACGCCTGGACCCCAAGGTGGACTTCGGCGCCAAGGACGGCCCGGCGGACCTGGTCTTCTTTATCGCAGCCCCGGACGGCGCGGACCAGGCGCACCTGAAGCTGCTCTCCAAGCTCGCCAGGTCCCTGATCAAAAAGGACTTCACCGCAGCACTGCGCAACGCCACCTCCCGCGAGGAGATCGTTGAGCTGGTGGACGGTGCGCTGGCTGACAAGCCTGCGGCACACGCCGCCGCGCCTGCAGCTGCTGCCGGTGTTGCAGCCGGAGCTGCCGCCAGTGCTTCGGCAGGTTCTTCTTCGGCGGGCTCGGTTTCGACCAGCTCAACCACGGGGGCTTCGGCAGCCCGGGGGCCCAAGCGCCTCGTTGCCGTGACCGCGTGCCCCACCGGCATCGCCCACACCTACATGGCAGCCGACTCCCTCGTCCTGGCCGCACAGGAAGCCGGCGTTGACCTGCAGGTGGAGACCCAGGGTTCCTCCGGCGCCAAGCCGCTGGACCCCGCCGTCATCGCCGCCGCCGACGCCGTGATCTTCGCCGTGGACGTGGACGTACGCGGCAAGGAACGCTTCGCCGGAATGCCCGTTATCAACGCACCTGTCAAGCGTGGCATCGACGAGCCGGCCAAGATGGTCCAGGAGGCCCTCGCCGCCGCCGACAACCCCAACGCCCGCCGTGTCCCGCACTTCGGGGCTGAAGAGCAGGCCGAGCACGATGCGGAGGAAAAGGGCGAGCACATCGGCCAGAAGCTCAAGCGCGCGCTGCTCACCGGTGTCAGCTACATGATTCCGTTCGTCGCCGGCGGCGGGCTGCTGATCGCCCTGGGCTTCCTGCTGGGCGGATACAACATCACCAGCGTGGCGGACAAGGTAGTCCTGGCCAACAACTTCGGGAACCTGCCCGAGGGCGGCCTGGCCATTTACCTTGGCGCGGTCCTGTTCAAGATCGGCGCCCTGTCCATGGGGTTCCTGGTCCCCGCACTGGCCGGTTACATCGCCTACGCCATCGCTGACCGCCCCGGCATCGCCCCCGGCTTCGTTGCCGGTGCCGTGTCCGGTTTCATGGGCGCCGGGTTCCTCGGCGGTATTGTGGGCGGCCTGCTGGCCGGCTACATCGCGCACCTCATCGGCACCTGGCAGGTGCCCCGCTGGCTGCGCGGCTTGATGCCCGTGGTGATTATCCCGCTGCTTGCCTCCATCGTTGCCTCCGGCCTGATGTTCCTGGTACTCGGCGGACCCATCGCCGGCCTCACCAACGCGCTCAACGGTTGGCTCACCGGCATGACCGGCGCCTCCGCCGTGGTCCTGGGCATCATCCTCGGCCTCATGATGTGCTTCGACCTTGGCGGACCCGTCAACAAGGTGGCCTACGCCTTCGCTGTGGCCGGTCTCAGTGCAGGCAGCGCCACCAACCAGGCGCCGTGGCAGATCATGGCGACTGTCATGGCCGCAGGCATGGTGCCCCCGCTGGCGATGGCCCTGGCCACCGTCCTGGACAAGAAGCTCTTCAGCCTGGCCGAGCGTGAAAACGGCAAGGCCGCCTGGCTGCTGGGTGCCTCCTTCATCTCCGAAGGCGCCATCCCGTTTGCTGCTGCAGATCCGCTGCGCGTTATTCCTGCCAGCATGGTGGGCGGCGCCCTCACCGGCGCGCTCTGCATGGCCTTCAACGTCACCTCGCAGGCACCCCATGGCGGCATCTTCGTGTTCTTCGCGATCGGCAACCTGCTGATGTTCGTCTTGTCCATCATCGCCGGAACCATCGTCAGCGCGCTGGCCGTAGTGGCCCTCAAGCGCTGGGCAGCCCCGAAGACCGCTGCTACGGTGGAGACCGTTCCAGCAACCGTCTGACCCTGCCCCACCCACTACCGCTACCCGGCGTCCAACCATCCCGCCGGAAGACAAAGGAGCAAAAATGCCAGAACGCACAGCAACCGTCGCCAGCCGCGTGGGCCTGCACGCCCGCCCCGCCGCCATCTTTGCCGAGGCAGCCGGCGAGTACGACCTGGACATCACCATCGCCCGCGAAGGCGAGCCGGCCGACGAGGCGATGGACGCTGCCAGCATCCTGTCCCTCATGAGCCTGGGCGCCTCCCACGGCGACGTGGTGGTCCTCCGGGCCGAGGGCGACGGCGCTGAGACCGCCCTGGACCACCTGGTCCAGATCCTCGAAACGGATCACGACGCCGAGTAGCAGCCCCGCTGCCACAGGCACCAAAGCCGCGCGGCCGCCGTCGGACTTCCCTTCCCCGGGAGGTGTCCGACGGCGGCTGCCGGCGTTAAGCGGTCCAAGTAGGTAGCGCTAAGTGTCGTTATGAGCGTTCATAACGACACTTGGCGCTACTTAGTTGGGCGGGGGTGGGTCAGCCGCGCTCGGACAGCCTCTTGACGTCCGCCACCAGCTTGTCCCACATGCCCTGCGAGTGCTCTGCGGCCTCCGCTGTGGGGTTGTTGTCCTGGGACAGCGTCAGCAGCGTCCGGCCACCCTGGTCCTGCAGCGTCCAGGTGAGCGTGTGGTAGTTTTCCGGCTTGTCCTCCTGGCCGGTGAGCGGACTGAAGTGCGTATACACCAGCCGCCGGCCGGGTTCCACGTCGAGGACCACTCCCTTGTCCTGGTACTCCTTGCCTTCCCAGGTGCCCTGCCAGGTGATGGGTCCGCCAACACTCCAGTCCGTGGCGAGATCGGCGCCGAACATAAACTCCTTCGTGGCCGCCGGATCCGTGATGACGTCCCACACCCGGCCGGGCGGGGCCTCGATGGTGACGGCCGACGCCGCAAGGTAGTCACCGGGCATTGGACTTGGCCTTCTTTGCCGTCAACAGCAGGTACTCCCATTCCATCTGGAACGGGGAATCACCGTGGGCATCGCCGAAGGACTCAGCAAGTTCGGTCAGCGCAGCGTCCAGTTCCTTGACCCTGGCGCTGTCCTCCGCAATGAACTTGTACACGGCGATGGTGGGCCCGTAATGGGATTTGAAGTAGCGCACGAAATCCTCGGGCTGGTGGAAACTGCGGACGGCCAGGGACTGTTTGCGGGCCTTGACGTCGGTGACCCCGCTGCCAAGCAGTTCCCGTACATGATCCTCGCTCCCCCACAGCGGCGCGGGTTGCGCACCCGGTGGCGGCGGCGGGGCGAACGGCTTCAAGGCGGCGAACATCTTGCCGATGAACCCTTCCGGCGTCCAGCTGAGCAGCCCGATGGTGCCGCCCGGCTTGCAGACGCGCAGGAGCTGGTCCGCTGCGGCCTGGTGGTGCGGCGCGAACATCACACCAAGGCAGGACATCACGGTATCGAACTCTTCGTCGCCGAACGGCAGGGCCTCGGCGTCCCCCTCTTTCCATTCCAGTTCAACGCCGCGGTCGGCGGCCTGGTGGCGGCCGGCGTCGAACAGCTCCGGGGTGAGGTCGCTCGCCACTACCTTCGCCCCCATCATCGCGGCGGGGATGGCGGCGTTCCCGGCGCCGGCGGCCACGTCCAGGACACGCTGGCGCGACGTGATGCCGCAGGCTTCAACGAGGATCGCACCCAACTCAGGGAGCAGCTCACCCGCGAGCGCAGGGTAGTCCCCAGAGGCCCACATGGCGCGGTGCTTTTGCTTGAGCGCCCGGTCCGCTTCCAGAACATCAGCCTGTTCAGTCATGACTGTGCCTCCCTACTGTGAATGGTTCCCAGTGAGTAACAGCGCGCTGCCGGCACAGCGGAGGCTGTGATGCGACTCATTGTGGACGCGCCCGCCTTCGCTGTAAAGGGACAGCCGAAACGGGCACTGCGCCAGGGGCAACGAACGGGGACCCCCGCTATCGCAAAGCCGGAACGCTCAGTAGTTTCATAGCTATGGCACGCACCCAGGCAGCGCTTCCGGCGGAACCGATATTGTCACGCCGGCTTGCGCGCCCTGGTGCTCGTTGCCTTGCCGGCGGCGGTTTTCGCGGCAGGCTTGTCGGCAGTTTTGCTCGCCGTGGATTTAGCGGTGGATTTGGTGGCGCCGGTCTTGGCAGCGGAGTTGCTGTCCGTGGACTTGGCGGTGCTCTTGCTCGCGGTACTCTTGCTCGCGGTGGTCTTGCCGGCCGTGGACTTGGTCTCAGCGGACTTGCTTTCCGTCGCTTTGCCGGTCGCAGCCCGCTTGCGCGCCGGCTTGGCAGCAGCCTCTTCGTCGTCCTCGGATTCCGTGGAGCCGGCTGTGTCGTCGGAGTCGCCGGCAGCAGTTCCAGCCCCTCCCCCGCGCTTCCGGTCCAGGCTCCGCTTCAGCGCCTCCATCAGGTCAATGACCTCACCCTTGCCGCCTTCACCGGCTTCCACACCAAAGGTTTCGTCGGTGTCCAGAGCATCGCCCTGCTCGAGTTTGGCCTCGATGAGCTGGCGCAACTGCACCTGGTAGTCGTCGGTGAAGTGCTCGGGGTCGAAATCGGCGGCCATGGATTCCACCAGGGCCGCGGACATGTCCCGCTCCTGCGGAGAGATCTTGATGGACACGTCCAGCGAAGGGAAGTTCGCTTCGCGCACCTCGTCCGGCCAGAGCAGGGACTGCAGCACCAGGACGTCGTCCTTAATGCGGAGCGCCCCCAGCCTGGTCTTCTCGCGCAGGGCGAACTGGACGATGGCCACCCTGTCCGTGTCCTCGAGCGCGCGCCTGAGCAGCACGTAGGCCTTGGGCGACTTGGAGTCCGGCTCCAGGTAGTAGCTCTTCTCGAACATCATGGGTTCAAGCTGCTCAGAGGGCACGAACTGGACCACTTCAATCTCGTGGCTGTTTTCGGCCGGAATGGCCTTGAGCTCGTCCTTGGAGAGGACCACGGTCTTGCCGTCCTCCTCGTAGGCCTTCTCGATGTCCGAGTAATCGATGACCTGGCTGCACACCTCGCACCTGCGCTGGTAGCGGATCCGGCCGCCGTCGGCGTTGTGGACCTGGTGCAGACTGATGTCATGATCTTCGGTTGCGCTGTAGACCTTCACGGGTACGTTGACCAGGCCAAACGCGATGGCACCTTTCCAGATGGCTCTCATTCCCTAAGTCAACAGCAAGGAGCGCCGGAGGTGAAGACCTGTGGCCGCCGCTAAGGAGCGTGTCCGGGTTGCCGGCAGGGAAATGACCCTCACCAACCTGGGCAAGGTCATCTATCCGGAGACCGGCACCACCAAGGCGGACATCCTTGCCTACTACGCCGCCGTGGCACACGTCCTGATCCCCGCCGCAGCCAACCGGCCGGCCACCCGGAAAAGGTGGGTCAACGGCGTTGGAACGGAAGAAAAGCCCGGTGAGGTCTTCTTCCAGAAAAACCTGGAAGACTCCGCCCCCGGCTGGCTTCCCCGTGCGGCCATCACCCACAAGGACCGGACCATCCACTACCCCATGGTGAATGATCCCGCCACGCTGACCTGGTTCGGGCAGATCAACTCCCTGGAAATCCACGTCCCCCAATGGCAGGTGGATTCGCACGGCAACCAGCTGAATCCGGACCGGCTGGTCCTGGACCTCGACCCCGGCACGGGCGCCGGACTCGAGGAGTGCGTGGAAGTCGCATTGCTGGCACGCGGCATCCTCGAGGATGTGGGACTGGACCCGGTCCCGGTGACCAGCGGCAGCAAGGGCATCCACCTCTACGCCGCTCTTGACCGGAGCCAGACCTCTGACCAAATCTCCGCGTTCGCCCGCGAACTGGCCCGCGCCCTGGAAGCGGACCATCCGGACCTGGCCGTCAGTGACATGAAAAAAACACTGCGCAAGGGCAAGGTGCTGGTGGACTGGAGCCAGAACAACGCGGCCAAAACCACCATTGTGCCGTATTCGCTGCGCGGCCGGCCCACTCCGATGGTGGCCGCTCCCCGGACGTGGGAGGAGATCGGTTCGCCGGGACTGAAGCATCTGGACTACCAGGCCGTGCTGCGCCGGGTGCAGGACGGCACTGACCCGTTTGCCGCCGTCGTCCGCGCCTCGAATTTCCGCGCCTCGGACCAAAGCATGGACGTACCGGACAAGCATCACGACGGCGACCCGCGCCTGGGCAAGTACCGCTCCATGCGTGATCCCAAGGCCACGCCGGAACCGTTCAGCGGCATGGCCGGCAGCGGGGACGCGTTTGTCATCCAGGAGCACCATGCCAGCCGGCTCCACTTCGACCTCCGGCTGGAGCACGACGGCGTCCTGGTGTCCTGGGCGCTGCCGAAAGGCGTCCCTGAAAGCGGCGGGAAGAACCACCTGGCGGTCCAGACCGAGGACCATCCGATGGACTACCTCACCTTTCACGGGACCATCCCCAAGGGCGAATACGGTGCCGGCGAAATGACCATTTGGGATCACGGAACCTATGAACTGCACAAGTGGATCAATGGGCGGGAAGTGATTGTTACCCTGCACGGTTCCGAGGGCGGGGGCCTGGGCGGGACGAAGAAGGTGGCGCTCATCCATACCGGCCGTGGCCAGGGCAAGGATGCCGAAGGCCAGTGGCTGATCCACCTCATGGACAAAGACCGGCCGAGCACCCGGCACCGGCCTGCCGCCGTGCCGGAGGAGCCGGAGGAGGGGGACGAAGAGCCGAATAACGAGGAGACTGCGGCCAGCCAGGAGGGTGTGGCAGGGGAAGTTGCCGAAGAGTCCGTTGTGGAGCCGGACAGCGAATCGGGGCAGCCCGGTGAAGAAGCCCCCGCCGCTGCAGCATCACCTAAAGATTTCAGCCCGATGATGGCTACGTCCGGGAAAGCGGCCGACCTACAGGGCAGCAACTGGCAGTTCGAGCTCAAGTGGGACGGAGTGCGCGCCATCCTCGTGGCGGACGAACAAACCATTCGTATCTTCAGCCGCAACGGGAACGACGTCACCAGGACCTATCCCGAGTTCACGGACAGGGGCTGCTGGCCGCCCCAGCCGTTCGTCGCCGACGGCGAGATTATCGCCGTCGGCCCTTCCGGCCGGCCTGACTTCGGCCTGCTGCAAGGCCGCATGAAGCTCACCCGTCCCGCCGACGTCGCCAAAGCCCGCAGGGCCATCCCGGTCCGGCTGATGCTTTTCGACCTGCTGTACGACGGCGGCACGGACCTTCGCATGCTGCCCCTCGCCAAGCGGCGCGCCCGGCTGGAGCAATTCTTCAGTCCTTCGGACTGCCCGGTGGACCTGTCGATGGTCCTCGATGAGCCGGTGGAACACATCCTCGAGAGCGCGCAGGAACTGGGCCTCGAAGGCGTGATGGCCAAACGCACCGACAGCCGCTACGTCAGCGGACAGCGGACCCGCACGTGGATCAAGCTCAAGCTCGACCAGACCCAGGAAGTGGTGGTGGGCGGCTGGCGGCCCGGGAAAGGCGCCCGCGCGGGGTCGGTGGGATCGCTGCTGGTGGGCATCCCGGAAGGGCAGAACCTGCGCTATGTGGGCAGGGTGGGCAGCGGCTTCAGCTGGCGTGAACTCACCGAGCTCCGGCAAACCGTAGACCGGCTGGCCCGGAAAACGTCACCCTTCCAGGACGTCCCCCGTGAAGATGCTGCCGATGCCCGGTGGGTCAGTCCCCGCTTGGTGGGTGAGGTGACCTACAGCGAGTGGACCGGAACCGGACGGCTGAGGCACCCCGTATGGCGCGGCTGGCGGCTGGATAAGGAGCCATCTGAGGTTGTGCCGGAAGCGTAGGTCTGCGCGGCGATCCGCATTCCAGGACACCGAAAGGGCCGGGCGACCCCCGAAATGCGGGTGTCGCCCAGCCGTCTTCCGTCATGGACGTGTGTCCTAAACGCGCGTGCTCCTAGGACGAGTGCGGCATTTGCGGCCGGCTGGTGCGGTGGACCGCCGTCACGGCTGCCCCCTGCCCCATGCGTCCGTGACCGGCCCCGCGTTCCTTGGGGTGCCGCCGCTTCCCGTTGCCATCGGGCCAGGAGCCTGCTGCACCCGAGTCCATGGAGACGGCCGGAGCCTCCGCGCTGGGCATGTCGGGGGCTTTCATTGCCTCCGCCAGGTGGTCAGCGACTTCAGGCGCAAGGTTTTTTCGGGTGATTTCGTCAGCCATTTGTTCTTCCTTTCCGCGATGAAACGAAGTGTTACCAAAGTGGGGCCCGGCAAGGCCCGTGCGACTGTGGGTGGCCGGCAACCGCCAGGCCGCAGGCGTCCGCCTGCCTTAAGAAAGTGTTCCCATGGCACCAACCTTAGGGAACCGCGGGGCACCTGTGAACCCCCGCCATGAAGCGGCCTCCGCAAGGCCGTGGGCGGCGTCACAATTCGCTTCCCGGAGCGTGCTAAAAGCAGCCCTCCGGGGCACTATCGGGAAAAAATTCGGTAACGATTGCCTTGAACCGTGCCGATCCCAGTGCTGGCGCGGGAAAAGCAGGGAAAAGATCTCAGTGAAGTCGCCATGAAAAGTGCCGAAAAGGGTTGATCCTACGGGATTAAACCGGCGGGCGCCATGGGTTTCGCGTAAAATTGAAGGCCTGCCCGGAGCGGGGCAGCTACAAGTCGCAAGCAAATGACCTCCACAGGAGTTGCCCAAATGCCCACAGACCGAAGCATCACCGACTCTTCCGCAGGCACGTACAGCGCCTCCGGAACCAACCCAGCAACACCCCCCGGCACCCCACCCGCGGCTGCCAAAGCACCACGGAAGCCGATAAAACTCGGGCGCCGCCGGCTCAAGGAGTCTGACGTCAACGTGGTGAACCAGCCCATGCTTAAGAAGGCACTGGGCGGAACCATCGTGGGCAACACCATGGAGTGGTACGACGTAGGCGTTTTCGGCTACCTCATCACCACCATGGGGCCGGTCTTCCTGCCGGAATCCGATCCCACCACCCAGACGCTGTTCCTGCTCGGAACTTTTGCCGCAACGTTTATCGCCCGCCCGCTCGGCGGCGTGATCTTCGGCTGGCTTGGCGACAAGGTTGGCCGGCAGAAGATCCTCGCCACCACGCTGATGATCATGGCAGCCAGCACGTTCGCCATTGGGCTCCTCCCCGGCTACGCGCAGATCGGACTCTGGGCCGCAGGCCTCCTGGTCCTGCTGAAGATCGTCCAGGGCTTCTCCACCGGCGGTGAATACGCCGGCGCCACCACCTTCGTCAGCGAATACGCCCCGGACAAGCGCCGCGGCTTCTTCGCCAGCTTCCTGGATATGGGCAGCTACTTCGGCTTTGCCCTGGGCGCAGCGCTGGTCTCTGTGCTGCAGCTGACCCTGGGCCAGGGTGTGATGGAGGAGTGGGGCTGGCGCATCCCGTTCCTGGTGGCCGGTCCGATGGGCCTGATCGCCATCTACTTCCGGAGCAAGATCGAGGAATCCCCTCAATTCCAGGCCACCTTGGACGCGCAGGAAGACCTCGCCAAGCACGCCGCCGCAACTGACGTGGCAACGGCAAAGGGCCCGGTAGGAATCGTGAAGGCCTACTGGCGCTCCATCATCGTGGCGATGGTCCTGGTGGCCGCCGCCAACACCGCCGGCTATGCGCTGACGTCCTACATGCCGACCTACCTCACCGAGGCCAAGGGCTACGACGAGGTGCACGGCACGCTGCTGACTATCCCCGTCCTGGTGGTGATGAGCCTCTGCATCCCGCTGACCGGCAAGCTGTCCGACCGGATCGGCCGCCGGCCCGTACTGTGGATCGGTGCCCTGAGCACGGTTGTCCTGGCCGCCCCGGCGTTTATGCTGATCGGTGTCGGTGAGATCTGGTCCACGCTGGCCGGCCTTGCACTCATCGCGTTCCCCGTGACCTTCTACGTGGCCAACCTGGCCTCGGCCCTGCCGGCCCAGTTCCCCACGTCCAGCCGCTACGGCGCCATGGGTATTGCCTACAACTTCTCGGTGGCCATCTTCGGCGGCACCACCCCGTTCATCGTGGCAGCCCTGATCAGCGCCACCGGCAACGACATGATGCCTGCCTACTACCTCATGGGCACCTCGCTGGTGGGCGCCGTGGCCATCTACTTCCTGAAGGAATCGGCCCAGCGTCCCCTCCCCGGCTCCATGCCCAGCGTGGACACCCAGGCTGAGGCCCGCGAACTGGTGGCCACCCAGGACGAGAACCCGCTGATCGACCTGGACGAGCTCCCGTTCGAGACCCAGGACATCACCGATTCCAGTGCCGAAAAGGTTCCAGCCCAGGTCTAGCGGCCCAGGTTTAGCCAACCAGGTTTGGCCAACCAGGTTTAGCCAACCAGGTTTGGCCATCCGGGCCCGCAGAGTCCGGACCGGGCAGACCAGCAGCCCACGCTCCCAAGGCCCGTCCCGCGCAGCTTCCATAAAAGCGCGCGGGGCGGGCCTTTGCCGTGCCGCCGCCCATGTCGTTTTGTTTCCCCGCGAGGCGCCAGGACATGCCGTCCGGCGGGGTCCGGTGATACTTTCCAAAGGGACCTTGAAGGGGATCCGGGGTATAGGCAGGGACGGTGCGGCATGAGGCTTCTGATGGAGCAGGTGCGCGCCCTCCACCGGCTGGAACCCGCAAACCGGGATCACCTCGCCGCCCTGCGCGTGGCAATCAGCGTCGCCGTCCCCTCGCTCCTGCTCCTGGCCGTGGGCCGGACCGACCTCATCATGTACGCCGTCTTTGGCGCCTTGACCGGGATGTACGGGCGCTCGGAGCCGCACCAGCTCCGCTTCCTGCACCAGTGCCAGGCCGCGGTGGTCCTGTTGGGCGGCGTGACTGCCGGCCTCTTGCTGTCCGTCAACCACCTGCAGTCCTGGTGGCTTGTGGGCGTGGAAGCTGTCCTGGCCGGGGTGGGATCCGTCTTCGCCGACAGGGTGCGGCTCAAGCCAAACGGCCCGTTCTTTGGCATCCTGGCCCTGGGCGCCTGTGCCTCGGTCCCGGTGCCGGTTCCCTGGTACCTGGCCCTGCTCATTGCGGCAGGGGCTGCTGCTTTTTCCCTGCTGGTGGGTTTCGGCGGCTGGGTCCGGCACAGATCCTGGCACCGGGGTGCCGCCCGGGCGGCGGCCGCGCTGCAGCCCGCCGGCCGGCGCGAGGTGCTGGTGCACGCCACCCGGTACGTGCTCGCCGTTGGGGCGGCCGGTACCGTGGGGGTCCTCAGCGGCAGCGGCCATCCGCACTGGGCGATGGCCGCAGCAGCCGTTCCCCTCGCCGGCGCCGACCTGCCCAGCAGCGTCCGGCGGGGCATCCACCGCATCGTGGGAACGTTCGTGGGACTGGCCGTGACCGCCGTCGTCCTTATTCCCGGGCCGTGGACCCTTGCGGGCCTGTTCCCGGGGCAGCAGGCCGTGCTGCTGGCCGTCCTGGTGATCCTGTTCCAGTTCACCACCGAGCTGTTTATGGCCCGCCACTACGGCCTGGCCATGGTTTCCTTTACGCCGGTGATCCTGCTGATGACCCAGCTTGCCGCGCCCATCGACCCCGCGGTCCTGATCCTGGAACGCGGTGTGGAGACCCTGGTGGGCGCGCTGGTGGGCATCGCGGTGGTGGTAGCGGTACGCCGGGCAGGCTCACGGACCGTTGCTGCCCTCCTTGGGCTTCCGCGGCGGGCCCGCCACTAGCTTCGCCGGGGCTATCCGCGCCAGCGCAGCCACCAGTTTGTAGCGTTTGGTGGGGATGGAAACGGCTTTGCCCCTGGCATTGTCCGCCAGCCCCTCCCGGACCACGCGCCCCGGACGCAGCCAGGTCCACGATGGAACCACGGACTTGTCCATGCCCATGCGCTCATGGAATTCCGTGTGGACAAAGCCGGGGCAGACCGCCGTGACTTTCACGCCCCGGGCACCGTAGGCGAGGTTGGCCCACCGGCTGAAGCTCAGCATCCACGCCTTCGCCGCGGAATACGTGCCCCGCGGCAGGAACGCGGCGATGCTGGCCACGTTGATGATCCGTCCCTGGCCACGGTCCAGCATGCCCTTCAGGGCGGCATGCGCCAGCACCATGGACGTTTCCACATGTAGCTTCAGGTGCAGTTTCTCCTCGGAGACGGGGTTGTCCTCGAAGTTGTGCAGCAGCCCGATGCCGGCGTTGTTGACCAGGATTCCCACCGGCCGCTCGGGCTCGGACAAGCGTCCGACGACGGCGGCAACGTCTGCGTCGTCCGTCAGGTCCGCGGGCAGCACCTCAGCCGTGATTCCGTAACGCCGTTCCAGGCCCGCCGCCGTTTCCTCGAGGCGGGCCCGGTCCCGCGCCACCAGCACCAGATTGTGGCCCTGTTCCGCCAGCTGCCGTGCGAACTCCGCACCCAGGCCTGCACTGGCACCGGTGACCAGGGCTGTAGTTCCGGAAATCGAAGTGATATCTGAGGTCATGGTGCCAGCCTAGCCCTGGACCTGGTGCCTTTCTGCCGGTCCTTCTTCCGTTGCCTTACCCGCCGAACCGGGCCAACGGGCTGGCAAGGCGCCCGGCCCTCCTGCTGCAGAATGCCCCGCCGTCGCCTCCCGTCACGGCCGACCCAAAAGGGAATGACTGAGGACTAGGGTGGGGGTACGGGCGGCCCGCCAGGCCGCGGATCCATCAGGGGGAAACATGGAGCAGCCAGCCGGTGCGATCGGCTTCCGGGAAGTGGACCAGGACGGAAATCCGGTGGGCGCCGGGGCTAATCCGGCCATGGCGGAGAATCAGCCTGAAGGACGCCTTCTTGCCGCCGTGAACCCATTCATCGCCGTCTTGTGGGTACTTGCCATAGCACTGCTGGGCGGTGGAATCCTGGCTTTCCTCAACGCCAACTTCTCGATAGGGCCCTCAGGTGGGGCGATGCCCTTGTCCTTTGTGATTTTCACCTTTGCCCCGCACGCGGTATTGAGCGGCATCATCGCCATCATTGGCCTGCTGTTCTGGCACGCGCACCAGTGGCAGCGAAGGCATGCCCCGGGCACTAGGGCTCGTCCAAGGGAACCGGATATGTGACCTGGGGAACATACGGATTTGTTTCGGGATTAGTAAGCATGCTTTGCTTATGGGGTAAATGAACCTCCGCAAGCAACCGCGGCGGGCTGCCAACGCCGGCAGGACCGTAAGAAGCCCAAGGACGAACATCATGACCACCGCAACACAAGACCACCTCGCGGCCCCAATGGGAACGGCAGCAGAAGCAGGAGCTCCCGTTGGCTCCATCCGTCCTGTGGACCTGGGTTTGCTGGAGACGTTGAACTCAAGGATGCATTGCCGGACGCCGATGAAGCGTGTGGATCCGGATGAGACGCCCCTCTTCCAGCCGGTGCGGGTGGATGGCGCCACGGTCATTCCTGTCGGCGCCCCGTCCCCGGCCGGCGTATCACCGGCCGGCCCGTCACCCGCGGTGGAAACCTACCGCTGCGCCTGCGGCTTCACCATCGATGTTCCCGTGGCCGAGGCACACGCCCTGGCCAGCTGACGCCCCGGCGCCACTGTAGCCCCGGCCAAGGCGGCCCGAAGGCTATCCGCCCTCGCGGCCGGCTCTACGGCGGCTGGCCGCGCCGCGGGAGCCGCGGGCAACCACGGGTCGCCTCGCCGCCCCTTACCTACTCGAAAAGAATTGCCCGGCCCCGCTAACGTGCGGGAGCCCGGGCAGCCTCCACCGCCAGCCGGGTATCCTGCAGCACCAGGTCCGCGTTGATGGCGGCGGCAGCTTTCAGCCCAGCGGCCGCGGCCGTCATCACCTGCGCGGACACATCCGTGACATTGCCTGCGGCCCACACTCCCGGGCAGGATGTCAGCCCGGAGTCGTCGGTGTGCAGGCGGGTCCCCGGCCCCTCTTCAAGGCTGTCGGGTTCCAGCCCCAGGACCTCGAGCATGTTGGTTTTGCTGACTGTTGCCGGATTAACCACCAGCACCTCCAGCGGTACCGCCGAACCGTCGTCGAGCGTGACCGCCCTGAGCTTGTCGTCCTGGACCACCAGCCCGCGCACCCTGCCATCGGCCACCTTCACGGACCGGGCGTCCAACTGTTCCCTCTGACCGGGGCTGAGGGTCAGTTCGCCGTTGGGCAGGAGTGTCACGTCGCGGCTCCATTGCCGGAAGGTCAGGGCCTGGAGCACGGCATGGGAACTCGAAGCCAGGACCCCCACCGCTTGGTTCCGGATCTCCCAGCCGTGGCAGTAGGGGCAGTACAAAACGTCGCGGCCCCAGCGCTCGCGCAGACCCGGCAGGTCCGGAAGCTCATCCTCACTGCCCGACGTGATCAGCAGCCGGCGGGCTGTGCAGGTGGAGCCGTCGTCGAGCGAAAGGACAAAGTTTCCGTCCTCGCGGACGGCGGAGCTGACGAGCCCGGTCACGGCCGTCCCGCCGTAGCCCTCCAGTTCTGCGCGTCCGGCAGCAAGGAACTGCCGGGGGCTCATTCCCTCGCGCGTCAGGAAGCCGTGCACTCCCTCCGCCCGCAGGTTCCGCTGCCCGCCGGCGTCAATCACCACCACTGAGCGCAGCGCCCTGGCGAGGGCAACTCCGGCGCTCAGCCCGGCCGGCCCGCCGCCGATGACGGCAACATCGAACAGTTCTCCGAGGTGGTCCATCCCCGGTTCCTTCCCGGTGTGCGCAGCACTGTAGAAGCGTGCGCATTCACTATGCGCGCGCCCTCTGCAAGACCGCGCTCAGGAGGAATTACCCTGCCCCGCGGCAGAATAACGCGCAGGCCGGGATCGGCGCAGACTGGAGGGGAAGGAGCAGCGGCTACTGGCGCCGGTTCACGCTCCCAGGCCGGTACGGGCCGGCCGTTCCGGCCAGTCCACGCATTGCTCATAGCCCTCGTGCTTGCGAAGGTAAGCGGCGATGAACGGGCAGTGCGGGATGATCCGCTTTCCTGCTGCCACAACGTCATCCAGGGCGAAGTGGGCGAGGACCTTGCCCAGGCCCTGGCCTTCGAAGTCCGGCGAGGTTTCGGTGTGGCTGAAGTCGATATGGCCGGGCAGGTCCTGGTAGAAGGACTGCACGGCAAGCTTGCCGCCCACCAGCAGCTCGTAGCGGTGTTGCGCGTCATTGCGCCGCAGCGTGACGTCGGGGGTATACCTATCCTCGGTGGACATCATGTTCTCGGTCATGGTTCGACACTGGCACTACTTCACCCCGCTGGCAATGCCCGGGTGCCCCCTCCTGCGGGGATCCCGGGAGGTGGACGCCGCAGGACCGGACACCCTGCCTGGAATTCCGCGCAGCACCAGGACGGCAATGGCAAAGCACAGAGCACCGGCTCCCAGCAGTTCCAGCGTCAACCCGCCCAACGCGGCGGCTGCGACGGGAAGGAAAGTTACGACGACGGCGGCCGCCACGGCAGGCGCGCGGCAGCGGGAAGTGCTGACCGCCGTCGGACGTTCCTCCAGGCGGCCAAAGACCGCCACCACCGGGAGCAGCAGGAGGACCAGGGCCAGGAGCACCACGGGCCTGGCCCACCACCATGGAGCCGCGCCGGATGGGGGCTTGGGGACCGGGGTGAGGAGAAGCAGGCCGGACATTCCCACCAGCAGCGGAAGATGCCAGAGGTACACGGTCAGCGACCGGACTCCGGCCCGGTACAGCAGGCCGTGCACCCACCGCACGGCGCTCAGCGGTGCCAGCGCCGGCCGGGAAAGTTCCAGGATGGCAGCCTGTGACACTCCCAGCAGGAGGAGGCAAAGGGTGGGCGGATTGAGGTTCACCAGCATGTTGCCCGGGTACAGCCCGAGGCCTGTCACGGTTCCCAGGACAAGATTCGCAGCCAAGGCAATGCCCACGAGGCCGGACCGCGAAACCCTGGACCAGCACTCGTCGGCCGCCAGGAAGCCAAGCTGCTGCACGGCGCACCAGAGGAAAACCAGGTTGGCGCAGGCCAGGGCAGGCAGGGCGCCCCGCAGGCAGTCCACTGCCACCACCAGCGCCGCGAGGGCGGCCATGGTGAGCCAAGGCGCCCGACCGTGGCAGGCGGCCAGCAGCGGAATGTTCAGCTGCGCCGCCAGGTAGGCAGCCAGGAACCACAACGGCATCGCCGCGCCCGCCACCATCAGCTGCACCACCTGCGGGTGGACCCCCATCAGGCCGGCGGCGCCGAGGCCCAGGAACATCACGGCCAGCAGTGCCATGGCGGGACGCACCAGGCGCAGCAGCCGGAGCCGGACGAACTGGGCTGCCGTGCCGCCGGCGGCCTTGAGCCGCCGCCACGACTGCAGGCCGGTGGCGCCGCCCGTGACGAAGAAGAGCGGCATGACCATAAAAATCCAGATGACGGGCACGAACCAGTCCTGCTCCGCAAGGGTGTTTTCCGTGGTCACGGTGCCGTCCGCGTGCAACACCGGGCTGACCATCATGCAATGGCCCACCACTACCAGCGCGAGGCAAAAGAACCGGACAAGGTCGATGACGGGGTCACGGCCGGTTGCCGTGCCGGGTCCCGGGGATGCCATACGCTCCCTGACGCCGCCCACCATGCTGCCTCACGAAAAGCCCTCGCTGCTGACAGCTCCATTGTCCCCCTGCGGCGCTTCCGGATTGAAGACGGGGCTGGGAAAGTCAGGTCATAACAAGGGCCAGAATGCCCAGCACGACGGCGAGCAGCGGCAGGGTGCCCTGGGTGGCTGCAGGCCGGAGGTACTTCCTGCCGGTTCCGGCCAGCACTGCGGCGGCCAGCAGCATGGAACCGCAGCTGGAGAAAACCAGGGTCCAGCCGGCCACGGACTGGGCCGATCCCCCGTTGCCCACCCCCACCAGGCCAATACCAATGAAAGCTCCAATGGCCAGGAACAGGTTGTAGAAGCCCTGGTTGTAGGCCAACGGCCTGGTGGTTTCAGCGTCGGCCTGCGAGCCCACACCGAAACGCTTCCAGGTGGCCGGCCTGGTCCACGTCACCGACTCCATGATGAAGATGTAGACGTGGAGAGCGGCGGCCAGGAAGGCAAAAAGGAGGGAGGCCAGGATCATTGCTTGATCCTAGCCTCCCCTTGACGGAAAACGTCAGCGTGAGAGCGTGGCCAGCGCGGTGCTGGCGAAGCTGGCCGCCGAGTGGTTCCAGTGGCCCAGGAGCCCCTGGAGGTTTTCACCGTCAGACCGGTGGGCCGGCAGCTGTTCCTGCAACGTGGACAGCACACCAGTGCGGAGCTCCGTGTTGAAGTTGACCTTGCCTACGTTCATGGATGCCGCCTTCACCAGCTCTTCAGAAGGAATGCCGGAGGCGCCGTGGAGCACCAGCGGGATATGGGTCCGCACGGCGATGTCCTGCAGGACATCCCAGCGCAGCTGCGGCTCCCCCTTGTACTTGCCGTGGACGTTGCCGACGGCGACGGCCAGGAGTTCCGCGCCGGTCCTGGACACGAAGTCCTCCACCTGGGCCGAATCCGTCAGCCCGGCCACTGGCACGCCGGACTGGTCAGCGCCGAAAGCGCGGTCCTCGTCGCCGGCCAGGCCGCCCAGTTCTGCTTCCAGCACCACGTCGGGTCCCAGGAGTTCCCGGGCTGCACGGACCAGCGCGATGTTCTCCTCGTAAGGAAAGGACGAACCGTCGGCGAGGACGGAATCCGCACCCGCCGCAACGGCGTCGGCCATGACTTTAAGGTCAGTGGCGTGATCAAGCTGCACCGCAACCGGAACGGCCGCAGCATCGGCGAGGCCGCGAAGGGCTCCGGTAAGGCGCAGTCCGTTGGGCGTGGCTGCCGTTTTCGGGGCCACCAGCAGGATGACGCCCCGGCCGGCTTCCTCCGCCGCGGCCACCACGGCCAGTGCGGTGGTGAAGTCGTAGCAGGTGAAGGCCGGGACCGCGGATCCATGCTGGAGGGCGGAGGTGACCAGGTGGTCCAGTCGGGTGCGCATCAGACGCCCAGGCCTCCCACCAGGATCCAGGCCACGAAGGTCAGGGCGAAGCCGGCCAGTCCGAGGATGGTGGTGAGGACGGTCCAGGTCTTCAGGCCGTCCGAGACGGTGAGGCCGTAGTAGCGGACTACGGTCCAGAATCCGGCGTCGGTCACGTGGGAGAGGCCCAGAGCACCGAACCCGATGGCGATAACGATCACCGCGATCTGTGCCGGGGTGTATCCGCCTTCGGCGACGGCGGAGGTGAGCAGGCCCGTGGTGGTGACAATGGCAACGGTGGCCGAGCCCTGTGCTGCGCGAAGGGCCAGGGAGATCACGAAGCCCAGCGCGATGATGGGCAGGCCGAGGTGGTCCAGGGTCTGGGACAGGGCGGCCCCGATGCCGGAGGTACGCAGGACTTCGCCGAACACGCCGCCGGCGGCAACCACCATCAGGATGGAGGCGATGGGAGGCAGCGCGCCTTCGAAGATTTCACCGGTCTCCTTCAGCGACCAGTTGCGGCGGACCGCCAGCAGGAAGAAGGACAGGGCGACGGCGACGAGGAGGGCGAAGAACGGGTTGCCGACGAAGGCCGCCAGGCCGTACCAGGAGTTGTCCTTGGGAATGGTGAGCGTACCCATCGTGCCGATCAGGATCTGCACGATGGGAGCAGCGATCAGGAAGATGATCAGGCCCGGACGCGGCGGAGCGATGGCAGCGGCACCGGGGCCGTCGTGGCCCACCTTCACCAGCGAGTCGGAACCGAATTCCTCAACCTGTGCCTTGACGGACGGGAGCAGTTCGTAATCCTTGCGGTTCATGATGCTGGCAACCCAGTAGGACAGGAAGCCGAGCGGAACGCAGATGGCCAGGGAGATCAGGGTGATGAGTCCGATGTCGGCGCCGAAGACGCCGGCACCTGCCACGATGCCGGGGTGCGGCGGAACTGCCACGTGGATTGCCAGCATGATGCCCGCCATGGGCAGGCCGAACTTGACCGGGTGGACCTTGGCGATCTTGGCGAAGGCGTACACGATGGGGACCAGGACGATGACGCCCACCTCGAAGAATACGGGGATGGCCACCAGGAAGCCGACGGCGGTGAGTGCCACGGCCACGCGTTTGGCGCCGAGCTTTTCGGTGAAGTGTGCGGCGAGCGACTGGACGCCGCCGGATACTTCGATCATGCGGCCCAGGACGGCGCCAAGGGCGATCAGCAGTGCCACTTTGCCCATGGTGCTGCCCACGCCGTTGGCCACAACGGTGAAGACGTCCTTGAGCGGGATCTGCGCGGCGACGGCAACCATGATGCTGACCGTGAGCAGGGCAACGAAAGCCTGGATTTTGAAGCGGATGATCATCACCAGCAGTACGGCGATGCCGATGGCTGCGATGGTGAGCAGCAGCGGGGTGCCTAGCTCCACTGCGGGTTTGATGGCGGGGGCATCCGCCGCCCGCACTATAAGCGGGCTCATGAGGTGGTTCATGAAGGGTGTCTCCTTTGACGAGCCAGTCCAGAAGACGGGCGATCAGGCGCTGGTTTTTTCTGAGGGGGAACGCTGGGGACTGCTGGGGAACTGCCGGGAGGTACGGCGACGGCGGAGGGGGGACCGCCGTCGTCGTACTTCCCTGGAGGGCGGCGCTAGTTGGTGCGCTTGGTGGGGGCGACCACCTTGATGACCGCGGAGTCATCGGCGGCGGCGAGGCCCTGGGCCTGGCCCAGGAGGTAGAGCTGCTCCGCGGCTGCGGCAACGGGGGCAGCCAGGCCGGCGGCGCGGGTGGCTTTGCCCACGATGCCCATGTCCTTGACGAAGATGTCCAGGCGGGAGAGGACCTCGGCGCCTTCTTCGTTGTAGGCCTCCAGGATGCGGGGGCCGCGGTTGGAGAGCATAAAGGAGCCGGCAGCACCGGCTTCGAGGGCGGCAAGCGTCTTGGCCTGGTCCAGTCCCAGGGCGTCGGCGAGGGCCATGGCTTCAGCCGCAGCGGCGATGTGCACGCCGCAGAGCAGCTGGTTCACGGTCTTGAGTGCCTGGCCGTCGCCGGGCTTGTCGCCCACCACGGTCAGGGTGGAAGCCAGGAGTTCCAGCGCGGGGGCGGCCTTTTCCCGGGCTTCGGGGGAAGCACCGACGACGATGAGCAGGTCGCCTTCGCCGGCGCGCTTGGGGCCGCCGGACAGGGGTGCATCCACCAGCTCTACGCCATATTCCGCCAGCCTGGCGACGGTGGCCGGGATAGCTTCGGTGCCTACGGTGCTGCCGAGGATCACGACGGCGCCGGGCTCGAGCACGGAGGCCACACCGTTTTCGCCGAACAGTACGTCGTTGAGCTGCTCGCTGTTGCGGACGGCCAGGAGCACGGCGTCGGCGCCCTTTGCGGCTTCGCGGGCGGTGCTGAATGTGGCGATACCGGCTTCTTCGGCGAGCTTGAGGCGGGGCTCGGCGATGTCGAAGCCGTGGACGGTCAGCTGGGACGCGAGACGGGTGGCCATAGGCAGGCCCATGGCGCCGAGGCCCAGGACGGTGACGGTGTAGTTGCTGGTCATGGTGTTCTCCATTGAATTCTTGCAGGACTAGGGGTTAGTTGCGGGCCGGCCCGCCACCCGGGAGGGTTGGGAGCCGGTGGGGATTAGAAGGTGTTGCTGAGCTTGCGGGTGACCTCGGCGAGGGACTGGTCATCGCCCACGTTGCCGGCGAAAACGACGTAGGGGATGCCCTTGGCGGGGCCGTCCACCGGTTCCCAGAGCGAGACGATGCCGGGGAGCATGGGGCCGCGGACGATCGCGTGGCGGATTTCCAGGCCGTGCGCGGCGACGTCGGAGGAGGTGATGCCGCCCTTGGCGATGACGAAGCGCGGCGGGAAGGTTTTAAGCGTCCGGTTGACCACGGCGACGACGGCGGCGGAGACGGTGCGTGCGATCCGCAGGCTTTCGGCGGGGTCGTCCGTCTTGATGAGCAGGCGGCTGGTGTGGACGATGACGTCGCCGCCGCGGAGGGCTTCGACGACGGTGTGCACCGTCTGGTCCAGGTGCTCCTCCGCGGTATCGCCGAGGAGTTTTTCGACGTCGATCTCTACGATCCGGGCGGCGCTGTGCTGTTCGGTCAGGGCTTTGAGCTGGCGGGTGGTGACGCCCACGTGGGATCCGACGACGATGAGACCGCCGGCTTCGGACGGGGTGTTGCCGGCGTAGGCTTCTGCGCCGCTGAGTTCGGTACGGATTTCCTGGCCGATGCGGGCGCGGCCGAACGGGGGGCCGACGCGGTAGAGGAGCTTCTTGCCCCGGCGTTCGGCTTCTTCCAGGCCCAGGGACAGGGCGCGGAGGTCGTTTTCGGTGACGATGTCGGCCACGATGGGGGTGGAGTCCGTGGCGGCTTCGATGGCGTCGGCGATGGCGTTGGCGCTGATCTGTGCACCGGCGGCAGGATCCTGGGCGGCTGCCCCGGCACGGATGGTGTTGAGGTCCAGGACGATCACGGCGTCCGCGGCGAAGCGTCCCTGGGACTTCTCCTGGACGTACTCGGCCATCACCGAGGTGGTGAAGCCGAAGCTAGCGTCCTTCGCGAATTCGGTCTCGGACACCGGGGTGAGGGTCCCGGCTGCTTCACCGGTGCCGCGCATGTAGTGCACGCCGCCGATGGTGACCCGCCCGGCGTCGGGGAAGGCTGGGACCAGCACCACGCCGTCGGTCTTTTCTCCACTGACGTCCGCCACGGTGGCGGCGATGACGTCCGGCTCCAGCGGGTAGTGGCCACGGAGGGTGGAATCGCTCCGGCTGACGAAGCCGAGCCGGAGTTCAGCGGGAGACCCGGCGGCGGCGAGGGCGTTGCGGACCACTTCCTCGTTGCGGGCGGCGGCTTCTGCGGGATCCAGGCTGCGGGTGTTGGTCAGGACGTAGACGGCGGGCTTGGACTGGCCAAAGGCCCAAATGAAGTCCTCGACGTCCCAGCGGGTGAGCACGGGCAGATCTGCCACGGACTGGGTTCCGGTGGGGTCGTCGTCGAGCACTACCAGCACCCGCGGGGTCTTCGCGTTGGAGGCGGCCACGGCATCGGCCACGGTCGCGGCGGAAATCCGGACCTCGAGCGGGTAAGCGGCCAGAACGTCTGCTTCAAGCTTCACGGTGCACTCCGTTGTGTATGGGTCCTCGGAACCTGATGGAACTGTAAGATGTCTGACATCTTGCATTTGAATGCTAGTGTGGCACAGGACATAAAGACGCGCAAGTAGACTTGTCTGACATATCCGCAAAGGCAGTAATGGGGGCAGCAGCATGGCAAGGAAGTCGCTGGTAGGCCAGGTGGCCGATGAGCTCCTGGACCGCATCATTGCGGGCGAATTCCCGCCGGGCTCACTCGTCCCCGGAGAGCACGAACTCAGCGCCCGGCACGAAGTCAGCCGCATGACCGTCCGCGAAGCCATGAAAACCCTGCAGGCGCAGCACATCCTCAGCGTGGAACGCGGCCGCGGCACGTTCGTCAACCCGCTCAACCGGTGGGCATCATTGGAAGCAGTGCTGCGGGCAGCCTCAGAGGGCAAAAACGAAGCCGAAGCCTCCATCCAGCTCATCGAACTCCGCCGCATGCTGGAAACCGGCGCGTGCGAGCTGGCGGCCGGACGAATCAGCGACAGTGATATCCAGGCACTCTTCGGGTACGTGGCCGCCATGCGCGCCGCCCATGAGGTGAATGATGTCGCCGCATTCGTGGAAGCGGACCTCGCCTTTCACGACCTGATCCTGCATGCCTCCGAGAATGTTTTTGTTGCCGTTTTGTTCGAGCCGCTGCACAGGGTGCTGGAGAAGCGGCGCACCGAAACCTCGGCAGTGCCCCAGATCCAGGAACACGCCATCGGCCATCACCAGAACATCGCCGAAGCCCTCGAATCCCGGGACGCGGCGCGATCCCGTGAAGCGATGGACGCGCACATGCAGCAGACCCTGGACGACCTCAAGAACCTGGTACTCGAGGCGAAGTAGGAGCCGGAGTCAACTGACGGGGTCAGTCCGCGGGCGCGGCAGTGGTTCCGCGGATCACCAGTTCAGTTGCCACTTCCAGGGCAGTCGGGGCGGCGGAACCGGGCTGGTCCTGCTGTTCGGTCAGCATCCCCACCGCCATGGAAGCCAGCTGAGCCAAGGGCTGCCGCACCGTAGTGAGTGGCGGCGACGTCAACGCGGCCTGGGAAATATCGTCAAAACCCACAATGCTGAGGTCCTGCGGAACGTGCAGCGAGCGCTGCGCCGCCGCGTTCATCACACCAAGGGCCTGAAGGTCACTTCCGGTGAAAATCGCGGTGGGCGGTTGAGCCAGGTCCAGCAATTCCCCGCCGAGCCGCATCCCCGATTCTGTGCTGAAATCTCCGTCCTGTACCAGCTCGGGCAGTACTGGCAGCCCGGCCTCGTGCAACGCAGCAGCATAGGCGGCATAGCGCGCGCGGCCATGTCCGGGACTGTGCTTGCGGCCGGTAATGATGCCGATCCGGCGGTGGCCCTGCCCCAGCAAGTGGCCGACTGCAGCCAGGGCGCCTGAGAACGACGCCGGGCTGACGCTGGGGATGGCGAGTCCTTCCGCGCCCTCAGGGTCGATGGCGACGGCGGGAATCTTCAGGGTCCGCACCATACTCACCAGACGGGAGCCCTTCCGGGGAGCCAGCAGGAGCACGCCGTCGAGCCGGTTCACTGACGGCTCCCGCAGCTTGCGCCACCGCTCCGGCGTTACATGCTCGGCCCGGGCATAGGCCACCGCATATCCCAGGCGATCAGCCGCCGCTTCCACCCCTTCCATCAGTTCCAGCACCCAGGGGGAATCGAAGTTGTTGACCACAAGTTGCAGGATGCCCGGCTGGGTGGTTGGAACGGCGCGTTTGGAGTAGTCCAAGTCCTCCAGGGCCTGCTGCACCCTCGCGCGGGTGGCGTCGGAAACATGGGTCCGGCCGTTGAGCACCTTGGAAACGGTGGGCACCGATACGCCTGCCGCGGCCGCGACGTCAGCGATCTTGGGACGCGGGGTGGCGGTCACGGGGGCAGTCCTCGGGGTCATGGGGTTGCGGCGGCGAGTTGCGGTGCAGTGGTGCGGCGGGCGGGCGAAACGTCCACGCGCACGGGTCCCACGATAACATTTCCGCCTTTCTCCGAACCCAGTGGAGACGTGGCGAAAAGGCCCAGTTCGGCGCCTATCCACTGGCCCTTGACCACGTGGAAGTCCCAGCCCTGGACCTCCCACGGTTTCCCTGGTCCGGAACGCCAGGCGAAAGTGGCGCGGGGCGTTCCGTCGGTGCGGATCTGCAGCTCTATCCGGGGGCCCGGCAACGCAATCCTTCGGCCCAGCCGCTGCTCGTGCGGCCCCTCGCCCCCGGTGCCATCGCCGAGGACATAGCCCTCAGCTGTCCGGATGATGCCGAGCCAGGCGTACTTCATGCCCAGCACCACCACTCCCGCCCGGGTCCCCAGCGGCACATCCTGCAACTCCAGGGAGGTGGTGAAGGTGGACGGTGTGCCCGGCAGGATTTGCCCCAGTATGTTGGGCAGCTCGCGCAGGTTCACCGGATCGTTGGCCTTCGGCTTCAAAACCAGGTGCCCTCCCCCGCACTGGTGCGCCCAGTCCTCTTGCGGGTTCGCCTGCCAGTGCCATTGCGGCCCCAGCTTCGGTGAGGAGAAGTCGTCGCTGGCGGGCGGCGACACGTCCTGGGCAAAAGTACCCAAAGGGTAGGTGTGGGCGGGCACCGGGGTGCCCGGTCCGCCGTCGGGATCCTGCTCCCCCATCCAGGGCCAGCCGTCCCCGGTCCACCCCATGGGCTGCAGGTGCACCACACGGCCGTATGGCCCGCGGTCCTGGAAATGCAGGAACCAGTCCTCGCCGCGGGGGCTGGTGACCCACGCGCCCTGGTGCGGCCCGTTGACCACAGTGTCCCCCTGTTCCAGGACGCGCCGCTCCTCATAAGGCCCGAACGGGGACCGGGAGCGGAACACTGACTGCCAGCCCGTCGCCACGCCGCCGGCGGGGGCAAAAATCCAGTACCAGCCCTCGCGCTTGTAGAACTTCGGCCCCTCCACCGTGGTGTAACCAGGCAGGTCAGCCCCGTTGATCACGTGGGTTCCGTTATCCAGGAGCCTGTTGGCATCCGGGCTCATGCGGTGGACCGTGAGCCGGTTCTTGACTCCGATCCGGCTCCGCGCCCAGCCATGGACAAGGTACGCCTGGCCGTCTTCGTCCCAGAGCGGGCAGGGATCAATGAGCCCGCGGCCGGCGTAGAGCAGGTGCGGTTCGGTCCACGGGCCCTCCGCCTTTTCCGCGCTCAGGACAAAGATGCCGTGGTCCGGGTCCGGGTAGAAAATCCAGAAGCGCCCGTTGTGGTGGCGCAGCGCCGGAGCCCACACGCCGCTGCCGTGCCGCACCAATGAATAGTGGCTGGCCTGCGGCAGTTGGGTCAACGCGTGGCCGATGTGCTCCCAGTCCACCAGGTTCCGGGAGCGCAGGACCGGCAGCCCGGGCACGCGGTTGAAGCTGGAGGCAATGAGGTAGTAGACGCCGTTGACCTGCACGGCGTCGGGGTCCGGCCAGTCAGCGTTGAGGATGGGATTGCGGTAGACGGGGGCGGGGATCCGGGTGGTCATGGTGTCCTGTCGGGAGAGCCGGGGTTGATGAGGGGGTGCTGGTCCAGAAGTTCCAGGGCGTGGGCGGGCGTGTGGACGTGTCCGTCATGGATAACGGCGTGCAGCGCCAGCTTCAGCGGGTTGTGGTGGTCCACGGTGGCGGGCTTGACCCACGCCACTGCCGGCCCGGCACCAAGGTAGCCCTCCGCCCGGACGAACCACGGCAGGATGTGGCTGGCATCCTGGGCGAGGATCACCGTTACGGGTGAGGCGTCGATGACCATACCGATGGACAGCCAGCGCGAGCCGGATCCGTGGGCGGGGCCTGCGCCGCTGCCCGCCTCGGACAGGACCAGCGGCTCGCGGGCTGCCTCCGGAAAGCGCCAGAAAATGCCGCCATACCCGGCGCCCTTCCTGCCTTTAACGGCCGACGACGACACCTCCAGCCGCTGTACGCCCACCGCCGGGACAATCATCGAGGACAATGAAAGGGCCCAGCTCGAGGGTCCGGCATTGCTGAAATACTGGATGCGGCGGTGTTCGACGGCTAAATCCCGGCCGCCCTCCGTGAGCCACGAGACCCGGCCTGATTCCTCCTCACTGCGTTCCTCGCCGCCTTCCTGCGATGGAGACTGCCAACCGTGCGGCACCTGCTTTCCGTGGTTGGGCAGCTGCAGTGGGCCGTTGGTTGCCGTGCAGGTGGAACCGCCCCAAAAGTTGGTTCCGTTGACGTCGGAAAAGGCGATGGACAGCCCGAGATGGTGCGGGTGGTCCGCGGGTTCGGCGCCGGTGACAACCACACCCGCCTTTGACCGCATCGGGTGGAGATAAGGCCGAGGCGAAAAGCGCGCGGGTTGTAGCAGTGAAGTGTTGTGGGCGGCAAGAGGATGCTTCTGCGGTGCAGCGCCACGTGCCGCTGCAGGGGTATCGATGGGAATGGCCAAGCGGACCTCCGGTGAGGGGCAGTTCCAGGATGTAGGCATCAGCATACGCAGATCAGAAATAGATCGGCAAGCAATTCAGAAACTTTCTGAGTTTGGCATTCATACAAGTTTCCAAAAACGTGTTGACAGTCACAGCGTTCTCTTGCTAGAAATCGTTTACTGAGTTTTGCTTTATGGGCGGTACCACTTGGAACGGTTGGCACCCGCGGTCACGTTGGAACGCTTGCCATTCCAGAAACTTTCCGGACATCCCGCACCGAAACCACCATCCAGCGGTTGGTGGAAACCCTTTAGAGAGGCGTCATTCAATGATGAAGACAGTTGGCACACCCATCTCCCGCAGGCTGGTTTTGGGCGCAGCCATCACGGCCGCCGGACTGGCCCTGAGCGGCTGCGGAGGAGGTGCAACCCCGTCGGCCGGCGGCGATGTGGAGCTCAACTTCGTCTTCTGGGGAGATGCTAACCGTGCCAAGGTGACCGAGGAGGCGCTGCGGATCTTCGAGGAGAAAAACCCCGGCATCAAGGTGAAAACCGAATACCAGGACAGCGGCCCTTACGCGGACAAGCTGGCCACCCGGTTCGCCGGTGGAAACCCGCCGGACGTGCTCGCCATGGCCAACCGCAGCCTGCTGGAGTACGCCCAGCGCGGCACCCTGGCGGACTTGAAGAGCCTGAAGGAACTGGATCTCGGCAACGTCCCGGACACGGTGATGAGCCGTGGCGAAGTGGACGGCAAGCTCTATGGCCTTGCCACCGGCGTCACCACCATTGGCATGGTGGTGAACAAGACCATCACAGACCAGGCCGGCGTCACCATTCCGGATGACAAGACCTGGAGCTGGGAAGACTATGCGAAGTTCGCCACCGAGGTGACGCAGAAGACCGGCGGCAAGGTCTATGGCGCGGGTTACGACGTGTCCACCGAGACCGGGCCCATCATGCTTGCCAGGCAGCGCGGCGAGGATTTCTACACCAAGGACAACAAGCTGGGCGTTAGCGAGGAGACCATCCGCGACTGGTTCCAGTACAGCGTCGACCTGCGCAAGGCCGGGGGCTACCCGCCGGCGGGATTCTTCGAACAGATTGGCGGCTCCCCCGCCCAGTCCTATCTGGCCAAGGGCACGGTGGCCTCACAAATCATCCCCATCAACAACTACAAGGGCTACAACGACGCTGTTGAAGGAGACGTGGTGCTGCTGCGTATCCCCGGTGAGACCTCCGGCGAGCGCCGCGGCTACTCTGCCGACCCCACCATGCTGTGGTCCATCGCCGCCAAATCCAAGCACCCCAAGGAGGCTGCCAAACTCCTGGATTTCCTGACCAATGACGCCGACGGCGCCGCCCATACGCTGACGCAGCGCGGCGTTCCGGTCAACCCCGAGGTAGCCGAGTCCATCACCTCCAAGCTCAGCGAAGACGACAAAAAGTTCGTTGACCTGATGGCCGGGATCCAGAAGGACGACCTCGCCCCCGCCTACGTGTATCCCAAGGGTGCCAGCGTTGTGGCGGACACCCTCAAGCAACTGGCCACCGAGGTGGAATTCGGCCGTGTCACCCCGGCTGATGCAGCGAAGACCTTCCTTGAGAAGAGCAATGCGGCGATCAACAAGTAGGCGCCCCGTCCTCTTGTCACAATCCGAAGCCGCCATACCCAACACCGGCAGATCCGACGATAGGAGCCTGGCGCCATGTCAGTGCTGACAAAGCAAGCCCCCGGCGCGGCCGCCACTTTGGCCGCGCCCGGCGGGAAACCCGGCCGGGCACGCCTCAAGCGCAAGAACCAGCGTTCGGGCTACCTCTTCCTGCTGCCGTGGTTCATCGGCATGCTGTTCACCATCATCCCGTTCTTCGCCTCCCTCTACCTGGCGTTTACGGACTACAACCTCTTCACCGAGCCGAACTTCGTGGGCCTGGCCAACTTCCAGGCCATGTTCGAGGACCCGCGCCTCCTGCAGTCCCTGAAAGTCACGTTTATCTATACGTTCGTATCAGTTCCTATCTCGCTGGCGGTGGCCCTGCTGATAGCGCTGGTACTTAACCGCGGCCTCCAGGGCCTGGCGATCTACCGCTCCGTGTACTACCTGCCGTCCCTGCTGGGCGGGAGCGTGGCGATCGTGATGCTGTGGCGCTACATCTTCGGCAACGAAGGCATCGTCAACGGTTTCCTGGGCCTCCTGGGAATCCAGGGCCCGGCCTGGGTCACCGACCCGGAATTCGCCCTGGGCACCCTGATCGTCCTGAATGTATGGACCTTCGGCTCGCCCATGGTGATCTTCCTGGCAGGGCTCCGGCAGGTGCCAACCATGTACTACGAGGCGGCGGCCATTGACGGCGCCTCCCGGTGGCGCCAGTTCCGCAGCATCACCCTGCCGCTGATCAGCCCCATCATCTTCTTCAACCTCATCATGCAGCTGATCGGGTCTTTCCAGACCTTCACCCAGGGCTATGTGATGAGCGGCGGCACTGGCGGGCCGGCAGATTCCACCCTGTTCTACAACCTGTACCTGTACCAAAAGGGCTTCACGGAGTTCGAGATGGGCTATGCCTCCGCCATGGCGTGGCTGCTCCTGATGATCATCGCGGTTTTCACTGCCATCAACTTCATCGCATCCAAGTTCTGGGTCTTCTACGACAATTAAGGCACCGCTATGGCTCTCCTCGAACTACCCCTCAAAAACAAGCAGAAAAAGGAAGCACCCGCGGAAGATGCATTAACCGGCACCACGGGCACCCGATTCTCCCGGCACCTCATCCTGTGCCTGGTTGGCCTGGTGATGCTCTACCCGCTGCTGTGGCTGATCTCAAGCTCCTTCAAGCCCAGCAACGACATCTTCCGGCAACTGGGGCTGTGGCCCGAAAACTGGGACTTCAGCAACTACGCCCAAGGCTGGACCGCCCTGGACCAGCCCTTCCATGTGTACCTGATCAACTCACTGATCGTGGTGGTGTTCTCGATCGTGGGCAACATCTTCTCCTGTGCCCTGGCCGCCTACGCCTTCGCCCGGATGGAGTTCACCGGCCGGAAGCTGTTCTTCGCGCTGATGTTGGGAACCCTCATGCTCCCCGGCCACGTGCTGCTGGTGCCGCAGTACATCATCTTTTCGCAGCTCGGCTGGCTGGACACCTACCTGCCGCTGATCGTTCCCAACTTCATGGCCACCAACGCGTTCTTTATTTTCCTGATGGTCCAGTTCATGAAGGCGCTGCCCAGGGAACTCGACGACGCCGCCCAGATCGACGGCTGCGGTCCGTTCCGGACTTTCCTGCGGGTCATCCTGCCGCTCTGCGTTCCGGCGATGGCCACCACCGCCATCTTCACGTTCATCTCCACCTGGAACGAGTTCTTTGGTCCCCTGCTGTACATCCAGAACCAGGACCTCTACACCGTTCCCTTGGCGCTGCGGGCCTTTATGGACTCTGAGGGCCAGAGCATGTGGGGTCCAATGTTCGCCATGTCGGTGGTGTCCATTGCCCCCATCATCGGATTCTTCATCGCCGGCCAGAAATACCTCATCAACGGCATCGCCACCACCGGCCTGAAGTAATGCAGGCCTGAAGCAGGGCAGCCGGAAGTACTGCAGGCCTGCAGCAGCGCCATCCGAACCGGCAAAGGGACTGAAGCTCAGTCCTGACGATCTCCGCACGCATCATCAGCACATCAACCATCCGTGATTGCACGTGCCCGGGCTGGAGGCTGCCCGGGCACAAAACAAAGGAGTTTTGTATGAGTTTGCGACGCCTTCTCGGCGCGGCCACCGCCGCCGCCCTCCTGGGAAGCCTGGCGGCAGTTCCAGCCGCCACCGCTGCCCCGCCCAACACCCTGCAACAATCAGGCGCCTTGCCCGCAACTCCCGCACCGGCCGCTGAAAACACGGCCGAGGCAATGTGGAAGCAGACGCCGGACGGCTTCGCGGCATTGCCGGGCTACGGCCTGGCCGGAACCACCGGCGGGCAGGCGGGCCGGATTGTCACCGCGTCCACCATCCAGGAGCTCAAGGAGTATGCCGCGGCACCCGAACCCCTGGTCATCTTCATCAGCGGCAGCCTGAAGGCCACGGACTACATCAAAATCCCGGTGGCCGCCAACAAGAGCTTCATCGGCACCGGCGCGGGCGCGGAGGTGGTGAACGCCGGCTTCAAACTCATCAATAGCTCCAACGTCATTTTCCGGAACTTCACCATCCGCGATTCCTACATTCCAGGCGACTGGGACGGCAAGACCCCGCAGAACGACCGCGACGGAATCCAGCTGGACACCACGCACCACGTCTGGGTGGACCACATGAAGATCCAGCGCATGGGCGACGGCCTGATCGACACCCGCAAGGACTCGGACCTGGTCACCTACTCCTGGAACGTGTTCGCGGACAACAACAAGGCCCTGGGTGTGGGCTGGACTTCCAACGCCGTAACCCGCATGACCATCCATCACAACTGGATCCGCAACACCACCCAGCGGAACTTCAGCCTCGACAACACCGCGGCCGCACACGTGTACAACAACTACCTGCAGGACATCGGCCAGTACGGCATGATGGGCCGCAACGCCGCCAAGGTGGTCCTGGAAGGGAACAGCTTCAGCACTGTCCAGGACCCGGTTGTGGCCAAGGATCCTGCCACCGAGGTGGTCAACCGGGACAACGTCTTCAACGGCACCCGCGGCAGGAAGGACAACGTGGGGGCCGCCTTTGACCCGTCGCAGAACTACGCCTACCAAAAGGACGATGCAGCCCGCGTTCCGGAGATCGTTGCCGCCGGTGCAGGCCCGCGGGAGAACAATGCCCCAAACAACACCACCAACATCACCGTTGCCCTGGATGGAACCGGCGACTTTGGCAGCCTGCAGGCCGCGATCGGCTCCATCCCCAGCGGCAGCACGCTCCCGCGCACCATCACCGTCAAACCCGGCACCTACCGGGAATCAGTGAACATCTGGGCCGACCGCCCCAACCTCACCATCCAGGGCGCAACAGCCAACCCGGCCGACGTCGTCATCAGCTACGACCTGCCGGCCAACGGCGTCAAGTTCTTCGGCGGCACCTGGGGCGCGGGCGGCAGTGCCACGCTCAACGTCCTCGCCGAGGGAACCACCATCCGGAACTTCACCGTGGAAAACGCCTATGACGAGGCCGCGAACGGAGGAAGCCAGGCCCTCGCCGTTCGCACGGTGGCCGACCGGGTATCCTTCGACGGCACCCGCTTCCTGGGCAACCAGGACACCTACCTGGCGGACACCACCGGCCGCGACGCCACCGCCCGCACCTACCTCAAGAACTGCTACATCGAAGGCGACGTGGACTTCATCTACGGCCGGGGAACTGCAGTGCTGGACGGCTGCACCATTCATTCCCTGAACCGCGGCAGCGACACCAACAACGGCTACATCGTTGCGCCGAGCACCAAGAACTCCAACCCGTACGGCATCCTGATCGTCAACAGCACCCTGACCTCCGATGCCGCTCCGGGAACCGTCAGCCTCGGGCGCCCGTGGTTCGCCAGCAGCGATCCGGACGCCCACCCGATGGCCGTCATCCGGGACTCCGTCCTGGGCAGCCACATCGCGGTCCGCGGCTGGGCCGACATGAGCGGACATGCCTGGACCGAGGGCAGGTTTGCCGAATTCAACAACACCGGCCCGGGCGCTTACGTCAATGAATTCCACCCGCAACTCAGCCCGGAAGAAGCCGCAAAATTCACCGTGGAAACCTTCCTCGGGGACTGGACCACGGCAGGACGTGGTTGAGATGGCTGAAGCATCAGGAATGAGCGTCCGACGGCGGAGCCTCCTCGCGGCCGGCCTGGCAGGTGGCGCTGTGGTGGCGTCCGGCCTGCTCGGCCCGGCTGCCAAGGCCGCGGGGCCCGTGGGACTGGATGCCGCCGTCGGCCCCAACGGCTTTGCCGAAGCCGGGCTTCCGGTAGGCCAAGCTCTTGGCGGTAACGCCTGGGCCGGAGCACCCACGGGCTATGCCGGCGTCGCCGCCCATGGCCGCGAAGGCGCTACCGGCGGGACGGGAGGGGCGCTGGTCCACGCATATACCCCGGAACAGCTCCGCACCTTCGCCAAGAGCCCTGACCTGCTTGTGGTGATCCTGCACGGCGAACTGGTCTTCCCGCAGTATGAAAAGCTGACGGTCACCTCCAACAAGTCCTTCCTGGGGGCTGGCATCGGAACTGCGGTGGTGAATGCCGGGTTCAAGCTGGTCAACGTCTCCAACGTGGTGTTCCGGAACTTCACTGTGCGGGATTCCTACATTCCGGGCGACTTCGAGGGAAAACGGCCTGACAACGACCGGGACGGGATCCAGATGGACACCTCCACGCACGTCTGGGTGGACCACATGCACTTCACCCGGCTGGGCGACGGCCTGGTGGACATCCGGAAGGACTGCGACAACGTCACCCTGTCCTGGAACGTCTTCTCGGACCACAACAAAGCACTGGGCGAAGGGTGGACCTCCAACGTGGTCACCCGGCTCACCCTGCACCACAACTGGATCCGGAACACCCATCAGCGCAACGCCAGCCTGGACAACACCGCGGCGTCCCATGTCTACAACAACTACCTGGAGGACATTTCCAGTTACGGGATGCTGGGCCGCAACGCGGCCCTGCTGGTGGTGGAGGGCAACTACTTCCGGGATGTGCGGAATCCGCTCCATCACCAGGGGGCGGGCGGTGAACTGGTGGCGCGGGACAACATTTTTGAAGCGTGTACCGGCAATACCGGCCAGGAGCGCGGGACCGCCTTCGATCCATCGGCGGCGTATTCCTACGAGCTCACGCCAACACCGGCGGTGCCCGCCTTGGTCCGCGGCTTCAGCGGCCCGTTGGGCGGGACCGAACCTGTGGCCGCGCGCGTCATCACGGTGGCGCTGGACGGCACTGGTGATTACGCAAGCATCCGGGCGGCCGTCGGGGCGATCCCGCCCCGCAATCCCGGTCCGGTTACGGTGCTGATCCGGCCTGGTACCTACCGTGAGCCCGCCGTGATCTGGGGAGACAGGCGCAACATCACTCTGACGGGGGCCACCGGAAATGCCGCCGACGTGGTGCTGACCAACAGCGAGGGCGTTACCCTGCTCGTGGCTGCTGACCACGCCACCATCAAGGACGTGACGGTCACGTCAGACACCCCGCAGGGCGGCAACGTCCTGCGCACCACCGGCAGTAACGTGTCCTTCTCCAACGTGACGGTTCTCAACGGAACATCCGGATAAAGGCTGGCCAACGTTCTTGAACTGCTACTAGTCTTCAAGAACGGCCCGCAACCGGGAGCCCCAAGGCAATCACGAGGAGCGAACTTGTCCAACCACACGTACAGCATTTCCGAAATTGTCGGCACGTCGGATCAGGGAGTGGACGACGCCGTCCGCAACGGTATCGCCAAGGCCTCCCAGACCCTGCGCAACCTTGACTGGTTCGAAGTGAAAGAAATCCGGGGGCACCTCGAAGAGGGCAAGATCGCCGACTGGCAGGTGACCATCAAGCTCGGCTTCCGGCTCGAAGAACAGTAATTTTCCACACAACTGACCCGCAGTAAACGTCGCGAAAACCCGAAATGGGGACGTTAACTGCGGGTCAGTTGGGGTTAAGCAGGACTAGTTAGCCGAGACAATGCCCGCTGCACGCCGGCGCCACACGGTGGGAACGCCGTCGAACGCCGGAAACACGTGGCCTTCGAAGAAGGACAGCACCGTGTGGGGGTCGTGGTCAGGGCTCCAGAGACCGGACACGGGGCAGTGTGAGCCGGTGGCGGTAGAGGGATTGCCGGCGGGCGAGGCCTGGCGTTCCTTGAGCAGTGCGATGCGTTTCATCGTTGAGACCATCCTTGGGTAAGCAGTTCGTGCTTCCAGCCTAGGAAAGCGGCAACAGCTTCCCAATGGGCTCCTGGCCAGAATCAGCGTGCGGAGCTGGCCAAATGTACAGCGGCTTTTTACTCGCCCGTTTCCACCACGGCGGCCGGGGCCTCCGCCGTCGGAAAATGAGACTGCCCGTCCCCGTCTCCGGTGTCTGCGGCGCCGAGGCTGCCCAGCAAGGCCAGGGCGTCCGACGACGGCGAGCCGGGCCGGGCGGAATAGACCCTGAGCGTCTGGTCCGGGTCGTCCGGGAGGACAAGGTTTTCAAAGTTCAGTTCGAGGTCCCCCACGGCGCGATGGTGCAGGCGGACGGTCCCGGCCGACCGGCTGGCCACTCGGTGGCCCGCCCACCACTGCCGGAAGTGCTCGCTGTTGACCGCGAGTTCGCCCACCAGCTGGTTGGCCTGCGGGTCATTCGGGTGCCGGCCGACGTCGAGCCTGAGGGCTCCGGCGGCTTCGGCGGCCACCGTCTTCCAGTCGCGGAACAGCTCCCGGGCGGCGGGGTCGAGAATGAGCCAGCGGGTCAGGTTCCGTTCCCCCGCCGGCAGCGCCGGGAAATCCGCGAAGAGGAGGAAGGCCAGCCGGTTCCCGGCCAGTACGTCGCTGCGGCGCCCCAGCACCATGGCCGGCACGTCACCCACAGCTTCCAGCAGATGACGCAGCGCCGGGCGGACTGCCTGCGCCGGCTGACCGCCCGCGCGCGGTGCCGCGGCGCAGTTCTCCAGCAGGTCCATCATGTGCGCATGCTCGCTGCTGCTAAGCCGGAGAGCCCGGGCCACGGACTCCAGTACCGTGCGTGACGGGTGGATGTTCCGGCCCTGCTCGAGGCGGACGTAGTAGTCCGTGCTGACTCCCGCCAGCCGGGCCACCTCCTCGCGGCGCAGTCCGGGCACCCTCCGGGCACCGGACGTGCTCCCCGCCCCGATGTCCTCCGGGCTCAGCCGGGACCGCATGGCTTTGAGGAATTTTCCAAACTCGGCGCTTTGACCCATGCAGACCATTGTGACCCGCGCAGTCCGACCGGTTCTACTGCAGGCCACCACTTTCTACAACGAAGGTAGGACTGGCAGTCCTAGGAAAAACAAGATCAGCCTTGCTTACTGACACGGCGGCCAAAAGTGCATAGGCTCAATAGCGAGCCAGGCGGAAACCGCTTTCTCATGGTCGAGTCCACGGCACCCACCCGAGAATCATTCAAGGAGCCCCCATGTCAGAGCTGACACTGAACAACGGCATCACCATCCCCCAACTTGGTTTCGGTGTTTTCCAGGTGCCGCCGGAGGACACCCAGCGGGCCGTCGAGGAGGCACTCGAAGCCGGGTACCGCCACATCGACACAGCCGCGGCCTACCGCAATGAAGCAGGCGTAGGGGCTGCCATCGCGGCCGCTGGTATCCCGCGCGAGGACATCTTCATCACCACCAAGCTCCGGAACGGCGAGCAGGACCGGGCGCAGGCGGCCTTCCAGAACAGCCGCAAAGCCCTCGGCCTGGACTACGTGGACCTGTACCTCATCCACTGGCCGGTCCCTTCCCAGGGCCTGTATGTCCAGGCCTGGAAGGAAATGGAGCGCTTGTACGAAAACAACGAGATCCGCGCCATCGGTGTTTCCAACTTCCTCGCCGAACACCTGGACAAGCTGCTGGAGTCCGCAGAAATTGTTCCGGCCGTGAACCAGATCGAACTCCACCCCAGCTACCAGCAGGCGGAACTGGCGGACAAGTGCAGGAACCTGGGCATCGCCGTCGAGGCTTACAGTCCCCTGGGCCGCGGCGCGGATCTGAACGGCAATGCCGTGACCACCATCGCCAATGCCCACAACGCCACCACTGCCCAGGTGGTCCTCGCCTGGCACCTGGCCGCCGGGAACATCGTGATCCCGAAATCCAGCCGGGCAGAACGGATCCGGGAAAACTTCGCCGCTTCAGGCCTCACGCTTTCCAGCGAGGAGATCGCCTCGATCACCGCCCTGGAGTCCGGGTCACGCCTTGGCTCCGATCCCGCCGTCGCCTCCTTCACCCAGCTGTAGCATCGCCTAACCAAAGGATTTCCCATGCAGTACACCCACCTTGGCCGCTCCGGCCTGAAAGTCTCCCGGCTCTGCCTGGGCACTATGAACTTCGGTCCGCAGACCGAAGAAAGCGATGCCCACAGCATCATGGACTCCGCGCACGGGAACGGCATCAACTTTTTCGACACCGCCAACGTGTACGGCGGTGCCGGGCACCGCGGCTGGACCGAAGAAATCATCGGCCGCTGGTTCGCCAAGGGCGGCGAGCGCCGCGAGCACACCGTCCTGGCCACCAAGCTGTACGGCACCATGACGGACCGGCCCAACGAATCAAAGCTGTCCGCGCTGAACATCCGCCGTGCCCTGGATGCGAGCCTGAAGCGGCTGCAGACGGACTACATCGACATCTACCAGTTCCACCACATCGACCGGGACACACCCTGGGACGAGATCTGGCAGGCCATCGAGGTCGCCGTGCAACAGGGGAAGATCCTGTACTCAGGAAGCAGCAACTTCGCCGGGTGGCACATCGCCCAGGCCCAGGAAGCTGCCCGGCGGCGGAACTACACCGGACTGGTCAGCGAGCAATCCATCTACAACCTGTTCATGCGGCAGGTTGAGCTGGAAGTCATCCCGGCCGCCCAGCAGTACGGACTGGGACTCATCCCCTGGTCCCCGCTCCAGGGCGGACTCCTGGGCGGCGTCCTGAAGAAGGAGCAGCAGGGCGTCCGGCGAAGCGAGGGCCGTGCCGCCGAAACGCTCAAAAAGCACCGGGACCAGATCCAGCAGTACGAGGATTTTGCCGATGAGCTGGGCCAGGAACCCGGCGACATCGCCCTCGCCTGGCTGCTGCACCAGCCCGCCGTCACGGCCCCCATTGTTGGACCGCGGACCCAGGAACAGCTCGACGCCGCGATCCGGGCACTTGACGTCACCCTCGACGCCGATGCCCTCAAGCGGCTCGATGACATCTTCCCCGGGCATAAGACGGCGCCGGAAGACTACGCGTGGTGAACCCACTCGTTCGCGAGGCCGATACTGTGGCGCCGAAAAGCATCCTTTTCATCGGCGGCACCGGCGTTATAAGCGCGGCGGCGGCACAACGCGCCGCCGCGCTGGGCCACCGGCTGACAATCCTCAACCGGGGCCGGTCCACCAGGCCGGTCCCGGAAGGGGTGGAGACCCTCTCCGCGGACGTCCGCGACGCCTCAGCGGTCCGGGAGGCGTTGGCAGGCCGGGAGTTCGACGCCGTCGCGGACTTCATCACGTACACCCCCGACCAGGCCAAGGCCAGCCTGGACCTGTTCGCCGGCCGCACCGGACAATACGTTTTCATCAGTTCCGCATCCGCCTACCAGAAGCCGCCAACCCGGTTGCCGATCAGGGAATCCACGCCGCTCAAGAATCCGTTCTGGCAGTATTCGCGGGACAAGATCGCCTGCGAGGAGCTGCTTTTCCAGGCCTACCGTGAGCAGGATTTTCCGCTCACGGTGATTCGGCCGTCCCATACTTATGACCGGACCAAGATCGCCATGGTGGGCGGCTGGACGGACATCCACCGGATGCGTGCCGGACTGCCGGTCATGGTGCACGGCGACGGCACCTCGCTCTGGACGCTGACCCACAGCAAGGACTTCGCCAAGGCGTTCGTGGGGCTGCTGGGCCGCCCGCAAGCGGTGGGTGAGAGCTACACCATCACCTCGGACGAATACCTGCCCTGGAACCAGATCTACCAGCTGTTTGCCCGGGCGGCAGGGGTTGCGGAACCGGAACTGGTCCATGTGGCCTCGGAAACCATTGCCGCGCACAGCGAAGAGCTGGGCGCGAACCTGCTGGGCGACCGGTCCCACTCGGTCATTTTCGACAACACCAAAATCAAATCCCTGGTGCCGAATTACTGCGCCACCATCCCCTTTGCTGACGGGGCGCGCGAGATCGTGGACTGGTATGACCACAACCCTGATCTCCAGGTGGTGGACCAGACCTTTATGGACCTGAGCGACCGGTTGACCGGCTGGGCCCGCGACGGGGCCTGAGCATCCACGCTCCATGCCTCCGCACCTGAGCTTTGCCCCTTATCTACAACGTTCTCAATACCGCCTTTTGCGCCGGCCCGCAAGGGCTTGTTTTCTGCGTACCCCTCCTACTAGGTTACTGGGGAAGCGTTTTCCCATTCAAAAATTGAAAGGATTCACTAATGAATCCGAGCCGTACCCCTGCGCGCCTCCTGTCCGTCGCCGCCGTCGGAATTGCCCTCACGTTCGGCTGCCTCGCAGCCCCGGCGTCCGCCGTCGGCCCCTCTCCCAAGCCGGGCACGCCCGGCGTCCAGCTGGACCATTTGGACCGCGGCCTGGTGGCCGCCAAGACATCAGAAGGAGTGTTCCTCAGCTGGCGCCTGCTCGGCCACGAAGCCACCGGCTCCTCCGCCACGGGCGTCACCGGCACGGACTTCAATGTCTACCGGGACGGCCAAAAGCTGGCCACCGTCACGGACAGCACCAACTTCCAGGACACTGCCGGAACCGCAGCGTCGGAGTACCAGGTGCGGGCCGTCGTCGGCGGCGTTGAACTGGACCGCAGCGCCACCGCCACGTCCTGGGGCGGCAACTTCAAGGACATTCCGCTGAAGAAGCCGGCCGACGGCGTCACGCCCGCCGGCCAGGCCTACACGTACGCCGCCAACGATGCCTCCATCGGCGACGTGGACGGTGACGGCCAGTACGAATTCGTCGTCAAATGGGACCCCAACAACTCCAAGGACGTCTCCCAGGTGGGCTACACCGGCAACACCTACGTGGACACCTACAAAGCTGACGGCACCCTGCTCCACAGGATCGACCTGGGCGTGAACATCCGCTCGGGCGCGCACTACACCCAGTTGCTCGTCAACGATTTCGACGGCGACGGCCGGGCCGAGATGATGATGAAGACCGCCCCCGGGACCAAGAGCACCAACTTCAACGCCGACGGCAGTGTTGCCTCAGAGAACTTCATTTCACTGCTGCAGCAGGACATCAACGCCGGCTACTCAAACTCTGACGACTACCGGATGAGCGCCGCCGACTACTACCAGCACATGGTCAAGACGTTCCAGGGCTGGACCGAGCACCCCGAAGTCAAGGCCGGACACTGGCCCGCCACGCTCGAAGAAGCGTTCGGTATCGCGAAGAAGTACCAGTACCCGCTGTCCCAGGCTGACGCCGAAGCCCTGACGGACTACTTCATGGACGTCTACGCCCCGTCGCGCAGCGCCCGCAACAACCTCCGCGCCTTTGAAGGCTTCATCGTCTCCGGGCCCGAGTACCTCACGGTGTTCGAGGGCGCCACGGGCAAGGAACTGAAGACGGTCGCCTACAAGCCGGGCCGGCACGACGACGGACTGATGTGGGGCGATTACGCCATGGCCCGCATCGAGCCGGGCAACCGCGTGGACCGCTTCCTGGCCGGCGTCGCCTACCTGGACGGCACGAAGCCGGCCGCGGTTTTCGCCCGCGGCTACTACACGCGCAGCACGCTCGCTGCCTACACCTGGGACGGGTCAGACCTCGCACCCGTGTGGAGTGTGGATTCAGGCTGGACGCCCATGACCAACCCGTTCAACGATTCCCCGCATGGCCGCGACGGCACCGATCCCGAGTTCGGCAAGCTCACCACCCAAGGCTTCCACTCGCTGAGTGCCTCTGATGTGGACGGCGACGGCAAGCAGGAGATTGTCTACGGCTCGGCCACCATCGACGACGACGGGTCACTGCTGTACAGCTCGTTCGACACCCTGCCGGCCGGCAGCGCCGTTCCCGGCGAAGAGGCGAGACTGGGCCACGGCGATGCCATGCACGTCACGGACATCGACCCGGCCCGTCCGGGCAAGGAAATCTTCACTGTTCACGAAGGCGCCGCCTACGCACCCTACGGCTATGCCATGCGCGATGCCGCCACCGGTGAGGTCCTCTTCGGCGCCTACTCGGGCAAGGACACAGGCCGCGGCATGATCGGCGACGTTGATCCCACCGTTCCCGGCATCGAGAACTGGGCCATCGGCATGCAGTCCGCCGACGGCGACAAGCTCTCCACGTCCACTCCGGGCACCAACATGAGCATTAAATGGGCCGCGGACATGACCACTCAGATCGTCAACGGCGCCGGGGACCAGACGCCCACCATCGATGACTGGAAGCGCGGCAGGCTCCTCACCGCAACGGACACCCGCACCAACAACGGCACCAAGGGCACACCGAGCCTGGTGGCGGATGTAGTGGGCGACTGGCGCGAGGAACTGCTGGTGCGGACCGCGGACAGCTCCGCCCTGCGGATGTACCTCAGCACCGAGGTGACCAACCACAAGCTCTACACGCTGATGCACGACCCCCAGTACCGGGCAGAGGTGGCCCGGCAAAACACCACCTACAACCAGCCCGCCTACACGGATTTCTACTTTGCCTCCGACATGGACTTCGGCAAAGTTCCCCTGCGCGCGGCCTGGCTGCCCGGCAGCGTAAAGGCACTGCAGCACGTGCTGGAAGACCTCGTAGACTCTGGAGACGTGGCCGGCCCGGTGGGCAGCCAGCTGGCTGCGAGCGTGCAGCAGGCGGCGAAAGCAGTGGAAGACCGCGATGCCGGCAAGGCATCGCAGGCGCTGAAGCGCTTCGTTGACTTCCTGGGCCAGCAGAAGGGCCCGGACAAGGTGTCCGACACCGCCCGCGTGTCCCTGACGTACAACGCCGAAAATATTCTGCGGGCGTTTGGGGGCTAGGTTCAGCCGATAAGGGAGAGACTGTTGGAATGACACTTGCACCCGTGATCAAACTCAATGACGGTAACTCCATCCCCCAACTGGGCCTTGGCACCTGGCCGCTGGACGACGATCAGGCGGCCACCGCCGTCGTACAAGCCCTGGAAGCCGGGTACCGGCATATCGACACCGCGGTGAAATACGGCAACGAGCGTGGTGTGGGGAACGGTGTCCGGGCCAGCGGCGTGGACCGTGGAGAGCTGTTCATCACCACCAAGCTGGACGGCCAGTACCAGGGCAACGACCGCGCCATTGAGGGGCTGGACGGTGCGCTGGAGCGGCTGGGGCTCGACTACGTGGACCTGCTCCTGATCCACTGGCCGCTCCCCCAGCGCGATGAATACGTGTCCACGTGGAAGACGTTCGAGCGGTTGCAGGCGGAGGGCAAGGTGCGTTCCATCGGCGTTTCCAACTTCAAGCCGGCCCACCTTGAGCGGCTTATGGCCGAAACCGACGTGGTGCCGGCGGTGAACCAGATCCAGCTCAGCCCTGCCATTACCCGGACGGCCGAGCGGGAGTTCCACGAAAAGCACGGAATTGTGACGGAGTCCTACAGCCCGCTGGGTGGGTCCGGGGCGGGCCTGCTCGGCGCTCCCATCCTGTCCCAGCTGGCTGAAAAACATGGAAAAACACCCGGTCAACTGGTCCTGCGGTGGCATATTCAGCACGGACTTGTAACGATTCCGAAAACGGCGAATCCGGACCGGATGAGCGAGAACCTGGACATCTTCGATTTCGCCCTGGATCCGCAGGATCTCGCGGAATTGGCCATCCTCGACGAGGGGCCGGGGGCAGGCAATGATTCCGACGTGACGGGGCACTGAAACAGGCCTGAACTGCGCCTTTCGTTATCTTCGGGGTTGGCAAACAGATAGTAAGCATGATTACTATTGAGGCAGAAGGATGAAGTGCTTCCGGGATCCGGAGGCCTCCTTTACTTAGGAAGAGGAACGAAAAATGGGATTTATTGCATTTCTGATTCTCGGACTTATTGCTGGTGCGATCGCTAAGGCGATCCTTCCGGGCAGGCAGGGTGGCGGCTGGCTCATCACCCTCGTCCTGGGCGTCGTTGGAGCACTCCTCGGCGGTTGGATCGGCGGAATGATCTTCGGCAGCGGACTGCAGGAGTTCTTCTCCCTGCAGACGTGGCTGCTGGCCATCGGCGGCGCACTCATCGTGCTGCTGGTCTACGGCCTGGTCACGAACCGCGGCGCGCGCCGCTAAGCGGAGCGCAAGCCAGGGAAACCGGCCTGGGGACATCATCCCTGGGCCGGTTTTCCCTTTCCCGGCTTCTGGGTTTCCGAGGCCGGAACTGAAAACCTTCTCACGGAGCAGGAGTTCATCATGAAAAACAAACTTCTTTTGGGTATCGGAATCGCCACCGGGTACGTTCTCGGATCCCGGTCCGGCCGGGCAGCCTACGACAAGCTGAAGGCGCGGGCTGCCGGCATCTGGGACAGCAAGCCTGTCCAGGACAAGGTGACCGTTGCTACCGAGGCCATCAAGGAAAAGGCCCCCGAAGTCGCGGATCAGCTGACTGAAGCGGCCCGCCGCGCAGGCACCGTGATCGGCTCCGCGATGCACCGTGACGGCTCGTCCGGCGACGTCAAGTCCTCAACGTCCGACGCCGGCACCACAGCAGGTGCTCCCGCCGGCACTTCCAGCGGGCTTGGCACGCCGGGTACCACCGGCACTGCTTCTGCAGCAGGCACGGCTGATGCGGCAGGCACTCCTGCCTCGGCCGAGGGCCTTGACGACAGCCACATCCCGGCGCACAGCACGCATCCGGAAACGCTCAACCTGGATACCTCCAGCGGCGAAGCGCAGTCCAAGGCGTAGCCAACGCGCCCGCTCATGACGCGGCATTCCCCGTGTGACAAGGGAGCATCAACGCTCATGTGCTACAACTAGATGGTTTTGCTGGCCGTCGCGATCCTTGGGGGACGCGGCGGCCGGCGGCGTTTAACCCGACTGGTGTTTTAGGCCGGCGGGTGTTTTGCGTGGCTGGCCCCTTCAACTGGCATCTTCACTGGCCTGGAACTTGGACCGAAAGTGCTGCAGTTGCCGTTCGCCCCGGAGTTTTCCACATAGCATCCATTGCAGCCACTTTTGTCAGTGCCCTTTGGCAGAGTTGACCTATGGAAGCCATTGGGGAACGGCCAGAGCAGTACGGCGGTAACGTCGTGGTGCTCTGGCGGGCCGGGGTTACCACCCCTGGTGCCCCTTCGGGCTTCAACGGTCCCGTGGCGGTCGGCTCCGGTTCCTTCACCGCTTCCAGTCATTCTGCACACGCCGACTACGACGACGGCACCCCGCTTGGTCCCGGCTGGCCCCTCCACGCTGTACCCACCGAGCCCACGCACGATGATGGCGAACCAGCCGCGCCGGCGGAAACTGATTCCGCACCGACCGGACCCGGAGAGGTTGCTTCAGCACTCACCGGGACGGCGACAGGGCCGGTTCCGGCAGATTCTGTGCGGGCCGGGGAGCCGTTGAGTCTGGCGGCGCTCGGCAGGCTCGTGGCTCAGGCTGCTGCTGCCGCGCCGTCGGTGCTTGCTGGGGCCAGCTATGTTGAAGCCGCGAACTATGCCGCTGGAGTGGAGGAAATTTCCCGGGCCGTGGAGTACCTGCAGGTCCTCTCCGCCGGGACCGTGGACCGGACCCGCACCCAGGCGATCGCCGCCGCGGACACCGCCCGCGCCAACCGGTCCCGCACCGGCACGGGCAAGGGCTGGGTCACCGGCTGGGACAACGGCGTCGAAACCCTGAACGAAACAGACGCCCACTGGCCCGCCGGGTCTGCATCCTGTGACACCGGGACCATGAGTATCACCGACGGCCGGAACCGGGTGATCACCTCACCGGCCGATGACGGCTGCGCCAATACCGCAGAGTTCCTTCGCCAGCGGCTGAGGATCAGCAAAAGCGAAGCCAACCGCCGCCTCGCCCTCGCAAAAGACATCCTCCCTGCCAGCACCCTCACCGGCGACACCATCCCCGCACCCC
>NZ_JARVSG010000038.1:0-1411 GCF_030209335.1 Pseudarthrobacter sp. fls2-241-R2A-168
ACCGCCTCAAACACTGTGAGGATTGGGGTGGCTGGTCTGGGACTGGCTGGCAGAGTAGGTGCAGGCCGTTCCGCCCTGTGGTCGTGACTCATCAAACACGTGGCCCCCGAGGGTGCCCTTGTGGTGACTTGTCCGTCCATGGAGTGGGCGGCCGGTACCTGGCCCGGCCCACCTCGGTAACTTGATCAGAAGGTTGCCCGCCCCCTCAGTGACTGGGGCGTGGCTCGTCACAGTGTTGTTCCGAAGTGACCTCTACCCGGACTGGTACCGGCCGTGCGCGGCCCCTGACCAAATCCGCGAATAGAGGAAGGTGCGAGAACCACTATGTCTATCGTTGCTCATTCCCGCCCATTTGTCGTCGGCGTCGACACTCACGCCAAAAATCATGTGTACGCGATCATCGCCACCGCCTCCGGGGCACTGCTTCAGACCCGAGATTTTCCCACCACCAGCGCCGGGATCAACCGGGCCATCGCATGGGTCGCGCGCCTTACCGGCGCTGACCTGGCGACCCTGTGGGTGATCGAGGGCGCCGCCTCCTACGGAGCGCTGCTAGCCGGCGCCGTCGGCGCTGCCGGTTACGAGGTCGCCGAAGCCGCACGGATGGACGCCCGGGCCCGTCACGGGGTTGGCAAATCCGATCCGTTGGATGCACACCGGATCGGCGCCGCTGTCCTGCCGATGGAGGAGCAGCAGCTGCTGCGGCCACGCCTGAATGAAGGAGTCCGTGCAGCCCTGCGGGTCCTGGTCTGCGCGCGTGAGTCCATGACTACCGACCGCACCCGGTCCGTGAACGCGTTAACCGCGCTGCTCCGGGTGAACGATCTGGGTCTCGACGCCCGGAAATCCCTGACCGGAACCCAGATCGCCGACGTGGCCCGCTGGCGTGCCCGTGAAGAACCGCTGGCCCTGTCCGTTGCCCGTTCCGAAGCTGTCCGGCTCGCCAAACGCATCGGCCAGCTCGACACGGACATTAAGACCAACGGCTGCCAGATCACCGATCTGGTCGAGATCAGCGAAGCCGCCCCACTGCTGCACGAAAAAGGCTTCGGTGCCGTCACATCCGCCATCTGCCTCACCACGTGGTCCCACCACGGCCGGGTGCGTTCCGAGGCCGCCTACGCCTCCCTCGCCGGCGTCAACCCGATCCCTGCATCTTCCGGGAACACCATCCGGCACAGACTCAACCGCGGCGGCGACAGAACCCTGAACAAAGCCCTGCACGTGATCGCCATCAGCAGGATGACATTCGACCCCGAAACCATCGAATACGTCCAGAAACGACAAGCCGAAGGACGGACTAAAAAGGAAATCCGCCGGTGCGTCAAACGCTACCTCGCCCGACGGATCTACCGAACACTCAACGCAGCAACCCCTACCCCCTGCAGCGCTTGACACCCATAGAAGGGTC
>NZ_JARVSG010000039.1:0-7070 GCF_030209335.1 Pseudarthrobacter sp. fls2-241-R2A-168
GGCGGACGACGCAGATGACACGCCCAAGCCGTACACACATTTTGGCCGCTAACCCAAATTCGGTGACTACAGGCTTCGAACGTGGAAAAATCACCGCCCTGCTCGGCATGAACGGCTCGGGCAAGTCGACGCTGATAAAGGTTCTCGCGGGAATTTACCGGCCTGACGCCGGTTCCCGTATCACGGTCGCAGGGAGGCTTGTTGAAGGTCAACTAACGCCACTACGTTCACATAAATTAGGGATGCGGTTCCTTCACCAGGAAATCGGTCTGGTGGAGGCGCTGACCATTTCGGACAATTTCGCCATGGTTGGGCGCTTCAAAGCCCGCTTCGCGTTGGGTCCCATAGCTCAGCGGGAGCAAGACGAATTCGTGGCCCAAATCCTCCACAGGTTCGACCTGAATGTGCACCCCAGGACGAAGGTCGCCGATTTGAGCCCGACTTTGCGGGCGATGGTCGGCATGGCCCGCGCATTCCAACACTCCGATGATGACGAGGACGTCTTTGCCAAGAACGTACTGGTCCTCGATGAACCGACAGCGACCCTTCCCACCGAAGAAGTGCACGCGGTCATGGCCACCGTTGAAAGGCTCCGTGACCATGGCGGAACAGTAATTTACGTCAGTCACCGCACAGACGAAGTAAAGCGCTTGGCGGACAATCTCGTAGTGCTTCGGGACGGTGAGGTCGTCGTCGAGGAGCCGGTGGCAAAGTTACAGATCCCGGACATCGTCTCGCGGGTAGTTGGCCAGGCCGTAGCAGCAAAAAAGCCCCGGGATACTGACTTGGGCGGGGCACCGGTTGTGTTGGAGGCTAATAATCTGTGCGGCACAAGACTCCGGGATGTCAACCTTCAGGTCCGGGCAGGGGAAATACTGGGCGTCGCGGGACTAGTGGGATGTGGGCGGAGCGAGCTGATCCGGCTCCTGTCCGGCGCACAAATGCCCGCCAAAGGGACGATGAAACTTGGCGGCCAGCCGTATCGTCCCAAACATCCCGGAACAGCGGTGTCCCGGGGCGTGGTTTCAGTGCCGCAGGACCGGCGCGTCGAGGGCTGCGTTCTCGGAATGGCCACCACGGATAACCTGACTATGGGTAGCCTGAGCGACTTCTTCAAAGGTGGCCTTCTGCGCCTGAAGACAGAATCCCTATCAGCAAAAGGCTTGGCCGAGACGTACCTGGTCAAAGCAGGGGACATCAGATCCCCAATTAGCACTCTCTCCGGAGGCAACCAGCAGAAGGTAGTGATCGCCAGGGCTGCCAGCCGCGCCACGGAGGTTCTCTTGCTCGACGAGCCCACGCAAGGCGTGGACGCCCTGGCCAAACAGGAAATCTGGGACATCATCCGAAACTTCGCAGCCACGGGAAATGCAGTCATCGTTGCATCAACGGACCTTGATGAGTTCGTCGGACTATGTGACCGCGTCATCATTATGGACCGTGGAGCCATAGCTGCCTCCGCCGAGGGACCCGAGGAAATTACCGAGAACAAACTTGCACTGCTGTGTGTTGGCGGGGACTGATGTATCCCCGCACGCGACAGCATCTACGAAAAGGACCACGTCAGCCATGGTTTCCACTAGCACCACGGTCCGGCCAACGCCGGAAACTGTCCGGACACGACCGGATTACACCGAACTTCTCACACGCTACGGCGTCATCGTTTTCCTGGTTCTTCTTGTGGCCGTTTTTGCTGCACTGATGCCCCGGACGTTTCCGACATCAGGAAACCTGCTGGCCGTCGTCGCCGACCAGTCCATCCCCGTTATTCTGGCACTGGCGGCCATTCTGCCGCTGGCAGCCGGCGAGTTTGACCTCTCGATCGCATCCGTCCTGGGCTTTTCTTCGATTCTCTCAATCGCCCTTTCCAATACCGGCATGCCGCTGCCTCTGGTACTGGCGGTAACGCTCTTTTTCGGCCTTCTAGTGGGAGCCGTAAATGCTTTCTTTATTGTAAAGATTGGCATCAATGCGTTCATCGGGACGTTGGCGATGGCAACTATTCTGGCTGGTTTGAACCTGCTGGTCACCAGCGGGTCACTTATGAACCTGGAGTCAGATGCCTTCACCAAACTCACAACGTTGCCCGGATCTCCCGTTCAGATCGTCGTCGGCTACGCCCTCGTTCTCGTCGTCGCGGTCTGGTACCTGCTGGAGCGCACGCCCTTTGGCAGGTATCTTCGGGCCACGGGTATGGGTCGGCCGGCAGCGCGTTTGAGCGGCGTCCGAACGGAACGTTATCTGACCGCGTCCTTCATGCTGGCAGCACTACTGGCCTCGTTCGCCGGGTTCCTGCTGGCGTCCCGGTCTGGAAGCGCTCCGCCGACTCTGGGACCGGAGTTTCTCTTGCCGGCATACGCGGCAGCGTTCCTAGGGGCGGCCACCATACGGCCCGGCTTTTTCAACGTGTGGGGGACAGTTGTCGGAGTCTTCCTGCTGGCCATAGGCAGTAACGGCCTGATCCTGATGGGCGCCCAGACATGGGTGGCAAACGTCTTCAACGGAGTGGCTCTACTTGCAGCCGTGTCGGTCTCCGTGATCGTGGCACGCAGAGGGGTCAACGGCCGGACCTGATACGCGGGGTCCTGGATCGACGAGGCGCGTGTTGACGACGGTGGACCTCTTGGGAGTTTGTGATACGGACCCTCTGCCCGCTGACCAAAAATAGAAATAATGCAAGAAAAGCTCCTCGTCTGCACGAACTGGGAAAAGTACCTCTTGGTCCACCCCTTCCCGTTCCTTAGTTTTAGGGTTTGACGTGGCAGCCATATCGAGGCCTGCCGCGTCATCCCCATCCGAAAGAGTTTTGTAACCCGGTGTTGCCGGCAGAACAGAAACCCGGCCGCGTCAAAGGCCTCCCATTTGGCGGCTGAAAATTTGAGAAGGGATAGAAACCACATGGAAATTAACCCGCGCAAGACGGCGGTCATAGCCATTCACTGTCAAGGGGATATCATCGGCGAAAGCGGCGCCCAGGCGCCCTTCTTTTACGAACAGGTACGCCAAAGGCGCATCGTGAGTCAAGTTCGCTCCCTCTTGGACCAAGCCAGAACAACCGGGGCAACCGTGATCTACACCCGCGTCGCCTTCAAGCCGGACTACAGCGACCTCAACGCGAATTCGCCGCTGTTGCAGGCCGTCGCGCAGGCGGGGTGCCTGAAGGACGGCAGCCCGCTGGCAGACATCGTTCCTGAACTAGCCCCCCAGGAGGGAGACAGCGTCATCACGCACACGCGTGTGGGTGGTTTCACTCCTGAACTGGCAGCGATCCTTGAAAAACGGAACCTAGACACCGTTGTTTTCTGCGGTGTGGCGACAAACGTGTCACTGGAAAGCACCGCCCGCGTCGCAACCGATCGCGGGTACCGCGTGGTCGTCGTCGAAGACGCATGTTCAGCTTCAACGCTGCAGGCACATCAAGCGAGCATCGAGTCATTGCGGCTGCTGGGTCAGATCGCCAACATCAGCGAGCTAGAGTGGATCCCTGCGGAGGACGAAGCGAACCTGCCCGCTTAGACCTTCATCCGGCAAAGGTACGGCGCCCGTGGTCGACGAACCACCGGCGCCGCGCTCTTGTCTTTAAGCCACCCCGACAAACGGCCGGCCATCAGCTACATCCGCGGCGTGTAGGACCCGCCTCTGCACGCCAGAGGGCATAGCCCAGTTCACCTGCGGGCAGCAATACCTGAGCCGGGAACCGTACCCTGGCGTCCAGCTCCCGCCGGGTAGCCTGCGCAGCGGCCGCTCGGAATGCGGTCGCTGCGCAGACTTTCCCTACCCGTTGTAGGGGTCGGCGATGCCGATGTACTGGGTGTAGAGGTATTCCTCGATGCCTTCAAGGCCGCCTTCACGCCCGAGGCCGGACTGCTTGACGCCGCCGAAGGGTGCTGCGGCGTTGGAGATGACGCCGGCGTTCAGGCCGAGCATGCCGGTTTCGAGTTTTTCGCCCATCCGGATGCCGCGGTTCAGGTCCTTGGTGAAGACGTAGGCCACGAGCCCGTATTCGGTGTTGTTGGCCAGGCGCACGGCGTCGTCTTCGGTGCTGAAGGTGATGATCGGAGCAACCGGGCCGAAGATTTCCTCGGACAGGATGCGGGTGCCTTCGGTGACGCCGGAGAGGATGGTGGGCTGGTAGAAGTAGCCCGGCCCGTCCACCGGCCCGCCGCCCAGGACGGCTTTGGCGCCGGAGGCGACGGCGTCGGAGACCAGTTCGTGGACCTTGTCCCGGCTCTTGGCATCGATCAGCGGGCCGACCTTGGACTCGGGCTCGGTGCCGCGGGCGGTGGTCATGTCCTTCATCTTCGCGGCGAACTTCTCCGCGAACTCGGCCGCGACGGACTCGTGGACGATGAACCGGTTCGCCGCGGTGCAGGCCTCGCCCATGTTGCGGAGCTTGGCGAGCATGGCCCCGGCGACGGCGGCGTCCAGGTCGGCGTCTTCAAAGACCAGGAACGGGGCGTTCCCGCCGAGCTCCATGGAGGTGCGCAGGACCGTCTCGGACGCGTCAGAGAGCAGCCGGCGGCCTACCTCGGTGGAACCGGTGAAGGACAGCTTGCGCAGCCGGGCATCCTTGATCAGCGGGCCGGTGGTGGGGCCGGCGCTTGAGGATGTAATGGTATTCAGGACGCCGGCGGGCAGGCCGGCTTCCATCATGACGGCGGCGAACAGCTGGGAGGTCAGCGGCGTGACTTGGCGGGTTTGAGGACCATGGTGCAGCCGGCGGCTACGGCCGGGGCGATCTTGCGGGTGGCCATGGCCAGCGGGAAGTTCCAGGGGGTGATCAGCAGGCAGGGGCCAACGGGCTTCTTGGTGACCAGCAGTCGGGACTTGCCGTCCGGGGACACGGAGTAGCGGCCGAAGGCGCGGACTGCCTCTTCGGAGAACCAGCGCAGGAACTCGGCACCATAGGTCACCTCACCGCGGGCTTCGGCCAAGGGCTTGCCCATTTCCATGGTCATCAGGAGTGCGAAGTCCTCCGCGCGCTCGGTGACCAGGTCAAAAGCCCGGCGCAGGATTTCGCCGCGTTCACGCGGCGGGACCTTCGCCCAGGACTCCTGGGCAGCGGCGGCGGCGTCCAGCGCCGCGGCGCCGTCCTCGGGACCGGCGTCGGCAATGCTCAACAACACCTTGCCCGTCGCTGGGTCCTCAACATCGAAGGTCTTACCGGATGTAGCCGGGCGCCACTCACCGTTGAGCAGCAGGCCGGTGGGAACAGAGGCCAGCAGGTCGCGCTCTCGGGTGGAGGTGGCGGTTGTTGCCGTAAGTGTCATTGTCTTCTTCCAGGAGGGTTGGAGCAGATACTGATGCTCGTCGAGTTATCTGCGGATGAGCGTGGGGTGCATTAGTAGGCTTTTACGCGTTGTTCGACGACGAGGTGAATGAGAGCGAAGGCGTTGTCTTCATCAATTGCCTTGAGGGCTGCCGACAGGGCGGCGGGGACGTCCTGGTCGCGTTCAACTTTGATTCCGAAGCCACCGAACGCCTCGGCCATCAGGGCGGGAGGCGGGTCGGGGATGGCTACATGTCCGAACAACTCAGGGGTGAGGGTTGACCCGGGTCATCTCGGCGATGCATGCCCAGTCCAGGTCGCGAAGATCAGGTCGCGCCAAAGCTCCTTGGAGCACGCTGCGCAGCACACCGACACTGGCGAGGCTAATACCTTTGGCCTGCGCGGCCTGCTCAGCCAGTGCGAGGTCTTTCAGGCCGAGATCGATACTGAAACCAGTGGGCCGGTAGGTTCTCGTGGCGATTAGCCGTCCGTAATTCGAGTAGGCCGTACCCGTATAAGACGAGTCAGTGAGGACATCAACAAAGAGCTCGGGATCCCCTCCAGCGCCTTCGATCATGGCGATGGATTCAGCGAGGGCCTGCAGTGTGTGTAGAAGGTTGTAATTCACGCCGATTTTCATGAGGTTGGCAACACTAGGCGTTGTCCCGACCACACGGACCCGTCGCCCGAACGCGGCAAGCAGTGGCCGGACCTTTGAAATTGCGGCTGAGTCGCCGGCCGCTATCACACTAAGGTCTCCAGTCGCTGCTGCAGCTGGTCGGCCGAGTACCGGGGCCGAGATATAGGAGATCCCGGCTTCAGTATGCGACTTAGTCAGCCGTTCTGCTGCGTCCAGACTGACGGTCGAGAGATTGACGTGGACTGAGTTAGGCGGAAATGAAACCAGCGAGTCCCTCCGGAAAACGGACTCCACCGACAGATCGTCGGGCAACATTGATAGGACTATGCCTGTCGATAGCACGTCAGCGAGGTTAGCAGCAGGCGTCGCACCGGCATTTACCAGTGCGTGATATGGGCCGTCGGAGCGGTTCCAAACTTTCACTGCGTATCCAGCTCGTAGCAGGCGCATGACCATAGGGCGGCCCATGGCTCCGAGGCCGATGAAGCCGACTTCTTGCATAGTGATCTCCGCGCCAGGGAGTCCGTTTTCGCAGATTCCGTCAAGCTCCGGATGCCACCAACCTTCCCAAGCGGAGGACGTCATGTGCCCCGTAGGGAATTTGTCTTCCGGGAGTCTCGTGTTGGTTGAATCAGCGTTGCTTACCGAGTGGGCGTTGGGACCGCCGTCCATGTTCTCCGTGAGGCTGCTCATGTCAGCCTTTGAGAGGAGTTGCGAGGGAAAGCGGCGGGTTGCTGATTCGACTTGGCGAAATCAACTGTGGCGGCGAGTGGGCTGGGAGATTGCTGCTGGGGATGTGCCTCTGGTGGGTGTGCGCATACTACCCGGAGGTCATAACCGGAGCTTTTCTCGAATATGGTTCTGGGGTCAATTCCGTCCGTCGCGATCCAGACGATTTCCCCCGAAGGGGTGGCATCGTCCACGATACCGCGTCGGATGGCAACGCCCTCTCTCAGGACCACCACCATCCCACCAATCGGACCATGCCATTCCTGGTGAGGATGTTTCCCCGTCCTATCCCGCGTATTTTCTGAGGAGTCGGGTCTGTCCCAGGGGTTGCTTGTAGCTCTCATCCGCATTGGACTAGCGGGCGCGGCCGGGAGTGGCCTGGCTGAATTCGACCTGTGCAAGGTCGGACCAGACGCTAGTGTACGGGCGTGA
>NZ_JARVSG010000049.1:0-1366 GCF_030209335.1 Pseudarthrobacter sp. fls2-241-R2A-168
ACGGGGGTGTCAGTAATTTTGTGTTCGGGCATAACATGAGTAAGAGGTGCATGTATGCCAACCAAAAAGAAACCCGCGTTGCGAGAGCTGCCGAAAATCCCGAAAGAGCTGCTCGAGCAATTCACCGATGGACCGATGACCGCTGAAGCCATCGAGGACGCGTCTGCAGCGTTCAAGAAGGCTTTGATCGAGCGAGCGCTGAGTGCTGAGCTAGGTCACCACTTGGGCTATCCGCCGGGCGCGCAGCGCCCGGAAGATGAAACCAACCAGCGCAATGGCAAAAGCGGCAAGACGGTTCTAACCGGCGATGGCCCGCTCCGGCTGGATATTCCTCGCGATCGGGACGGCAGTTTTTCTCCCATCCTGATTCCCAAGCACGAGCGCCGCTACACCGGGTTCGATGACAAGATCATCGCCATGTATGCCCGTGGAATGACGGTCAGAGAGATCCGTGCGTTTCTTTCCGAGCAGTACGGTACTGACGTTTCTCCCGACTTCATCAGCTCTGTAACCGACGAGGTCATGGCAGAGATCGGTGCATGGCAACAGCGGCCTTTGGAGCCGATGTATCCGGTTATTTTTTTCGATGCTCTACGGGTCAAAATCCGCGAAGAGGGGCTGGTTCGCAACAAGGCGATCTACTTGGCGCTGGGTGTTTTGCCTGACGGAACACGCGATATTCTCGGCATCTGGATAGAAAACACCGAGGGCGCCAAGTTCTGGATGAAGGTTTTCAACGACCTCAAGACACGCGGCGTCGAAGACGTGTTGATTGCTGTGACCGATGGACTGAAAGGCATGCCAGAAGCGCTCAACGCTGTATTTCCAGACACGACACTGCAAACATGCATTGTTCATCTGATCCGCAACAGCCTTGATTACGCGGCTTGGGACAAGCGTCGCGAACTGGCCAAGGCGCTTAAGCCGATCTATCAGGCGGTGACCGCCGAAGCGGCCGAGCAGGCGCTGGATGCGTTTGAAAGTGGGCCATGGGGCAAGCAATATCCGACGGTAGTGGCTGCCTGGCGTCGCGCTTGGGATCGTGTGATCCCATTTTTCGTGTTCCCGCCGGCGATCCGAAAAGTGATCTACACGACCAACGCCATCGAGAGCATCAACGCTCAATTGCGCAAGATCATCAAGACGCGCGGCCACTTCCCGACCGACGATGCGGCGACAAAACTGATCTGGCTTGGACTGCGCAATATCACCGCCAATTGGGGTTCAGCGGCCCATGACTGGAAAAGCGCGATGAATCAATTTGCGATTCTTTACGGAGATCGATTTATCAGGCCTACCTGGTAAAAGCACGGCCTGCCTGACGGCAGGCCGTTACCGGCCCGCACACAAAATATCTGACAGTCCC
>NZ_JARVSG010000023.1:0-64601 GCF_030209335.1 Pseudarthrobacter sp. fls2-241-R2A-168
GGCGGACGACGCAGATGACACGCCCAAGCCGTACACACATTTTGGCCGCTAACCCTGAAAGAGGGCACGCACAGGTTCTCGCGGGAAACGCAAAACGGTCCCGGGCGTTTACCCGGGACCGTTTCGTTGGTGACCCCAGCGGGATTCGAACCCGCGTTACCGCCGTGAGAGGGCGGCGTACTAGGCCGCTATACGATGGGGCCGTGTACTTTACCGTACTTCTGACCGGCGTTTCCGCTGGTCAAGCTCAGTGATTGTTTCATACACTTCGCTGTGGTTTCAAATCGGCGGACCGGCTGAAACCGTCTGCTTTCCTGCCCGTTAGCGGGCTCTGAACAGAGCTGGGATACCAGGACTCGAACCTAGAATGACGGTACCAGAAACCGTAGTGTTGCCAATTACACCATATCCCAATGATACTTTCGGGCCGGATTTCAGGGCTTTTGCCCTGCTCCGTGCCCCTCAGCACGAGAAATTACTTTACCCGAGACTTCCGGCTCGCACAAATCGGCCCCTCCCCCGGGGCAGTGGCGTGTGCGGGCCGCCGTCTCCGGCGGCACGCACACACCAAGTCCTAAAGGATCAATTCCTGGAGCGAAGACACCGAGTTGCCCTCGAATCCGTGCACCAGCTCCCCCGCCCGGTTGAGCCAGACGCCAAGGAGGCCGGCCGCCGTCGAGCCCTCAGCATCGAGCAGGCGGTTGTCACCGACATACAACGTGTGGGCAGGGTCCGTGCCCAGCAGCCGGACTCCTTCGAGGTAAATCGCCGGATCAGGTTTAGCCACGCCCAGGGTGTCTGTTCCCACGAGGCGGCGCACGCGTTCAAGTCCTGCCCCATCAAGCTTTGCCCGCTGGTAGTCATGGACGTTGTTGCTGACCGCACCGTACGGAATGCCTGCCCGGTCCAGCCTGTCCAGCAGCGGCATCACATCCGGAAATTGCTTCACGTAGGCGGGCTGTTTCTCCATGTACGCGTTCAGCCACTGGTGGGATTGCTCCCCTTCCCCCAGCTCCACCCCGAAGTGTCCCAGCGCAGCGCGGCCGCGGAGCAGCCTCTGTTCGTTGAACGTCAATTCACCGGCCAGGTACCTGTCGTAATAGTGCGTGGTTTCGTGCGTGAAGATCCGCCCGAACCGCTCCCACCCGGCCTGGTCGAGGCCGGGCAGGAGGTGTTCGCTGACCTCGCGCAGGGCGGTGGTCATCGAATATTCGAGGTCAACCAGGGTGTCGTCGATGTCGAACAGCACCCCGCGGACTGCGCCGAAGGGCGTCTCCAGGACGGCGCCCTCTGCCTGGCTGGGAGCTGTCATCAGCCGCGGAAGCTCTTGAGCCGGCGGAGGGAGGACTCCTTGCCGAGGATCACCATGGACTCGAACAGCGGCGGCGAGATGCGCCGGCCGGAAACGGCGGTCCGCACGGGCCCGAAGGCAAGGCGGGGCTTGAGGCCCAGCTCCTCGACCAGTGCCTGCTTCAGGGCAGCCTGGATGTTGTCCGGCGTCCAGTCCTCCACGGGTTCGAGGACAGCGATAGCAGCGTCCAGGACCTCGGTCAGGTTCTGCGGCAGGCCCTTCAGGGCGTCAGCGGCGACGTCGATGGCGTCATCTGCCTTGAAGAGGAAGGCCAGCATTTCGGGCGCCTCCCCCAGCAGCGTGATGCGCTCCTGGATCAGCGGCGCGGCCTCGGTGAGGATCTGCTCTTCCCGGTCGGTCAGGATCTCGCCCACGAGATCCGCGGCGCGCAGGTACGGCGCCAACCGCTCCCGGAAAACCTCCGGTGCAAGCATCCGGACGTGCGTTCCGTTGATGGCTTCGGCCTTCTTGAGGTCGAAACGCGCCGGGTTGCCCAGGACATCGTGGATGTCGAAGTGCTCCACCAGCTGTTCAACGGTGAAAATGTCCTCGTCAGCGCTGAGCGACCAGCCCAGCAGGGAGAGGTAGTTCAGCAGGCCCTCGGGGATGAAGCCGCGCTCCCGGTGCAGGAACAGGCTGGACTCGGGATCGCGCTTGGAGAGCTTCTTGTTGCCCTGCCCCATCACGTACGGCAGGTGGCCGAACTCCGGCATGTACTGTGCCACGCCCACGGCGTAGAGGGCACGGTACAGGGCGATCTGCCGGGGCGTGGAGCTGAGCAGGTCTTCCCCGCGGAGCACGTGGGTGATGCCCATCAGGGCGTCGTCCACGGGGTTGACCAGGGTGTACAACGGCGCGCCGTTGGCACGAACCACTGCAAAGTCCGGCACGGATCCGGCGCGGAAGGTGATGTCGCCGCGCACCAGGTCGGTGAAGGTGATGTCCTCGTCCGGCATGCGGAGCCGCAGGACAGCGTCGCGGCCTTCGGCCTTGTACTGGGCGAGCTGCTCGTCCGTCAGGTGGCGGTCAAAGCCGTCGTAGCCCAACTTCGGATCACGGCCCGCGGCGCGGTGGCGGGCCTCGATCTCCTCGGGAGTGGAATAGGACTCATAAATGAATCCGCCCTCGAGCAGCTTTGCGATCACGTCCTGGTAGATGCCGCTGCGCTGCGACTGCCGGTAGGGTTCGTGCGGGCCGCCCACCTCAACACCCTCGTCCCAGTCGATGCCCAGCCACTTCAGCGCATCGAGCAGCTGGTGGTAGCTTTCCTCGCTGTCACGGGCTGCATCGGTGTCCTCGATCCGGAACACCATGGTGCCCTTGGTGTGGCGGGCGTAGGCCCAGTTGAACAGGGCGGTACGGATCAGCCCCACGTGCGGGGTGCCGGTGGGTGAAGGGCAGAAGCGCACCCGTACGGGCGTCTCCGCGGTGACGGGCGGGATGGAGGCAGCATTCGACGCAGAAGCAGTAGTCATAGTGGCTTCAACTTTACCGTCTGCCGCCTGCCGCCACCGCGGCAGGGGTCAGCGGCGGACGATGGGGTTGGACAGGCGGCCGATGCCCTCGATCTCCACCTCAATGCGGTCGCCGGCACTGACCAGGCCAACCCCTGCCGGTGTTCCGGTCATGATGACGTCGCCGGGCAGGAGGGTGAACGCCTGGGAGACCAAGGACACGAGTTCCCGCACGCCCCTGATCATCTGGCTGGTGCTGCCGTCCTGCCGCAGCTCACCGTTGAGCCGGGCCTGGATCTGCACGTCCTCGGGATCAAGTTCCGTCTCGATCCAGGGCCCCAGCGGCGCTGAGGTGTCAAAGCCTTTGGCGCGGGTCCACTGGAGGTCGCTTTTTTGGACATCCCGCGCAGTGAGGTCATTGCCGCACGTGTAGCCGAAGATGACGTCATCAACGCGTTCCTCCGGCACGTCCTTGCAGATCCGGCCGATCACCACGCACAGTTCCGCTTCAAAGGAGACTTCCTCCGAGAACTCCGGGAGCACCACGGGATCGTTCGGGCCCACGACGGCGGTGTTGGGCTTAAGGAAGAGGAGCGGCTGGGCGGGAACTTCGTTGCCGAGCTCGTGCGCGTGCTCCACGAAGTTGCGGCCTACGCCCACTACCTTGCTGCGGGGGATGATGGGCGCCAGGAGCCGCACATCTTCCAGCTTGTGCCGGACGGAGGTGCGCTCTACCCCGTTGAAGAAGGGGTCTCCTTGGATAACAGTGACAACTTCACTGCCTGGGTCACCTTCGACGACGCCGTACAGGGGATCAGAATCAACAACAAACCTGGCAATACGCATGGCTCCTACCCTACCGCCTCGCCCTATCCCCTCCGGGGCAGCGCTACTGCCGCGCCGCTTCGCCGCGCAGGTAGTCAAGCTGCGCCGCAACAGAGGTCTCAGCGGCCCGCCGGACGGAACGGTCGACGTCGGAATAGACGGCGTCTGTCACCTCACCCACGGCTGCGTCCCGGCCCAGTCCGTCAAGGACGGCGCGGATCTGCGCCAGCCGTTCGAGGCGGTGGCTGCGATAGGCCCGGGCGATGTCCACCAGGGACGGCAGCACCGGACCATGGGCGGGAAGGACGACGGCGGGTCCCAACTCCTCCAGCCGGTCCAGCGACGCGAGGTAGTCAGCCAGTTTGCCGTCAGGGTAATCAAGCACGGTGGTGCCGCGGCCAAGGATGGTATCCCCGGAAAGCACTGAACCATGCGGGCCGTCACCGGGAAGGTGGAAGCACACTGAATCGGAAGTGTGCCCCGGCGTGGCCACAACCCTGATTCCGAGCCCGCCTGCCGAGATTACCTCGCCGCCCTGCAGAGCCGTGCCGCTTCCGTGGCAGTGGGTGGGATCTGCGGCACGGACAGGAGCCCCGGTGAGCTGGTGCAGCCGCGACGAACCGGCGGTGTGGTCGGCGTGGCGGTGGGTGATGAGGATGAGTTCCACGGGCCCCGCTGCGGCAAGGGCTTGGAGGTGCGGCTCGTCCAGCGGCCCCGGGTCCACTACCACGGCACCGGGGGATCCGGGGGCACGCAGGATGTAGGAGTTGGTTCCCTCCAGGCTCATGGGCCCGGGGTTGGGGGCCAGGATGAACTGCGTGAGGGCCGAGCTGCGCTGAAGGACGGGGCCGGAAGCTGAAGTCACCATCCCATCTTTGCAGTCCGGCGGAATAAGCGGGACCCTGCGGCGGGTTGTGGCTACAGATCACCACCTCCCTACCGAAAGCACCGCCATCATGAGCACCGCACCATCACCCGCCCTGTCAGAGCTCCTTGCCGGTGCTGCCGCGGCCGGAAACGACCACGCAGGAACCGAGAAGAACACCGGCCTCCGGCACATCCACAACCACGCGACCGGCGCCGTGGTCTGGTTCCCCACCTGGCAGGCATTCCGCCGTACAGAAGACTGGGCGGAGGCGGTGGCCGAACAGGAAGCCGTGCTGGCCAGGGCCACCGAGGAGGGGACGTCAGTTGCAGAGGCAGCCGCGGAACACCTGGAGCAGCAGCTCGAGATCCTGCTCGAGAGGGCTGCCGTATCCGCCGACCCGAACGCGTTTGTGGGAGCCAACCTGGTGCCCCACCTGACCGAAACGTGGGCGCTAGCGGATGCCGTGGCCCGGTCCTCCGGGGAACAGCTTCCTAACGGCACTCCCCCGGCCGGGTTTGCCTCGTATCCCTATGAGTTGTACACCCAGGACGGCGGAGTTTTCGCTACCGCACTGTGGAACGACCTCCTTGATGCCCGGCGCCGGCGGGCCCTGGAGGAGGAAGCGGCCAGGAAGGCCCTGAAGCCTGTTTCCCGCAAGGCGTTGAAGAATGCCGCACGGAAGGCTGCCCGGCGCTAATCTTCCCCGGGCTGGTCCTCCACATTGCAATGAAAGACGACGGCGCCTGCCGGGAATGAGCCCGGCAGGCGCCGTCGTAATTTGCAGTCAGGAAAAAGCGGACTAGGCGAGGCGGGTGAGCCAGCCGTGGGTATCGGGAACCGCTCCGGTCTGGATGCCGAGCAGCTGTTCGCGGATGGCCATGGTGGTCTCCCCTGCCTTGGCATCTTCTGAGCCGATGAACTCGGTGGCGTCCTTCAATACACCGATGGGCGTGATGACTGCCGCCGTGCCGCAGGCGAAGACTTCCGCGATGTCACCGGAAGCAACGCCGTCGCGCCACTCATCGAGGGTGATCTTCCGCTCGGTGACTTCGCGGCCCATGTCCTTGGCCACCTGGATGACGGACATCCGGGTGACGCCTTCGAGGATGGTGCCGGTCAGTGCGGGGGTGACCAGTGAGCCGTCCTTCATGACGAAGAAGACGTTCATGCCGCCCAGTTCTTCGACGGCGTCGTCATTGAAGTGGTCCAGGAAGAGGACCTGCTTGCAGCCATTGGCTTCAGCCTCCTGCTGGGCGATGAGCGAGGCCGCGTAGTTGCCGCCGCACTTGGCATCGCCTGTTCCGCCGCGGCCGGCGCGGGCGTATTCACGGGAGATCCAGATGGACACGGGCTTCAATTCGCCGCCGAAGTAGTTGCCGGCCGGGGAGGCGATCACGCGGAAGGAGACCTCGCGGGCTGCACGGACACCCAGGAACGCTTCGGTGGCGATCATAAACGGCCGCAGGTACAGTGCCTCGCCGTCGCCGCTGGGAACCCATTCCTTGTCGGCTGCGACCAGTTCCCGGATGGCGCCCAGGAAGTACTCCGCGGGCAGCTCGGGCAGGGCAAGCCGGCGGGCGGACTTGTTCAGGCGGGCGGCGTTGGCCTCGGGCCGGAAGGTCCAGATGGATCCGTCGGCGTGGCGGTACGCCTTGAGCCCCTCGAAGATCTCCTGGCCGTAGTGGAAAACAGCGGCGGAGGGATCCAGTACGATCGGCCCGTACGCTTCAATCCGGGCGTTGTGCCAGCCGCCGTTGCCGTGCTCGTCCACGCGGTAGTCGACGATGGCGGTGTTGTCGGTGAAGTAGTTGCCGAATCCCGGGTTCGCCAGGATGGCTGCACGCTCTTGCGCAGATTTCGGGTTGGCCGAAAGCTGCTGGCTGAATTCGACGCCGTGGGCAGTCTGGGTCATGGTTCCTCCACGATCGGCCGCCCTGGCTTCAGCGTTGAACGGCAAGGCGGCATTTGGTGATTCGAGACAAGCTTACGCCCGTTGCCGGCCGGCCCTGGCGCGGCTAGAGGCCTGCGGCGATGGCGTCGCCCACAGCGCTGGTGCTGCGCGCAACGCCGTCGCGCTTTTCGACGTCGGCAACCACTGCTGCCTCGATCCTGCGGGCCGCGGTGGTGTAACCGAGGTGGTCCAGCAGGAGGGCCGCGGAGAGGATCGCCGCGGTGGGATCTGCCTTGCCCTGGCCGGCGATGTCCGGTGCGGATCCGTGGACCGGCTCGAACATGGACGGCGCGGTGCGGTCCATGTTGATGTTGCCGGAAGCGGCCAGGCCGATGCCGCCGGTAATGGCCGCGGCGAGGTCGGTGATGATGTCGCCGAACAGGTTGTCGGTCACGATGACATCGAAACGGGACGGGTCCGTGACCATGAAGATGGTGGCCGCGTCCACGTGCAGGTAGTCGTGGGTGACCTCCGGGAATTCCTGGGCCACCGCTTCGACGGTGCGCTTCCACAGGTGTCCGGCGAAGACCAGGACGTTGTGCTTGTGCACCAGGGTGACGTGCTTGCGCTCCCTTGCGCTTGCCCGGCGGAAAGCGTCGCGGACCACGCGCTCCACGCCGTGGGCGGTGTTCAACGAGACCTCGGTGGCAACCTCGTGCGGGGTTCCTGCGCGCAGGGTGCCGCCGTTGCCGACGTAAGGGCCTTCGGTTCCTTCGCGCACCACGATGAAGTCTATGGTGCCCGGGTTGGCCAGGGGGCTGCCGACGGTGCCGTAGAGCCGGGAAGGCCGCAGGTTGACGTAGTGGTCCAGGCTGAACCGGAGCTTGAGGAGCAACTCACGCTCGATAATTCCGGACGGGATCCGGGTGTCGCCGGGTGCCGCCCCCACGGCGCCGAAGAGGATGGCGTCGCGCGTCTTCAAGTCAGCCAGGACCTCATCCGGCAGGGTCTCGCCGGTGCGGAGCCAGTGCTCGGCGCCGAGTTCGTAATGCGTTGGCTTGAGCTCCACGCCCTCCGCGGCCACAGCCTTTTCCAGCACCTTAAGTGCCTCCGCGATGACTTCGGGGCCGATGCCGTCGCCGGGGATAACTGCAAGATCGATGGAGGATGCGCTCATGTTTTCAGGGTAGCCAAGACATCCATATGCTGGTCAAGCTGTCTCATTATGCGAACACGGCAGCACCGCTTCAGGACTCGGCCGGCTCCTCGTACTTCGGGAACACCGGTGCCGGTGCCGGCAGTGCCGTCCCGGCCGCAATGGGCGTACCGATGGCGGAGAACTGGCGGGCTTCCCCTTCGGCCTGGCCCAGGGTGTCCAAAAGTGCAGCAGTTGCCGTGGGCATTACCGGCTGGGCCAGGATGGCCACGATGCGAAGGACTTCCAGGGTGACGTACAGCACCGTATTCATGCGTTCGACGTCGGTCTTCCGCAGCACCCAGGGGGCCTGCTCGGCGAAGTAGGCGTTGGTGTCGCCCAGCACGGCCCAGATTGCTTCGAGGGCGCGGCTGAATTCCTGCTTGTCAAAGGCGGCCCGTGCAGCTTCAAGGAGGCCGCCGGCCTGGGCAAGGATTGCGTTGTCTTCGGCGGTGAACACGCCGGGAACGGGCACCTTCGCATCGCAGTTCTTCGCCACCATGGACAGTGAACGCTGTGCCAGGTTCCCGAAGTTGTTGGCGAGGTCGGCGTTCATCCGGCCAACGATCGCCTCATGGTTGTAGCTGCCGTCTGCGCCGAACGGCACTTCACGCAGGAAGAAGAACCGCACCTGGTCAAGGCCGTACTGTGCAACGAAGTCGGCCGGGGCCACCACGTTGCCCAGCGACTTGGACATCTTCACGCCGTTGTTGTGCAGGAACCCGTGGATCATCACGCGTTTGGGCAGCTCCAGCCCCGCGCTCATCAGGAAGGCGGGCCAGTAGATGGCGTGGAAGCGGGAGATGTCCTTGCCGATGACGTGGACATCGGCCGGCCAGAACTTCCGGAACTTCTCGGATTCGACGTCGGGGTAGCCCACACCGGTGAGGTAGTTGGTGAGCGCGTCCACCCAGACGTACATGACGTGCTGTTCGTTGCCCGGGACGGGGACGCCCCAGTCGAACGTGGTGCGGCTGATGGACAGGTCCTCCAGGCCGCGCTTGACGAAGCTGATGACTTCATTGAAGCGGTACTGCGGGGCGCCGAACTCCGGCTGCGCCTCGTAGAGCGCCAGGAGCTTGTCCTGGTAGGCCGAAAGCCGGAAGAAATAGCTCTCCTCGGCCGTCCAGGTCACCTCGGTGTCCGTCTCCTTGGAGTAGCGAACGCCGTCGTCCTTGACCACGGTGTCATCCTCGCCGTAGAACGCCTCGTCCCGGACGGAATACCAGCCCTCGTACTTGGACAGGTAGATGTCCCCGTTGGCCTCCATCTTTTTCCAGATGGCCTGCGAGGCGGCGTAGTGGTCCTGGTCGGTGGTGCGGATGAAGCGGTCGTAGGTGATACCCAGGGCGGAATGCGCGGCCTTGTAGACCTCAGCGTTGCGGTCCACCAACTCCTTGGGAGTGATGCCTTCCTTCTCCGCCGTCTGGGCGATCTTCATCCCGTGCTCGTCCGTGCCGGTCAGGAACATCACGTCATAGCCGTCCAGCCGCTTGAAGCGCGCCATGGCGTCGGTGGCTATGTACTCGTAGGCGTGGCCGATGTGGGGCACGCCGTTGGGGTAGGTGATGGCCGTGGTGATGTAGAACGGCGTTTTCTCTGAAGCAGTCACGGGAGGACGTTACCTTCGGTGCGGAGGGACAGGCTAGATCAGTTCAGTCAGGGTATCGCTGAGCCGGACGAGTTCGTGGTCGTGAGAGGCAACCAGTACCGCGATGCCGTCCGACGTGGTGTCCTTCAGGATGCTGATGATGCGGTTGGCGGAGGCACGGTCAAGGCTCGCCGTGGGTTCGTCCACCACCAGGACCCTGGTGCCCAGGATCAGTGCCCGGGCGATGGCAACACGCTGGCGTTCGCCGCCGGAGAGCTGGGCGGGGCGGTGCCGCATGCGGCGGCCCAGGCCCACCAGGTCCAGCAGGTCCTTGGCCATGTCCCGGCGCTGGTCCACTTCGCCGTCGGGAACGGCCGGCAACAGCACGTTCTCCAGCGCGCTCATGCCGTCGATCAGGGCTCCACCCTGGTCCACGTACCCGATGAGGGCACGACGGCGGTCGGCGATTTCGTCGTCGCCCATGCTTTCGAGGGAGTCGCCTTCCCAGAAAACGCGGCCCGACGTCGGCAGGGTCAGGCCCGCGCTGACGGTCAGGATGCTGGTCTTGCCGGAGCCGCTTCGGCCGGCGACGCAGTGCATCTCCCCCGCGTGCAGCGTCAGGTCGAAGCCTTCCACCACGCTGACGGCTTCGGCACCGCCCTTGCCGCCACCGTAGCGGATGGTGATGTCGCTCAGTTCCAGCGGCGTCCCGTGGTCAGCGGCCTTGACGATGGTGTTGGCGCGCGTCTGCAGGGGGACGTCGCCGGAGCCGGACCGGCGGCTCCGCTGGACATTCGTCTGGTTTGTCATTGGACCACTTTCGTTGCAATCGGTATCCAGCAAAGTACAGCCACAAGCCCGGCCACGCCTGCCCACAGGGCGGCGTAGGGGGCCAGCAGCAGGCCGATGCCCAGGGCGCCCAGCACGCCCAGCGGCAGGGCCACGGTTCCCACCAGCGCATTCTCGAACAACCGGACCTGGCGGAGCATGTCCGGGTTCCAGCCCATGGCTTCGAGGATGCCAAGGTACTGGCGTTTGGCATTGAGTTCAAAGCGTCCGGTGACCAGGGTCAGCACCAGTCCCACCACCACGCCGGAGAGCGCCAGGAGGATGCTCGGCAGGGCCACGCTGGCGGCCGCGAGGCCGCTCAGTGCGCTGGCACCGGCTGCGCGGGGAATGTCGATCAGCAGCGCGATCAGCCCGCCCACGGCGGCGCCGAAGACGCCCACCGCAACGGCCAGGGACAAGGTATTGAACTTGTTGGTGCCCAACTGCCGGTTCGCAAAGGTCAGCGGCGAGTCCACCGGGATGAGCCTTTCGTCGTGCTGCGGCTCCTGGTCAATGACGTCGCGGTGGCGCAGCTGCTGGGCGGCGAAGAAGGCCGCGGCAGCGTAGAGGACCAGGACGGAAACGGACACCAGTGCAGTGGCGACGCTCCAGCTGACGAGGCTCAGGACCACGCCGGCCACGGCCAGCAGGACAGCGCCCACGCCGAATTCCTCCAGCACCCAGCTGCGGATCCTGCGCTGGGTCCAGCCCATCGCGCGGAGGGTCCCGGCTTCGGACCGCCGTTTGCGGATGTAGCTGACGGTGGAGGCGCCGGTCAGGAGTGCGGCTCCGCACAGCGTGAGGAAGAGCAGCGTGACGTTGGTTCCCGAGAGGGACCCCGTCACGGCCTCGGCAGCGTTCTGCCGGACCCAGGACTGCTGGACCGTACCCAGGGCAGATTCCTTGCCGGCGTCGTCCTTGGAGTAGCCGGGAACGAAGATGCTGGCATCTTCACGGGCGGAGCCGGCCACGATGGTGGCTTCCAGTCCCATGCTGCGGATCTCGGCGGCCAGCTTTTCCACCTCCGGCTGCGCCTCCTTCCAGCTTCCGGGAGCGTCTGCGCGGACACGCACGGCGTCGATGACCGAGGCGTTTTGCGTATAGCCGCGGGCAGCCGCGAGGCCGTAGTAGTCGGTGATGGCGCCGGCGGACTGGCTCGCAAGGCCCGTGGCACTCAGGGAAGGCTTCAGCTCCGCGGCCGAAACGTCCTTGCCCTCGGGGTCCTTGACGAGGCTGAACGGAGTGGGGTCATAGCCGCCCAGCGGAAGCCTGTTCACGTCACCGGCCGCCTTTGACACAGCGGAGGGGTCGAAGGTTCCGTAGACCATGGCCAGCGGGGCTGCGACCTTCTTCCCGCCGGTCTCGAGGTTCTCGCGGTAGGACCGCTCGTCCACGGGTTCGCGCTGGGTCTGGTCCACGGGGGCGCCATTGGCGCTCTTTTCGGGCAGCCGGTTTACGGTGACCCATTCGCCGGGGACCGCTGCCTTGTCCACGGCTCCGTTGGAGGCAGTTTTGCCGTCGGTGTACTTCGGGGCGGCAGCAAAGTCGGTGCTCCACTGAGCGGGCGTGTAAAGCCCCTGGTTGAAGTTGCCCGTGGCGCCCAGAAGGGACGTGTGGTCCGTGGAGCCGGGCCAGGAGAGGACGAACGGGTCCTTCGAGACGAACGGCAGGTAGTCCTGGCCCAGGGACCTGGAAACTGTTCCAACGTCCTTGACCACCTTGCCGGCGTCGTCGATTTCCTCGATCTTGACGTTGTACTTCAGGTCCAGGGACGTGCCCGAGCGGACCACCAGGGGTATGGCCTGGGACTCGGCGGTGAGCTGGCCGGTGCGCTTGGCCTGCTGGTACTGGGTCATCAGCGGTGCCCAGTATTTGAGCTTCACACCCAGGAAGTCGGGTCCTTCCTTGAGCTGGTCCAGGCCGATGCCGTTGGTGAAGAGGCCTTCCAGGTACCGGCCCACGGCGCCGGCGTTCCGGGCGTCGGCGGGCGGGGCCTTTTCCAGCGGGGCAAGGAAGTCCCCGGCGGATCCCAGCAGGGCGCGTTCGGCGGCAGGATCGACGGCGACCACGGACTCGGTCACTTCCGGTGCCAGGGGCAGTGACACTGACAGGTTGAAGAGGTTGTGCTCGGAACCGCCGGCAGGCGCCGGGAACTTGATGCCCGTTTCACCTGACGGGGCGGCAATGCGGATGCTGCTGCCGCCGGCGGCCTGTTCCTCAACGAGTTTGGCCTTGCCCAGAGTGCCTTCTGCGGTGGACTTGAACAGGGTCTGCTCTGATACCCCGTCGGAGCTCACGGCACTTGCCGTCAGGCGGTACTTCTTTGCCTGGTCGCTCAACACGGACTCTGCCGCGGGCCACTGGGCCGGGGCGGTGGCACCTGCGGCCTGGTCCGCCGTCGCGGTCCCTGCCAGCCCGGCGTTGTAGCCCAGGTAATCCATGGCGTCCAGCCGTGGAGCCTCGAGGTTCTGCGTCACGCGGGACACCAGGCTGATGGGCGCTGCCACGGACGTGCCGGACAGCTTCCTGATGGCTTCCAGCTGCTCGAAGGTGATGCCGCCCGTGCCGTTGGCGATCTCCGGCTGCAGCATTGCAGCCGAGGGCGCCTTGGCCTGCACCAGGACGTCGTAGAGGCCCCGTGAATTTTCGTCCACGGTCCGGCTGAGCGCCGCCTGCGACTGGCTTTGGACGATGACCGACAAGCACATGGCTGCGATCAAGATGGCCGCGGTCAACAGCAGCACCCTGCTTCTGATGAACCTCTGGACGGCGTTCATTGAACTCCCTGAAACCTGGATTGCGTGCGCACATTCGAGTCCGCGCGCGGCGGACGTGGGCGATTACGGACGGATGTGCAAAAGGTATTGGCCGGCCTGCCGGCATGGTCCCGAGTAAGGACCCAGCCATTGTAAGCAGACCGGCCAATCATACGTGGCCCCGCCCGGACGCGCCGAGCGGGGGCCGACGCTTCGGCGTTTCCCCTGGGGCTTAGTCCTCCAGGTCCACTTCCCGGACCATTTCGGCGCCGATGCCGGCCTTGATGGCATCGAGCACCTGCTGGGGCACGGAGCTGTCGATGGTCAGCAGCGCCAGGACCTGTCCGCCCTGGTCGTGGCGTGCCACCTGCATGCCGGCGATGTTGATGTTGTTCATGCCCAGGATGTGGCCGATGGTGCCGATCACGCCGGGGCGGTCGGTGTAGGCGACCACCACAAGGTGCTCGCTGATGGGGATTTCAACTTCGAAGCCGTTGATGCCCACCAGCTTTTCGATCTGCTTGGGACCGGTCAGGGTGCCGGCCACGGAGATCTGGCTGCCGTCGCTGAGTGCCCCGCGCAGGGTCAGGACGTTGCGGTAGGACTCGGTCTCCGGGGTGGTGATCAGGCGGACGTTGATGCCGCGCTGCTCGGCGATGACCGGGGCGTTGACGTAGGACACCTGTTCGGTGACGACGTCGGCGAAGATGCCCTTCAGTGCCGCCAGTTCCAGGACCTTGACGTCCAGGGAGGAGATCTCGCCGGCCACCTCGACGTCGAACTGCGTCAGGGAGTCGTGGGTGAGGGCCGTGAAGATCCGGCCCAGCTTCTCGATCAGCGGGATGCCCGGGCGGACGTCCGGGGCGATGATGCCGCCGGCGACGTTGACGGCGTCGGGAACCAGCTCCCCTGCGAGGGCGAGGCGGACGGACTTGGCCACCGAGACGCCTGCCTTTTCCTGGGCTTCGTCCGTGGAGGCGCCGAGGTGGGGGGTGACCACCACGTTGTCCAGCTTGAAGAACGGAAGGTCGGTGCTGGGCTCCTTGGCGAAGACATCCACGCCGGCACCGGCGATCTCGCCGTCCTGCAGGGCAGTGAAGAGGGCTTCCTCGTCCACCAGGCCGCCGCGGGCAACGTTCACCACGTAGGCGGTGGTCTTCATCTTCTTGAACGCATCCGCGCCGAGCATGCCCACGGTTTCAGGAGTCTTGGGCATGTGGATGGTGATGAAGTCGGACTGCGCCAGGAGCTCGTCCAGGGTGACCAGCTGCACGCCGAGCTGCGCTGCCCGGGCTGAGGTGATGTAGGGATCGTAGGCAAGGATCTTGGTGTCGAAGCCCTTCAGGCGGGCTGCCACCAGGGCGCCGATGCGGCCGAGGCCGATGATGCCGATCTTCTTTTCGAACAGTTCGATGCCCGTGTACTTGGAGCGCTTCCACTCGCCGTCCTTGAGGGCGGCGCTGGCCTGCGGAATGTGGCGGGCCAGGCTGAGGATGTGGCCCACGGTGAGCTCGGCGGCGGAGACGATGTTGGACGTGGGGGCGTTCACCACCATAACGCCGGCCTGGGTGGCGGCCTTGATGTCCACGTTGTCAAGGCCTACACCGGCGCGGGCGATGACCTTCAGGTTCTTCGCTGCAGCGATGGCCTCGGCGTCCACCTGGGTGGCGGAGCGGACCAGGATCGCGTCAACGTCACCGATGGCAGAAAGCAACTGGGAGCGGTCAGCGCCGTCGGTCTGGCGGATTTCGAAGTCCGGGCCGAGGGCCTCAATGGTGGCGGGGGAAAGTTCTTCGGCGAGCAGTACTACGGGTTTTGACACGGCTGATCCTCTGCGTTGCAGTCCTGGGGATGGAAACAAGTCTAGGCCGATAGAAAGGCCGGGCTCACATTGTTAAGTGTGAACCCGGCCTCACTGCTGCCTTTATGGTGGCGCCTCAGGGGCAACCTTTAGCGGGCGGCGGAACCTTCAACGTAGTCCACGTCCTGCTGCTGCCAGGAGAACAGGGAGCGCAGTTCGCGGCCAACAGCCTCGATGGGGTGCTGCTCGGCCTTGGCACGCAGTTCCTTGAACTCCACGCCGCCGTTGTCCTGGTCTTCGATGAAGCGCTTGGCGAACGCACCGGACTGGATGTCGGCGAGGACCGCCTGCATGTTTTCCTTCACCGCGGGGGTGATGACGCGCGGACCGGAGACGTAGTCGCCGTACTCAGCGGTGTCGGAAACGCTCCAGCGCTGCTTGGCGATGCCCCCTTCCCACATGAGGTCAACGATGAGCTTGAGCTCGTGGAGTACCTCGAAGTAGGCGATCTGGGGCTGGTAGCCGGCTTCGGTCAGGGTTTCGAAGCCGTACTGGACGAGCTGGGACACGCCGCCGCAGAGGACAGCCTGCTCGCCGAAGAGGTCGGTTTCGGTCTCTTCGGTGAAGGTGGTCTTGATGACGCCGGCGCGGGTGCCGCCGATGGCCTTGGCGTAGGACTTGGCCAGTTCCCAGGCGGCGCCGGAAGCGTCCTGTTCGACGGCGATGATGTCCGGGATGCCGCGGCCGGCTTCGAACTCGCGGCGGACGGTGTGGCCCGGTGCCTTCGGGGCGACGAGGATGACGTCAACGCCCTCCGGTGCCTGGATGTAGCCGAAGCGGATGTTGAAGCCATGGGCGAAAGCAAGGGCCTTGCCCGGCTTCAGCTTGTCCTTGATGGAGTCGTTGTAGATCGAGCGCTGGTGCTGGTCCGGTGCCAGGATCATGATGACGTCTGCCCATTCGGCGGCGTCGGCGACGTTCTTGACGGTGAAGCCGGCGTCCTCGGCCTTGGCGGCTGACTTGGAGCCGTCCTTCAGCGCGATAACAACCTCGACGCCGGAATCGCGAAGGTTCAGTGCGTGGGCGTGGCCCTGGGAGCCGTAGCCCACAATGGCAACCTTGCGGCCCTGGATGATCGACAGGTCGGCGTCGTCGTCGTAAAACATTTCAGTCACTTGCGTAACTCCTCTTGAGTGGATTGTAGATAGGTGTTCGGTGGTGCGGTTACGGGCGTCGCGTTTGCCGGGTAGACCCCGCGGGTCCTAGGCGGAACGCAGCGCCCTGTCACTCATGGAGCGGGATCCCCGTCCAACGGCCAGGGTGCCGGACTGCACGATTTCGCGGATGCCGAAGGGCTCCAGCACTGAAAGCAGTGCCGTGAGCTTTTCGGGATGGCCGGTTGCTTCAATGACGACGGAATCGGTGGAGACGTCGACCACTGAGGCGCGGAACAGGTCTGCAGCCTGGGTCACCTGCAGACGAGTTGCGGCATCCGCACGTACCTTGACCAGGATGTGGTCACGCTGTACGGAAGATTCGGAGGTCAGCTCAACGATTTTGATGACGTTGATCAGTTTATTGAGCTGCTTGGTGACCTGCTCGATGAGGTCGCCATCGGCGTCGACCACCACGGTCATCCGGGAGATGCCCGGAACCTCGGTGGGGCCAACGGCCAGGGAGTTGATGTTAAAGGCCCGGCGGGCGAAGAGGCTTGCAACCCGGGTCAGGACGCCCGGTTTGTCTTCAACCAGGACAGAGAGTGTGTGGCGGCTCATGGTCAGTCCTCTTCTTCCCATTCCGGGGTCATGTTGCGGGCAACCTGGATCTGGTCGTTGCTCACGCCGGCGGGCACCATCGGCCACACCATGGAGTTGGGGCTCACCACGAAGTCGATGACCACCGGGCGGTCGTTGATTTCGAGGGCCTTCTGGATGGTTGCGTCGATGTCCTCGTCGCGTTCGCAGCGGAACGAGGCGCAGCCGTAGGCCTCCCCCAGCTTGACGAAGTCCGGGATGCGGACGGTGTCATGGCCGGTGTTGAGGTCGGTGTTTGAATAGCGGCCCTCGTAGAAGAGGGTTTGCCACTGGCGCACCATGCCCAGCGAGGAGTTGTTGATGACTGCAACCTTGATGGGGATCTTGTTGATGGCGCAGGTAGCCAGTTCCTGGTTGGTCATCTGGAAGCAGCCGTCGCCGTCGATGGCCCAGACCACGCGGTCCGGCTCCCCCACCTTGGCACCCATGGCGGCCGGGACGGCGTAGCCCATGGTGCCGGCTCCGCCCGAGTTCAGCCAGGCGTGCGGGCGCTCGTACTTGATGAACTGCGCCGCCCACATCTGGTGCTGGCCAACGCCCGCCACATAGATGCCTTCCGGTCCGGTCAGGGCACCGATCCGCTCGATGACCCTCTGCGGGGCGGTCAGTCCGTCTTCCGGTTCGGTCCAGCCCAGCGGGTAGGTTTCCTTCAGGTTGTTCAGGAATGCCCACCACGTGGTGAGGTCCGGAGTCCCTGATGCCTCGAACTGGGTGCGCACGGCGTCGGTCAGCTCAGGGATGATCTCCTTGACCGAGCCCACGATGGGCACGTCCGCCGTGCGGTTCTTGGAGATTTCGGCCGGATCGATGTCGGCGTGGATGACCTTGGCGTTGGGGGCGAATGTCTTCAGCACACCGGTAACGCGGTCATCAAACCGGGCGCCGAGCGTGATGAGGAGGTCCGACTGCTGCAGGGCGGTCACGGCCGAGACGGTCCCGTGCATGCCCGGCATTCCCATGTGCTGCGGGTGGGAGTCGGGGAAGGCACCCTTTGCCATCAGCGTGGTGACAACGGGGGCTCCGGTTGCTTCGGCAAGTGCCAGCAGCTCTGCGGAGGCATGTGCCTTTACAACACCGCCGCCCACGTACAGGACCGGCTTGCGGGCTGCGGCGATCAGCTTGGCAGCTTCGCGTACCTGCTTGTTGTGACCGCGGGTAACAGGACGGTAGCCGGGCAGGTCCACCCGCGGCGGCCAGGAGAAGGTCATCTGGCCCACCTGGGCGTCCTTGGCCACGTCCACCAGGACAGGACCCGGACGTCCGGTCGAGGCCAGGTGGAAGGCCTCCGCCATCACATGCGGGATGTCGTTGGGGTCGGTCACCAGGAAGGAGTGCTTGGTGATGGGCATAGTGATGCCCACAATGTCCGCTTCCTGGAAAGCGTCGGTGCCGATCACACCGCTGGACACCTGGCCGGTGATGGCCACCAGCGGCACGGAGTCCATGTGGGCATCCATGATGGCGGTAACGAGGTTGGTGGCACCGGGGCCCGAGGTGGCGATACAGACGCCCACCCGCCCCGTGACCATGGCGTAGCCTTGCGCGGCGTGGCCGGCTCCCTGTTCGTGACGGACCAGGACGTGATTCATGCTGGAGGCCATCAAGGGGTCGTAGGTGGGCAGGATTGCGCCACCGGGCAAACCGAAAATATCGTCGACGCCGAGTTCTTCGAGCGAGCGGACAATAGCTTGCGAGCCGGTCATCACCGTTGGGGGTACAACGTTGTTCGGCCCAAGGACAGGAGAGGCGGCAGCAAGGTCGGCGACGACGACGGCGTGTTCAGCCGTGCGGTCGGCGCGTTCCGGAGCCTTGGGGGCTCCAGCGGACTTGGTAGCCATCAGCGAGGGGCTGATCGGCGATCCTTTGCTCATCGGACTCTTCCTTGTGGATCATCTGTGTTACATGGAAACTGCGGGAAATAAAAAAACCCCTCAGCCTGGCGGCTCTTCGAGGGGTTTGCGCGTGACGGTTCGTTACCAGGGCTAATGTGCCACGCGCTTGGCAAGGACGACGACTGCATCTGCAGCGGCGCAGCTGGTAACGAAAGTCATGGGTTCAGTTTTCCCTCTGGTGAGATACGTGTCAACGAGCCGCTACCCGATCTCACCATGTGGACTCCATTGTCCACAAACTGGCCCCCTCCCCAACTAGGTAGCAGCAAGTGTCGTTTTGAGCGTACAAAGCGACACTTAGCGCTACCTGGTTGGGTCGGCCATCCTTTGCGGGGGTGCTACCCGCAATATGCACCTGTACTCGCGCTGTGCACCAGCTTGGCGTACTTGGCGAGGACACCTTTGGTGTACCTGGCGGGCAGCGGCTCCCAGCCCACCTTGCGGGCTTCGAGCTCCGCCTCGTCCACCAGGAGGTCGAAACTGCGGGCTGCGATGTCCACGCGGATCCGGTCGCCGTCCTTCACGAAGGCGATAGGGCCGCCGTCGACCGCTTCCGGGGCGACGTGGCCGATGCACAGGCCGGTGGTGCCGCCGGAGAACCGTCCGTCGGTGAGGAGCAGGACGTCCTTGCCCAGGCCCGCACCCTTGATGGCGCCGGTGATGGCGAGCATTTCGCGCATGCCCGGCCCGCCTTTGGGGCCTTCGTACCGGATGACCACAACGTCGCCGGCGTGGATCTTGCCGTTGTCCAGCGCGTCGAGGGCGCCCTGTTCACGTTCGAAGACACGCGCTGTGCCTTCAAAGACGTCGGCGTCAAAGCCTGCGCTTTTCACCACTGCGCCTTCGGGGGCCATGGTGCCATGCAGGATGGTGATGCCGCCGGTCTTGTGGATCGGGTTGTCCAGTGCACGCAGGATCTTGCCGTCAAGGTCCGGCGGGTTGATGGCTTCGAGGTTTTCGGCCACGGTCTTGCCCGTGACGGTGAGGCAGTCGCCGTGCAGCAGGCCGGCGTCGAGCAGTGCGCGCATGATGACGGGCACGCCGCCGATCTTGTCGACGTCGGTCATCACGTAGCGGCCGAAAGGCTTGAGGTCACCCAGGTGCGGAATCTTGTCGCCAATGCGGTTGAAGTCGTCAAGGGTGAGCTCCACCTCGGCCTCGCGGGCGATGGCCAGCAGGTGCAGGACGGCGTTGGTGGAACCGCCAAAGGCCATGGTGACGGCGATGGCGTTCTCAAACGCCTTCTTGGTCATGATGTCGCGGGCGGTGATGCCTTTGCGCAGCAGGTTGACTACCGCTTCGCCGGACTTCCTGGCGAATTCATCACGACGGCGGTCTGCCGAGGGCGGGGCGGCCGAGCCGGGCAGGGACATGCCGAGGGCCTCGCCGATGCAGGCCATGGTGTTCGCCGTGTACATGCCGCCGCAGGCGCCTTCGCCGGGGCAGATGGCTTTTTCGATGCGGGTCAGGTCTTCCATGCTCATCTTGCCGGCGGCGCAGGCGCCAACGGCTTCGAAGGCGTCAATGAGCGTGACTTCCTTTTCAGAGCCGTCCTCGAGCTTGACCCAGCCGGGCATGATGGAGCCGGCGTAGAGGAAGACGCTGGACAGGTCCAGGCGGGCCGCGGCCATCAGCATCCCCGGAAGGGACTTGTCGCAGCCGGCCAACAGGACCGAGCCGTCGATGCGCTCGGCCTGCATCACGGTTTCCACGGAGTCGGCAATGACTTCGCGGGAAACCAGTGAGAAGTGCATGCCTTCGTGGCCCATGGAGATGCCGTCCGAGACTGAGATGGTGCCGAACTGCATGGGGAAGCCGCCGCCCGCGTGGACGCCCTCCTTGGCGCCCTGGGCCAGCCGGTTCAGGGAGAGGTTGCACGGGGTGATTTCGTTCCAGGAGCTGGCAACACCCACCTGGGGCTTGGCGAAGTCGTCGTCGCCCATGCCGACGGCCCGGAACATGCCGCGGGCGGGAGCAGCGTGAATGCCGTCAGTAACTACCCGGCTCCGCGGCTTGATGTCAGGCTTGTTGTCGGTTCCCACCTGGGTGTCCTCACTCATAGGGGAAAGTCTATGGCTCCGCGGAACGGCGCGACGACAGACCCGGGCCGGTTAAGCGCAAAACCGGGAATATTTCCGATCAGATAGTGGACTGGCATCTTGGATATTGAGATGACCCCCTTCGTATCCCTTCGACTTTTCTGGTTTGGCGCAACCGTGTGTCCGGCACGCCTGCTGAAGGGCATCGTGTTGCCGCCTCGCCCGGAGCGAGCGCCACCTGCGGTGGCCGCGGCAAACGGCGTCGCGGCAGGTCAAAGTGCTGGACAGCGATCTGGACCCGACGTAGCGTCGGGCAAAGGAGCTTGCCCAACCGACTGAAGGGATTGCCATGGAAGCTGTCTTCTTGATCATTCTGCTCGCTGTTTTGGCTGGTGTTGTGTGGTGGCGGCTGAACGCCAAAAAGTCCGCTGCCGCCCGGGAGCCGTCCGCGGACCGCAGCGGCGGGCAGGCGGACAGGCCCGGCGTCGACGGTAGTACCCGGACTGACGGTGCACTTTCCGGCGGCAGCGCGGCAGCTTCCGCCGAGGCCGCGGGCACCACTGGTATTGCCAGCGCGGCCGGATTCGGCCGCCCGGCAGAGCCCGCCGCGCCGACCACTGCGGAGGAGCCGGCCGAGTCGGTGGCCAGGCCGGACAGGTCCCCTGTTGACGAGGCACAGCACAGCGGTACCGGCTCGTCCGCACTTGGCACCGCAGGCGCGGGAGGCGGAGCAGGCGGCGGAGCGGGCGCCGCCAACGGGGAAGGCGCCAAGGAAGAGCGCCGGATCCAGGATGCTGCCGAATGGGAAACCCAGTGGTCTGAGGCATCAGGTTCAGCCCCTGCCCGCGAAAGTGCGACCCACCGGGAAGGGACGGCCCCGCAGGCCGGGTTCGGGGCTGGGTCTTCCGGAACCACGGATGAGGGTGCCGCGGACGCGCAGCCGGTTCACCATGCCGAATACACCGCACCCCAGGCCCCTACCCTTCCCGGGGCTGAGACGGCGGCAGTCGAAGAACCGGAGGACACCGGCACCGCAGCCGCAGCCCATCAGCCGTTGCCGGCCGGCACCGGCCACACCGAAAACGCATCAAACTCCGACGTGGCGCCTTCCCCAGGCGGCGCAGGCATGGGACTCCCCACCGACGCCGCCGCAACCGAAACGCATGACCGGGCGCAGTCCTCTGCGCTGGTGGAAACCGGCGCGGACCATACCCAGGACCAGCCGTCGGCCATGCCCGCGTTCGGAACAGGACCTTCAGCCACAGAGGCCGCTGCAACGGAACCAACCGGGCACCTGGCTGCGGACGAGCCTTATGGTGCGGGGTCGGCGTCGGCCGCGGCTGACGGAAGCGGCCCGGCGGACTACACCGTCAAGGGTGACGCCGGCTCCATGGTCTACTACGAGGAGGGACACCCCGAGTATGAGCAGACAAGGGCTGACGTGTGGTTCGAGTCGCCTGCCCATGCAGAGGCTGCCGGCTTCAGGGCGCCGCGGCGGAGGCGCATCTAGCAGAGCCGGCTCCCGACGGCGGGCGCACCCGGCTGCACACGTTATGGCGGCCGCTGGTGCGTGCCTCGCCCTGCTCCTGTCTGCCTGCACGGGTAACCCGGACGGAATACCTACGGGAAGCCGGCCTTCACTGAGCACGTCGGCAGGGCCGGTGCCCGGAACGCCGCAACGCCTGGATCTTCAGCTGCAAATCCCGTGGGCCGCGGTGTTCCTTCCGGACGGAACAGCCGTGATCTCCGAGCGCGACACCACCCTCCTCAAAGCAGTCCGTGACGGCGCCGTCCGCGAACTGGGTGCAGTTCCAGGCGTGGTTCCGGGAGGAGAAGGCGGCCTGCTGGGACTTGCGCTGTCTCCAAGCTTCGCCACGGACCGCTACCTCTACGTGTACTTCACCTCCGGGCAGGACAACAGGATTGCCCGCCTCCGCCTGCCGGCGGCCGGCGACGGCACGCTTTCCCTCGGAGAACCGGAAGTGATCTTCACAGGAATTCCGAAAGCCTCCACCCACAACGGCGGCAGGATCCGGTTCGGGCCGGACGGCTTCCTGTATGTGGGCACCGGCGACTCCCAGCGCAGGGAGCAACCGCAGGACCCCGAGGCGTTGGGCGGGAAGATCCTGCGCCTGGCAGCCGACGGCGCCCCGGCACCAGGCAATCCGTTCGGGAATGCCGTGTACAGCCTCGGACACCGGAACGTCCAGGGATTGGCCTGGGACGCAGAGGGGCGGCTGTGGGCCAGCGAGTTTGGGCCTGACGTCAATGATGAACTGAACCTGATTGTGCCGGGCGGCAACTACGGGTGGCCCGCTGTGACCGGAGCACCGCACCGCCCCGAGTTCCGGGACGCAAAAGTCGTCTGGCCGGCAACAAGCGAGTCCTCGCCCAGCGGCCTGGAAATTGTGGGCTCAACGGCGTACTTGGGTGCACTGCGTGGCCAGCGGATGTGGACCGTGCCCCTGGCCGGCGAGGAAGCAGGCTCGCCTGTGGCCTATTTCACAGGGGAATACGGGCGGATCCGGGATGTGGTCCACGCTCCGGACGGCGGTTTTTGGCTGCTGACAAACAATGAAAACCCCGACTTTGTGCTGGTTTTACCCCCTCCGGGCTGACGGGACCCCGACTGCCGCCGTCGATTTCACATGCACCAAAAGTTCGTGTAGAGTTTCATGTCGTTGCGGAGATCAACCGGGAAAGAAAAAGCCCAAACGATCGAAACAAAAGATGCACCTCTAGCTCAATTGGCAGAGCAATTGACTCTTAATCAATGGGTTCCGGGTTCAAGTCCCGGGGGGTGCACCACTGGGAAAACAGCCTCCGGCTTGCGGAAACGCAAACCGGAGGCTGTTTTGTTTTCCCGGCACCTCAAGCATTCGGGATTAGCGGCCCGGCATTCGCATTGCTGGAGTCTGGAACAAAACGCCCCATCACCTCCTGCAGCTTTTCGTGCATCGCTCCATCAGTTTCCTGTGAGGTCCGACGGCGGCATGCTGCGGCAGCGTGCGCCAAGTGATGGAGCGCCAGCTGATTGGTTGCAGAAGCTGATGGAGCGTCGGCCGATTCATTTCAGTAATGAGCGCGCGATTCCAACCTGGCGGCCATAAGTGATGGCGCGTTCCCCGAGTCGTTGCAGGACGTGATGGCGCGTTCCCCGAGTCGTTGCAGGACGTGAGCGCGCGATTCCAACCTGGCGGCCATAAGTGATGGCGCGTCGGCCGGTTCATTGCCGGACGTGATGGCGCGTTCCCGTAGGTGGGCGGCAGGTGCAGGGCAAAAATAGAGCGTGACCGCAGCCTGTAATAGCTGGGATCACGCTGAAGGCCGGCAGTGCCGGCCGATCGGGTGTGGCCCTACGGCGTCATGGACGGATTCTCGACCAACGCCGCGGTGGCGGTGGTGCCGAACTGGCTTGCCAGCTCGCGGACAACAGCCTTGAGTTCCTGCCGCAGGGCGTCGGGGTCAATGGTGGCCGCTGCCAGGACCGTACGTTCCATCTCGACGGCGGCGGCGACGGCTTCCTTGCCCCGCTCAGTCAGGGACACCACATGGCTGCGGCGGTCAGAGGTGCTGCGGACCCTGGCGATATGCCCGTGGGCTTCGAGGCGGCTCAGGGTTTTGCCCATGGTCTGGGCCTGCACGCGCACATATTGGGCAAGCTGCGCCTGGGTCATGGGGCCCTGCGCGTTAAGGACCTCTATGGCGATAACACCGGCGTGGGTGAGACCGATAGCGCCGAGTTTTTCATTCCAGGAGTGTTCAACGAGGCGCGCAGCAGTGGACAAGAGGCGCCCTGTGGGCCATTGATCCATATCAGGCATAGCAGCAAGTATAGCCAAGTGCCGATTAGCACTGTTCCGCACCGCTTACTAGGCTGATGTGTCCCGCCTGCAACAAGGAGAAAAACAATGGCTGACCGACTCGTAACAGGTGACGACGCACCGCAATTCACCCTGAAAGACTCGACGGGGAAGGACGTCAGCCTGGCACCGAGGCCGGGGCGCCAGACCATCGTCTACTTCTACCCCGCCGCGGCAACCCCCGGCTGCACCAAGGAAGCGTGCGACTTCCGGGACAACCTGTCCTCGCTGCAATCGGCGGGCTATGACGTGCTGGGCATCTCCCCCGATCCCGTGGAAAAGCTGGCCAAGTTCGCCGCCCAGGAATCCCTCACCTTTCCGCTGCTCTCTGACGAGGACCATGCAGTGGCGGAGGCCTACGGGGCTTGGGGCGAGAAGAAAAACTACGGCAAGACCTACGAGGGCCTGATCCGGTCCACCGTTGTGGTGGATCCCGACGGAAAAGTGGCCCTGGCCCAGTACAACGTGCGCGCCACGGGCCATGTGGCCAAATTGCGCCGGGACCTGAAACTGGACGCCTGACCCGGCCACCGCTGACGCAGGTCCCGCCTGCGCAACGCTACAATAAAGACTGGCATCCGCCGTCGTACATTCCTGGCCCTGACACAGGCGCCTGAACGTGCGGCGCCGAAGGCCAAGCGCGAGTGGTGAAATTGGCAGACACGCAGGATTTAGGTTCCTGTGCCTTCGGGCGTGGGGGTTCAAGTCCCCCCTTGCGCACTGCCTGTCAAAGATCCCCCGGCCTTCGTGACGTTGTCACAGGCCGGGGGATTTTTTGTTTCTTTGCCGCCGCCTGGCGGTCATCAGCCCCCGGATATTCCCGGGAATCACCAGTGCGCTGAAAAAGTCCTTGACGTCGACCCATCCATGTTTCCGCAGCGGCCGAATACCCACTGAGACACCAGCCAAGGCAGGTGCCCACCAACCGGAAGCAATCAGCGCCGCGGACATCCCGTTCACGGCCAGGCGACATGTTCAACCCAAGGAGAACCACAATGCAGACCATCAAGCGCACCACTTTGAGCGTCGCAGGCGTTGCAGCTGCAGCTCTGCTCAGCCTGACCGCCTGCGGTGGCTCAGCAGGCACGTCCAGCTCCTCCGCTCCGGCCGCCGCGCCGTCATCCTCCGCTTCGGCGAAGGCCACGACGATGGCCCCGTCACCGTCTGCCAGCTCCTCCGCAGCCATGATGGATCCGGCCGCCAACCTGGTGGGCAGCGGCTGCGCAGCCTACGCCAAGCAGGTACCCACGGGCGCAGGTTCGGTGGAAGGCATGGCGCTGGATCCCGTGGCAGTGGCAGCATCCAACAACCCCATCCTGACCACCCTCACGGCTGCCGTGTCCGGCAAGCTGAACCCGAAGGTTGATCTGGTGGACACCCTCAACGGCGGCGAATTCACTGTCTTCGCGCCGGTGGACGACGCCTTCGCCAAGATCGACCCCGCCACCATCGAAACACTGAAGACCGATGATGCCCTCCTGAGCAAGATCCTGACCTACCACGTGGTTCCCGGCCAGATCACCCCGGACAAGATCGCCGGCACCCACGCCACCGTCCAGGGCGGCTCCGTCACGGTCACGGGCAGCGGCGACACCCTTAAGGTGGATGACGCCAGCGTGATCTGCGGCGGCGTCAAGACCAAGAACGCGACGGTTTACCTCATCGATTCCGTGCTGATGCCCAAGTAATCCCGGCTGCAAGCAGCCAGGCCCGGGGCCCGTTCCGACAAGGACGGGCCCCGGGCCTTTAAGGCGGCGGCGAACAGGCGGCCGCCCTGGGCCTCCCGGAAGCGCACCACCAGGTCAACTAGACTGGGTCCCGGCCCGCAACCGGCGGTGCCGGCAAGATCCCGAGGTGATAAACGCGTGCCCAGCAGTCCATCCCGGCGGACGGTCCTGACGACCGGTGCCGCCCTCCTGGCGTTGAGCGTCACCTCATGCACCGGCATACCGGCCCCGTCGCCGTCACCTGCTTCCCCTTCCCCCGGCCCGACGGCGGAGCCCACCGCAACCTTTAACTTCGGCACAGCGGTGCAGCCACTGGGCCTGGACCCGGCGCTGTCAAGTGATGTTGAGTCCCAGCGGATCACCCGGCAGATCCTCGAAGGACTGGTGGGGGTGGACCAGACAACCGGGAAACCCACTCCGCTGCTGGCCACGGAGTGGAGCGAAACCAACGAGGGCCGCTCCTACACCTTCAAATTGCGCAGCGGTGTGAGCTTCCACGACGGAACCCCCTTCAATGCCGAAGCGGTGTGCACCAACTTCAACCGTTGGTTTGCGTTCCCGGAGAACCTCCGCCGGCAGGCCCCCGGCAGCTCGTTCAAAGGTGTGTTCAAAGCGCACTCGGACCAGCCGGAGCTGTCCATCTTCAAAAGCTGCACCGCGGTGGCGGCCGATACCGTGCAGATCGACCTCACCCAGCGCTTCACCGCATTCCTGCAGGCCCTGACCCTGCCGGCCTTCGCCATCGCCTCCCCCGCTGCGCTTGCGGCAGGCAATGCCGACGTGCTGGACCAGAACCGCGGCGGCCAGGCCGTGTCCGTCTTCGGCGCCAATCCGGTGGGCACCGGCCCCTTCACCCTGCAATCCTGGGAGGAAGGCAGCGTGACCTTGGCCAGCAATACGTCCTACTGGGGAGAGCGTGGCCAGATCGCCACCATCAACTTTGTGGCCTACAACCACCCCCAGGCCCGCCTCCAGGCCCTGCTGGACGGGAAAATCGACGGCTACGACGCCGTGACGGTGGGTAACTTCGACCAGCTGGTGAAGCGCGGCAAGCAGATTGTGCAGCGGGACCCGTTCTCTGTTATGTACTTAGGGCTCAACCAGGAGATCCCTATCCTGCAGAACCAGAAAGTGCGGCAGGCCATCGAACTGGCCATCGACAAAGAAACGCTGATCCGCAAGTTCTTCATCGACAACACCGCCGTGGCCACCCAGTTCGTCCCGCCGAAGATCAGCGGGTTCAACAACGACGCCCCCGCACTGGGGCACGACCCCGCCAAGGCCAAGGAGTACCTCAAGGAGGCCGCGTACGCCGGTGAGGAGCTGAGGTTCTACTACCCGCTGAACGTCACCAGGCCCTACCTGCCCACTCCTGAGAAGGTGTACGCCGAGATCAGCCGCCAGCTCACCGCCGTCGGCTTCAACGTCAGGCCCGTCCCCGTGGACTGGTCTGAGGGGTATCTGCAAAAGGTGCAGTCCCCGGGAGACCACGCACTCCACCTGCTCGGCTGGAACGGGTCCTACTCGGACGCCGACAATTTCGTTGGCCCCCTTTTCGGTGAGAAGAACGGCGAGTTCGGCTACCAGGATCCCCAGGTCTTCTCCAAGATCAACAGGGCCCGCGGGATGCCCGAGGGGCAGGAGCGGGATGAGCAATATCACACCATCAATGCGCAGATCGCGGCCACTGTTCCAGCGGTTCCGGTGGCCTTCCCCATCTCGGCACTGGCCTTGTCCGACCGTGTGGTGAGCTATCCGGCGTCGCCTGTCTTAAATGAAGTTTTCACCAAAGTACAACTGAAGCCTTGACGGGCCAGCCCAATTTCAGTAGTAGGGCTGCGCGGGGATATTCTGTGACAGCCAGAGCCGCTGCAATCGGAGACTGATCGTGACCTTCATTTCCAAGACCCCTCATGCCGACGTCGTCCTGATTGGCGGCGGCATCATGAGCGCCACGCTGGGGGCATTCATCAAGCAGTTGGAGCCGGACTGGACCATCTCCATGTTCGAGCGGCTGGACGAGCCTGGGCTTGAAAGCTCCGGTCCGTGGAACAACGCCGGAACCGGCCACGCTGCCCTCTGCGAACTCAACTACTCCCCCGCAGCCAAAGACGGCTCGGTGGACCCCGCCAAAGCACTGCTCATCAATGAGCAGTTCCAGCTTTCCCGCCAGTTCTGGTCCCACCTGGTGGACCAGTCGCTGATCGGATCGCCCAAGGGCTTCATCAACACCGTGCCGCACATGAGCTTTGTGATCGGCGAAGAGAACACCCGGTTCCTGAAGACCCGGTATGAAGCACTCAAGCCGCATTCCCTGTTCCGCAGCATGGAGTACTCCGAGGACCACGGCAAGATCGGCAAGTGGGCTCCACTGATCGTCAAGGGCCGCGATCCCAAGCAGCGGATCGCCGCCACGCGCGCCGCCGAAGGCACCGACGTGGACTTCGGGGCACTCACCCGCGAACTGACCACCTACCTCGGGAACAACGGCGTCGAGATTAACTACGGCCATGATGTTACCGGCATCTCCAAGGCGTCCGACGGCGGCTGGAACCTTTCGCTGAAGCACCCCCGGTCAGGCGAACACGGCAAGATCCACGCCAAGTTCGTATTCGTGGGCGCCGGCGGCGGAGCCCTGCACCTGCTGCAGGCCTCCGGGATTCCGGAAAGCAAGGGCTACGGCGGTTTCCCGGTTTCCGGGCAGTTCTTCCGCTGCACGGACGAAACCCTCGCTGCCCAGCACAGCGCCAAGGTGTACGGCCAGGCGTCCGTGGGCGCCCCGCCCATGTCCGTGCCCCACCTGGACACCCGGTACGTCAACGGCAAGCGTTCGCTGCTGTTCGGCCCGTACGCAGGCTTCTCCACCAACTTCCTGAAGAACGGCTCCTACCTGGACCTGCCGCTGTCCATCCGGCCAAGCAACATCATCCCCATGCTGGCCGTTGCCAAGGACAACATGGACCTCACCGCGTACCTGGTCAAGGAAGTGGCCAAAAAGCACGCCGACAAGGTGGAAGCCCTGCGCGAGTACTACCCGGAGGCCAAGGCGGGCGATTGGGAACTCATTACGGCCGGCCAGCGTGTACAGATCATTAAGAAAGACCCGCAGAAGGGCGGCATTCTTCAGTTCGGCACTGAAGTCATTGCCGGCCGTGACGGTTCCATCGGCGCACTCCTGGGTGCATCCCCCGGAGCCTCCACTGCGGTACCCATCATGATCGAACTGCTCAAGAAGGCCTTCCCGAAGAACTTCAAGGGCTGGCAGTCCAAGCTCAAGGACATGATGCCCGGCTATGGCGTCAAGCTCGACGACAACCCGGAACTTGCCGCGGAGCTCGAGAAGGCCACCGCCAGGTCCCTGCAGCTGGAAAGCGTTACCGCCAACCACTGACCCTGCCGGGGCCGGTGGCCGGCTGCTTGGCCCGCAACAGTCAGTCACAACCCCACAGGAGACCATGCGATGTTCCGGCTGGCACAACTTTCACTGGCAAACCGGGCTCTGATCGCACTCATCACGGTCTTCGCCTCCGTCTTTGGCGTGATCACCATGTCCTCGCTTAAGCAGGAGCTCATCCCGTCGATCGAGTTCCCGCAGATCACGGTGCTCACCGCAATGCCCGGCGCCTCGCCGGAAGTGGTGGACAAGCAGGTGAGCGGGCCGCTGGAGACTGCGTTGAACGGCGTGGAGGGGCTGGAGTCCACCTCCTCCACGTCGCGCAACGGCGTCTCCCAGATCACCATGGTCTTTACCTATGGTTCCAACCTGGACCGTGCCCGGAACCAGATTGACCGGGCCATCTCCAACGCCAAGCGGAACCTCCCCGAGGACGTCCAGCCGCAGGCCATAGCCGGAAGCATCAGCGATTTTCCCATCGTGTTCCTGGCGGTGTCCTCCGACAAGTCCCTGAGCGAACTGAACGCGGACCTGCAGCGGCTGAGCGTGCCCCGGCTGCAGAAGATCGACGGTGTCCGCGGCGCCGACGTGACCGGTGGCGCCACACAGCACATCGAGATCCTCCCGCGCACCGATGCCATGACGGCGTCCGGAGCCAGCATCACGTCCATCCGGGATGCCCTGGGGAACAACGGCGCGCTGGTACCGGCAGGCACCCTCCAGGAGCAGGGGAAGACCCTCTCCCTGCAGATCGGCAGTCCGGTTGATTCCCTGGACGCCATCAAGGCCCTGCCGCTCTCCGGGGCAAAAAACGCCGCCACCATCGGAAGCGTGGCCGACGTCTCCGTCAAGGATGACGAACGGACTTCCATCACGCGGACCAACGGGGCGGAAACCCTCGCGGTCTCCGTCACCAAGAAGCCCGAAGGCGACACGGTGGCCATTTCGCACGCGGTCCGTGACACCTTGGACGAGCTTGAGGCAGAACTGGGATCCAACGCCAAGTTCACCCCGGTCTTCGACCAGGCCCCGTTCATCGAAAAATCCATCAAGGACCTCACCACCGAAGGACTGCTGGGGCTGGGCTTCGCCGTGGCTGTCATCCTGGTGTTCCTGATGTCCGCACGCTCCACCCTGGTGACGGCGGTGTCCATCCCGCTCTCACTCCTGATCACCTTCATCGGCCTGTCCGCTACCGGTTACTCGCTGAACATCCTCACCCTCGGCGCGCTCACCATCGCCATCGGCCGGGTGGTGGATGACTCGATCGTGGTCATCGAAAACATCAAGCGGCACCTCAGTTACGGCGAGGACAAGGTCACCGCCATCCTGACCGCCATCCGCGAAGTGGCCGGCGCCATCACGGCCTCCACGCTGACCACGGTGGCCGTCTTCCTGCCCATTGCCTTCGTGGGCGAACTCGCGGGCGAGCTGTTCAGGCCGTTTGCCCTCACCGTCACCATGGCGCTGCTGGCCTCACTGCTGGTTTCGCTGACCATCGTTCCCGTGCTGGCCTACTGGTTCCTGCGCAATCCCGGCGTCGGCAGCGAGGCAGCCCGCCGCAATGCCTCCGAGGCCCGCGCCAAGGCCCAGGAGGCAGAGCAGCGCAACAGGCTCCAGCGCGGGTATCTTCCCATCCTCACCAGGACCCAGAAGCATCCGGTAGTCACCCTGGTTGCCGCCGCCCTGGTCCTGGGCGGCACCGCGGCCATGGCACCCTTGCTGGCAACCAACCTGCTGGGAAATTCCGGGCAGAACAGCCTGACCGTCCGGCAGGTGCTGCCCGCCGGCACCAGCCTGGCTGATACCAGCGCCGCCGCCATCCGCCTTGAGGGGGTCCTGCGCGGGATCGACGGCGTCCGCGACGTGCAGGTGACCAGCGGCAATGCCCAGGCCGGGTTTGCCGCCATCACCTCCACCGGATCCTCCAACTCCACCTTCACAGTGGTGACCGATGAAAAGGCGGACCAGGAGCAGCTGCAGGAAACCGTGCGGAACGAGCTGGCACAGGTGCCCGATTCAGGGAAGGTCTCCGTCGGTACCCAGCAGGGCGGCTTCGGAACGTCCTCTACGGTGGACATCACCATCAAGGCGGCCACCACCGCGGACCTACAGGCTGCCAGCGACGCCATGGTCGAGGCCATGACCGGCGTCCCCGGCACCAGCGAAGTGGCCACCAACCTCGCCGCCAGCCAGCCGGTGGTCCAGGTGAAGGTTGACCGTGCCAAGGCCGTCGCGGCAGGACTCAACGAGGAACAGGTGGCGGGCGTCCTCGCGTCAACCATCAGCCCCATCCCTGCCGGGACTGTGCGGATCGACACCAACGACTTCCCGGTCCAGATCGGCAAGGGCACCAGGTTCACCAGCATCGACGCCGTCCGCGCGATTCCACTGCCCGCCGCCGGCGCTCCTGTAACGCTCGGCAGCATTGCCGCGGTGGAACAGGTGGACGTCCCGGTGTCCATCACCGCCAGCAACGGCCAGCGCACCGCGCGGGTGTCCGTGACGCCGTCGGGATCCAACCTCGGCGCCGTGAACACCGAAGTCCAGAAGCGCCTCGCAGAGGTCCAGCTGCCGGCCGGGGTCACCGCCGAAATCGGCGGCGCCACCACCCAGCAGCAGGAGTCGTTCCAGCAGCTTGGGCTTGCCCTGCTGGCGGCCATTGCCATCGTCTACGTGATCATGGTGGCCACGTTCAAATCGCTCATCCAGCCGCTGATCCTGCTGGTCTCGGTGCCGTTCGCGGCCACCGGCGCCGTGGCACTGCTCCTGGTGACCGGGGTTCCGCTGGGCCTGCCGTCACTGATCGGCATGCTGATGCTGGTGGGCATCGTGGTCACCAACGCCATTGTGCTGATCGACCTCATCAACCAGTACCGGCAGCCGCGCGACGGCCGGCCCGGGATGAACGTGGCGGATGCCATCACCCACGGCGCGCGGCAGCGGCTCCGCCCCATCCTGATGACCGCCCTGGCCACGGTGTTCGCCCTGACTCCGATGGCCCTCGGGCTGACAGGCGGGGGCGGCTTCATTTCCCAGCCCCTGGCCGTGGTGGTCATCGGCGGTCTCGTCTCATCAACCGCCCTGACCCTGGTCCTGGTTCCCGTCCTCTACCGCCTGGTGGAGGGGCGCCGGGAGAAGAAGGCGCTGCTGCGGGAACTGCATGAGCGCCCGGAATTCGGCCCCGGCGCCGACGTCGACGATGAGTTCCGCGACTGGACCACGGGCATGGTGCCCAAGGTCAGCGGGCGGCGCGCAGCACCCGGAAGCCCCGAGTAAAAACTGCGGAATATTTTCCGTGCGGCAGCGTTGTATCCGGCGATAGATGCAAATGCATCTAAATTGGCCTATACTGGAACCAAGGCCAGCAAGTCCAAGCAACGGAAAGGCACATCATGCAGATCGGTGTTTTCAGCGTCAGTGACATCACCACGGACCCCACCACGGGCCGCACCCCCACCGAGAACGAGCGCATTAAGGCCTCCGTCGCCATCGCGAAGAAGGTCGAGGAAATCGGCATGGATGTCTACGCCATCGGCGAGCACCACAACCGGCCCTTCTTCTCCTCCTCCCCCACTACCACCCTTGCCTACATCGCGGCGCAAACCGAACGGATCATCCTGTCCACGGCCACCACGCTGATCACCACGAATGACCCGGTCAAGATTGCCGAAGACTTCGCCATGCTCCAGCACGTCGCCGACGGCCGCGTGGACCTGGTCCTGGGCCGCGGCAACACCGCTCCGGTCTACCCCTGGTTCGGCAAGAACATCCAGGACGGCGTGGAACTCGCCATCGAGAACTACAGCCTGCTGCGCAAGCTGTGGGACGAGGACACGGTGAACTGGTCCGGCAAGTTCCGCACCCCGCTGCAGAACTTCACGTCCACCCCGCGCCCGCTCGACGGCGTGGCCCCGTTTGTGTGGCACGGCTCCATCCGCACGCCCCAGATCGCCGAAGTGGCCGCGTACTTTGGCGACGGCTTCTTTGCCAACAACATCTTTTGGCCCAAGGAGCACTACCAGCAGCTGATCAGCCTCTACCGTGAGCGCTACGAGCACTACGGCCACGGCAAGGCAGACCAGGCGATCGTGGGCCTGGGCGGCCAGTTCTTTATGCGGAAGAACTCGCAGGACGCCGTCAAGGAGTTCCGCCCCTACTTCGACAACGCTCCGGTCTACGGGCACGGGCCCTCATTGGAGGACTTCACCTCGCAGACCCCCCTGACCGTCGGCAGCCCGCAGGAGGTTATCGAAAAGACCCTGACCTTCCGGGAGTACTTCGGCGACTACCAGCGGCAGCTGTTCCTGATCGACCATGCCGGCCTGCCGCTGAAGACCGTGCTGGAGCAGCTGGACCTGTTCGGCGAGGAAGTCCTGCCTGTCCTGCGCAAGGAGTACGCCGCCCTCACTCCGGCCCACGTTCCCGAACCGCCTACCCATGCCAACCGGGTTGCCGCTGCACTGGCCGCCCAGGAGGCGCAGGCAAGGCAGGAGGCGCAGACAGGGCAGGGCCAGGACGCGGCGGGCGCTGAAAAGTCTTCCGTGGAGGCATGATGGCCGGCAACAGTTCAGAATCACCGGTGCGGCTTGCAGCCGAGACCTGGGAGTCGCTGTTCCGGGCCCAGGTGGCCGTCATGCGCAAGCTGCAGGCAGGTCCGGCCTTCCGGAAGCTGGCCGTCAACGAGTATGACGTCCTGTTCACGTTGTCACGCTGCCCCACGGGTTGGCTTAGGCTCAACGAGCTGAACGACAACGTCCTCCTGAGCCAGTCCAGCCTCAGCCGGATGGTGGAGCGGCTGGAGAAACGGGGGCTGGTGGCCAGGATGCCGGCGCCGGAGGACGGCCGGGGCGTGCTGTTGAAGCTGACGGAGGAAGGCCGGGAGCTGCAGAAGGAGATCGGCCGTGAGCACGTCCGGGACATCTCCACTCTGATGGGTCCGGCCCTGACACCTGAAGAGCAGAAGGAACTGCGGCGGCTCACGGAGAAGCTGCGGAGTTCGCTGGGTCCCCGCTGACCGGAGGTGGTCAGCCCAGCTGCATAAGGCGGGCAGGATCCTCCACGGGCAGGACGCCGTTGACAACTGCGGTGACCTGCAGCTGGTGGAGGATCAGGCTCCCGCCCACCGTGGACAGGAAGGCGGTATCGGCGGAGTCCCGGCCGGCGGTGATCCGAAGCATCGATTCCCGCGGGGCCAGCCCCGTGGGATCGATGACGTGCCAGGCACCCTCCACGTAGGCCTCGGCCACGGCGTGGAAATCCATCGGCGACAGGCCGGGAGCGTAGACGGCGGCGAGCCTGGCGGGGATGTCCTTTGAGCGCAGCAGTGCGATGGCCAGGTGCGCGAAGTCCCGGCACACCCCGCGGCGGCTGAGCAGGGTTTCCACTGCACCGTCGGTGCCCCGCGATGATCCGCTGAGGTAGCGCAGTTCCCCGTTCACCCAGTTCCTGACGGCGTGCAGCAGGCCGGCGCCCTGGACCCCCTCGAACTCGGCGTAGGCGGTGGGCAGGAGCCGGTCTGATTCTGCGTACCGGCTGGGCCGGACGTAGCGGATCCGGTCGGCAAGCTCCGCCTCTTCCGGTTCGGCTTTTCCGGCCACCGTGGCGGAGTATTCCACCGTCACCTCCGCCGGATCGGCGAACTCCATGTAGTGGAACCGGCCTCCGTGGTGGTCGGCCACCTCGGTCAGCGGGACCTGGCCGCCCCCGGCCGTGACGGACAGCGACTCCTCAAAGGAGGAATAGCCCCCGTTCCTCGCCACCGCGACGGCCATCGCCACCTTGGTGTTGGCTGCGGTTTTGAAGACCAGTCGTGCGGAAACACTGCGTTCCATGGCTCTTTCCGGGTTGGGTGCGGTGGAAGAAAAGTCACCGCTTGTCGCAGCACGCGGGCCGGGAACGGGACTAACTAGTTTTTGATCTTCAGAGACATTAGCATCCGCTGGACATTGGCGAATTCGCTGCCCTCATTGGCGTACCGGGCGGCCTGGTCAAGGGTGTCGAATGCCTTGGCGGGGGCCACTTTTTCGTCCGGGGCAAAGGGGCGTACGGAGACGACGTCCCCGAACGAGTAGTCGCCCTTTCCGGCGGGACCCCGCAGGATGTTGCGGAGCTCGCAGGCCTGGCCGTCCGTGCCGCCCGCAACGTTCGTAACGCCGTAGGAACCAAAGTATTTGTACCCCTGGATCACACGGAACACCACCCTGGGCGGTATGGTCCCCTCCCCGCCTGCGGCGGAGACCTCCACCGGCACACTGCTGACCACGGTGTAGGCCCGCCGGGATGCTTCCGGACATTCCGCGGACGACGGCGGCAGCCCGGTCCGCAGCGCTGCCATAAAGGTGCCGTCGGGCTTCTTCACTTCGATCTTCAGGGCACCGGGCAAGGTGCCTTCCTCCGGCGTGACGGACTGGGCGATCCAGTCCTGCGGCAGGTCGAAGCTGACGGCCTTGCCAGGGTCCGAGAATGACTTCCAGGCCGACGCCGTAGCCACTGCCTGCGGGGCGCCGGATGAGGCGGAGCCGGGAGCTGCGCCATCGGAAGCCGCCGTTGAGGAGGCATCCGGGGATGCGGGCGCGGAAGCACTGGAGCCTGCGGCACCGGACGGACCCGGCTGCGCAGTCCAGCCCGGCTGGACCGGCCCTGCGCTGGAGCAGCCGGCCAGGAAGGCGCCCGCCACCAGGAGTGATACACCGGACCGCACCCTCGTTGCCATGCCTCTCATGCAGCCAGCCTAACCGGACCGGGGCGGCATGCCGGGCTGGGCGGGAGCGCGTTTCCCCCCGGCGGGGGCAGGCACCGGAGGTCCGTGTCGCCGTCGGGCGGGCGCGGTACGGTGCGGGGACTAGGCTGGGGTTATGGCGCACGATCAGCAGCACGGCACAGCCGAAGAAACCCTGGGCGGAGCCGACGATACCCTGGCGAACATCTCCGCCGTCGACATTGCCGACTGGCGGTTGCGGACCTTCGCCCTCTACGCCAATGTCCGGAAGCTGGCGCTCGAGAACCCGTCCGAGGCCCACTCCTACTGGCGCCACCAGCGGGACCTGATGTTTGCCACGCACCCTGCCTCCGCCCTCACCGCTCAGGACAAGGCGCGCTTTTCCGGGCTCAAAACCGCAGACTACGATCCCATCTACCGTTTCCACGTGCCCCTGACCAAGGAGGGTGCGGGGCGGGAGATGAACGTGGAGACCGCCACGGACGGCGTGGTCCGGTTTATCCGGCTGGGAACCTTCGACCTGCCCGAGATGGGCCAGCTCGGGGTGTGGAAGCTGCACGGCTACGGCGGCGGCATTTTTGTGCCGTTCCGTGATGCCACGGCCGGCCAGCCCGGCGGCAGCTACGGCGCGGGACGGTATTTGCTGGACACCATCAAAGGCGCGTTCCACGGCGTCGATGGGACCGGTCCGGATGCCGCTTTTGTGCTGGACTTCAACTTCGCCTACAACCCGTCCTGCGCTTACAACGAGGCCTGGGCCTGCCCGCTGCCCGGGCCGTCCAACCGCCTGGCTGTCGAGATTCCGGTGGGCGAGCTCTACTGACGGAATCGCCACCGGCTTCCCGCCAGGTTCGATTCACAACGCCCCCCTAGGATTCCCTTATGCCTGCCCTCCCCCGCCGCATTGCGCGCGTCCGTCCCCTGTCCCCTGCCCATCCAGCGGAACAGTTTTTTGTTGCCAGCGATGCAGTGGACTTTGGCGGGGCGGACGGCAGCACGTGGACAGTTACTGGCAGCCCCTTTTGGGGTTCACCCGCCAACGCCTCCAGCCACCCGCGGGAGGGGTGGCAGCCAGGGGACCGGGTGAAGGAGCATTCCTTTACATTCCTCGCTCCCAGCGTGCCCGCCAATGTCCTGGGGATGGCGCACAACACCGGCCAGTCCGGGCGGGAGCTGCCGCCGCAGGCGTTCCACAAGGCGGCGACCAGCGTCATCGGGCCTGGAGACGCGATTGAACTGGCGCCGGGAATGCGGCGGGTGGATCCGGAGGCGGAGCTGACCATTGTGATCGGCACCAGGTCGCGGGGCCTGACCCCAGAGAATGCCCGCGGCGCCGTCCTGGGCTTCACTATCGGCAACGACGTCACCTGCCGGGATCTGCAGAAAACTGATGAACTCTGGATCAGCGCCAAGAGCCAGGACACGTTCACGCCCGCGGGACCGTGGATGGTGACCGGCCTGGACGAGTCACACCTGGCCGTGGACGTGGTGCACAACGGCACTCCCCTCCAGGCCGCCAGCACCGCTGACCTCGGCTGGAAGGTTGATGAGATCCTCGTGTACGTGACCTCGTTTATGACCCTCCACCCGGGCGACCTGGTGCTGACCGGTTTCCCGGCAGAGTGCGTTCCGCTGGCCCCGGGCGACACGGTGGTGTGCCGGGTCGAAGGGATCGGTGAGCTCGTGAATCCTGTGATTGCCTCGCCCTGGCCCGCACCTTCCAGCGGCTGAGGCGGCAGCGCCTTCGGGGCGTTGGTGCAGTCAGGCGCCGAGCGCCCTGACCCGTCCGACGGCGGATTCCACCGCGGCTGCCGCCGCTGCCAGGTCCGCTTCGGTCACCCTTGCATCGAAGCTGAACCTGACAGCCGTCTGGGCCACCTCGGGCGCAATGCCCAGTGCTGTCAGCACCGGCGAGGGCGCGTCCGAGCCCGCCGCGCAGGCTGAGCCGCTGGAGCAGACCACGCCCTGGCGTTCGAGCTCAAGGAGTACTGACTCGCCGCTGGTTCCGGGGAAGCAGAACGACGCCACGGAAGGCAGCCGTTCAGCCGGATGCCCGGTGAGGACTGCGCCCGGAACACCGGTGACCACAGCGCTGATGAACGTGTCCCGCAGCGCGGTGACCCGGCGTCGTTGTTCTTCCTGACCTGCGTGCGCAAGCGTCAGGGCGGTGGCCAGGCCCACGGCGCCGGCCACGTTCTCTGTTCCTGACCGGCGGCCGCGTTCCTGCCCGCCGCCGTGGATCAGCGGCTCGAGTTTGGTGCGCCCCCGGACGAACAGCACCCCGCATCCCTTGGGCGCCCCCAGCTTGTGCCCCGAAATGCTCATCGCATCCACACCCAGCACCTTCGTGTCCAGCGGCAGCCACCCGGCTGCCTGGACGGCGTCCGTGTGGAAAGGGATGCCCAGTTCGTGTGCCAGCGCTGCCAGTTCGGAAATGGGCTGGACCGTTCCCACTTCATTGTTGGCGTACATCACGCTGGCCACCGCTGTTTCCGGCGTCAGCACTTTTTGAAACGCCTCCGGGGTCACCAGTCCGGTCCCGTCAACGGGGACCACATCAATGGCGAAGCCATGGAAGCGCTCCAAATACCGTGCCGATTCCTCCACAGCGGGATGTTCGACGGCGCTGATCACCACCCGGTTGAGCTGCGGGTCAGCAGCCTGCCGGGCCAGCGCGATGCCCTTCACCGCCAGGTTGTCCGCTTCCGTTCCGCCGGAGGTGAAGGTGATCTCGCCCGCCCGGCCGCCCAGCACCGCTGCCACTGTCCGCCGCGCGTCCGCGAGCGCGGTGGCTGCAGCCTCGCCGAGGGTGTGGTGGCTGGAGGGGTTCCCGAACTCTCCGGTCAGGTACGGCCATATGGCGTCCAGCACTTCACGGCGGACGGGGGTGGTGGCGGCGGCGTCGAGGAAGATCATGGGTTCATGCCACCGTCAGTTCGACATCCAGCCCGAGGTCCAGGGCGGCCACCGTGTGCGTCAGGGCGCCGATGGAGATAACGTCCACTCCTGTGGCGGCGATTCCGGCCACGGTGGCCAGGTTCACATTCCCACTGGCCTCAACACGTGCGCGTCCGGCCACCAGCGCCACCCCGGCCCTCAACTCCTCAGGAGTGAAATTGTCCAGCATGATGGTGTCCACCCCGGCGGCGAGCACGGGCTCGATCTGGTCCATCCGGTCCACCTCAACTTCGAAGTGGGTGGTGTGCCCCAGCTGTGCCTTGGCTGCGGCGAGCAGCCCGGTGAGTTTGGCCGGGTCCCCTCCTGTCATCACGGCAAGGTGGTTGTCCTTGGCGAGGACGGCGTCGGAGAGGCTGTACCGGTGGTTGGCGCCGCCGCCGCAGCGCACGGCGAACCGTTCCAGGATCCGCAGCCCGGGAGTGCTCTTGCGGGTGTCGGTGATCCGGGCGGACGTGCCTTCGGTCAGTTCGACGAATTCGGCGGTCTTCGTGGCGATGGCGGACATCCGCTGCACGAGGTTCAGTGCCACGCGTTCTGCGAGCAGCACCGACCGGGCACGTCCGCTGACCCGCGCGAGGTGCGTGCCGGCGTCGAATGTGTCCCCGTCGGCGAGCAGCAGCTCCACGTCCGTTTCGGGGTCCACCAGCAGCATGGCGTCCCGGAACACGGTGGCACCGCTAAAGACGCCGGGGACCCGTGCGTTCAGTACAGCGGTGGCGCGCGCGTCGGCGGGGATCAGCAGCTGGGAGGTGATGTCCCCGGCAGGAGCGTCCTCGGCGAACGCCCGTTCCAGGATGTCCCGCACGGGTGCCGACGGCAGCGTCAGGTCCAGGCTGCGGACGCCGGCCCGTGCTGGTGCGGTCACGGGATTTTCGGTGGTGGCCAGTTCACTCATGGAGGAGGCTCGCTTTCGGGCGGGTTCGGGAAGATTCTTCAATTTCGGCAGCGATGCCGGCTGCGTCCTTGGGGTCATCGCTGCGGTAGTGGGCGCCCAGGGACTCGGTGCGCTGCCGGGCGGCAGCCACCAGCAGCTGCGCGGCCAGCAACAGGTTCCGGTCCTCATGCAGGCGCGTGTCCGTGCCGGCGGAGAGCGTGTCAGGACGTACGACGGCGGCCCACCGCCCAAGCGTGTCCCCCGCCTGGGCCAACAGTTCCCCCGAGCGCAGCACCCCAGCTTTGGCAGTCATCAACCGCCGAAGTGCATCCCGCGAGAACGGCTCACTCCCCCCATCCCCGTCCCCACCGAAGCTGGCCAGCCGACTCCCACCGTCAGAACCGGCTGCGTCCGCCTCACCGGTTTGAAGCCCTCCTGAAGGTGACCTGACCTCGTCGACTGACGGGGCTCCGGAAGCGTACGTCAAGGGGAGGCCGCCCGCGGCCGAGACAGTACGCGGAGGAGCGACGTCAGGCGACACCCAACCAGAGGAGTCACCAAGGAGGAAGTCTTCAACAGCGCGGCGGCCGAAGACGAGTCCCTCAAGGAGGGAGTTGCTGGCCAGCCGGTTCGCACCTTGGACGCCGGTGCACGCAACTTCCCCGGCGGCGTAAAGCCCGGGCACAGTGGTCCGGCCATGGAGGTCCGTGGCTACTCCGCCCATCCAGTAGTGGGCTGCGGGGGCAACCGGGACCAGGTCCCTGGTCCAGTCGATGCCGGCGTCGAGCGTCCGTTGCGTGAGGGTGGGGAAGCGCTTCGCCAGGAAGCCCGGGCCCTTGACCTGTTCGATGAGGCGCGCGTCGAGGTAGACGTGGCCGTTGGGGTCGCCGAGCTTGGCCAGGTGCAGGGCGATGCTGCGCGAGACGACGTCGCGCGGGGCCAGTTCGGCGTCCGGGTGGTAGGCACGCATGAACCGCTTGCCGTTGCCGTCAACGAGGATGGCTCCTTCGCCGCGGACGGCTTCGGAGATGAGGAGCGGGTCCCGGTCCAGCCCGGTCACTGTGCCCGGGTTTGTGCCGCTGACCCCGGGCACCAGGCAGGTGGGGTGGAACTGGAAGAATTCGAGGTCGGCCGCTGCCGCCCCGGCGCGGACGGCGAGCGCCAGGCCGTCTGCCGTGGCCACCGCGGGGTTGGTGGTCTGTCCAAAGAGCTGTCCTGCTCCGCCGGTGGCCAGCAGCACTGCGTCCCCGTGCAGTGTGTGGGCCCGGCCGTCCTGCAGGAACTCGACGCCGGTGGCGTGGCCGTCCTGCAGCAGGAGCGCTGTGGCGTGGGCACCGGTGTGGATGGTCAGGGTGCCCTCCGCGCGGCGGGCAAGCACGGCCTCGATCAGGCCTGCCGCGACTTTCGCGCCGGTCGCGTCGCCGCCCGCGTGCAGGATGCGGGGGGCGGAGTGGGCAGCCTCCAGCCCCAATGCGGGGCCACCGCCGGCACCGGGATCGAAGCGCACGCCGAACCGTTCCAGCCCGGCGATGTCCAGGCGGGCCTCGGTGCACATCAGCCGGACCGCCGCTTCATGGCAGTGCCCAGCGCCCGCCTGCAGGGTGTCGGCGATGTGGGCTGCAACCGTGTCCCCGGGGGCGGGTTCGTCCAGTACTGCCGAAATACCGCCCTGGGCGTACCAGGTGTTGCTCTCGCGCAGCTGGCCTTTGCTCAGCAGGACAACATCGGCGCCGGCGTCGGCCACCAGCAGTGCGGCGTACAGTCCGGCGATACCGCTGCCAACCACGATCAGCCGGCGCGGGGATCCGCCGCCGGCCCTGGCGCCCCCGAAGGGCAGGGCGCCGGGTTCGAATGTTCCACCGCCCGCAGAGGGAGGAATGATCGGCTGCCGGTTCATTACGGCCTGGCGGCGAGCATGCGCTCGAGCGCGGTGCGGGCGTTGTCCTGCACGGAGTCCGCCACGGTGATCCGGTTGACGATCCGCCCGGCAACCAGCTCCTCGAGGACCCATGCCAGGTAGCCCGGGTGGATGCGGTACATCGTGGAGCACGGACAGATCACCGGGTCCAGGCAGAAGATGGTGTGCTGCGGGTACTCGGCTGCGAGCCGGTTCACCATGTTGATTTCGGTGCCGATGGCGAAGGTAGTGGGCTCGGTGGCCGCGGCGATGGCCTTTTTGATGAAGTCGGTGGAGCCGGCCGAATCTGCCGCATCCACCACCTCCATGGGGCACTCGGGGTGCACGATCACCTGGACGCCGGGGAAGTCGGCCCTGGCCTTTTCGATCTGCGCCACGTTGAAGCGCTTGTGCACGGAACAGAACCCGTGCCACAGGATGACCCGGGAATCCAGGAGTGCCTGCTCGTCGTTGCCGCCGAGGTCCTTGCGGGGATTCCACATGGGCATCTGCTCCAGCGGCACACCCAGTGCTTTGGCCGTGTTGCGGCCCAGGTGCTGGTCCGGGAAGAACAGCACCCGCCGGGCACGCTGGAACGCCCACTCGAGGACGGTCCTGGCGTTGGAGGAGGTGCAGACGATGCCTCCGTGCTCGCCGCAGAATGCCTTCAGGGCTGCGGAGGAATTCATGTAGGTGACGGGGATGACCGGAACCCGGCCGTCGGCGTCGGGTTCGGTGCCGAAGATTTCCTCAAGCTGCTCCCAGCACTCGGCTACGGAGTCGGCGTCGGCCATATCCGCCATGGAGCAGCCGGCTGCAAGGTTGGGCAGGATGACGGCCTGTTCGGGCGCTGAAAGGATGTCGGCGGTTTCGGCCATGAAGTGGACGCCGCAGAAGACGATGGCCTCTGCGTCCGGGCGGGTGAGCGCGGCATTGGCCAGCTGGAAGGAGTCGCCCACGAAGTCCGAGTACTGGATGACTTCATCGCGCTGGTAGAAGTGCCCCAGGATGACGGCCCGGTCCCCCAGCGCAGCCTTGGCGGCGAGGATCCTTTCACCCAGCTCGGCGTCGCTGGCGAGCTTGTACTCTTCGGGCAGCTGCCCCTGGCGCGGCGTTGCGGCGGGGGCCACGTCCGCACTGGAGGCACCGGGGCCGTAGGCGGGAACGCCCGCGAGCGCCTCGGCAAGGTCGTAGTCCCACGGGCCCTTGGCCAGGGCCGGGCTGCAGGTGCTGCCCTTTGCCGCCGCACCGTTCTCGGCCTGTTCGCGCGTGATCAGCTGGATTGCTGTGTTGACGCTGCTCATAGTGTGCTCCTGTTATCTGGGTCAAGGCCGGGCCGGCCGGTAAAGCGGTAGAGGCGGGGCGGGCGGTGTTTGCCGCCCTGGAGGTATTCCCCGGTTTCCTCGATTTCCGGGGTGGATTTGAGCTGGCGCCGGAAGTTTGCCGGGTCCAGTTGGCGGTCCAGCACAGCCTCGTAGACTTCCCGGACCTGGGCCAGGGTGAAGTACTCCCCCAGCAGGTGGTAGGCCACGGATCCGTAGGCCAGCTTGTTCCGGAGCCGCCAGAGCGCGTAGTCCACAATGGCGTTGTGGTCGAAGGCGAGTTCGCCGAGCCGGTCCGCGCGGAACCATCTGACGTTCTCGGACTCGTCTGCCAGGGCGGCTTCGGTCGGCTGGACCAGGGCCCAGTACACAATCGAGACCACCCGTTGCGTGGGTGAACGGTGGAGGCCGCCGAAGGCGTAGAGCTGCTCGAGGTAGCTCGGGGCGAGGCCAGTGGTCTCCCGCAGGTTGCGCGACGCCGCGTCCTGCAGGGACTCCGAGTGGCTCAGTGGGCCACCGGGCAGCGCCCAGAGGCCTTTGAACGGCTCCCGGATCCGCCGGACCAGCGGCAGCCAGAGCGTGGGCCGTCCGGAGCGTTCGCTGGGCCGGAGCGCGAAAATGACATTGGAGATGGCGAGCGATGGCGGGGCAGCCTGGCGCTCGGAGACGTTGGCCGAGCTCAAGTACATTTCCCACCACCTTCCCAACCTGCCGGGCTCCCTGTGGGAGCCTGGATCCTTCGGTCTCCATAGTTATGGTCAACTTGACCATAACTGATTCTACGGGCAACCGCCCCTCAATTGCCAAATGTTTCTCCTTCCTGCCGGCGCGGAAGTCATGGGGAGGGATTGCCTGGTGGCGGGGAGCGCGGCGCCGGGAGCCCCGGATGCGGGCAGCATGGCCGGGAGAAGGTAAATTCAAGAGGTCCCACGAGGAGCCACCATCCAAACCCCAAGAAGGTTCAGCAGCAGATGACAATGAAGTCCACCCAGGCGCGTCCGCAAGACCATCTGGGCCACACCATGAAGCCCCGCCAGCTCACCATGATGGGCTTGGGCAGCGCGATCGGCGCCGGCCTCTTCCTTGGCTCCGGGGCAGGAGTCCAGGCGGCCGGCCCCGCCGTGCTGATCTCCTACCTGGTGGCCGGCACCCTGATCATCCTGGTGATGTGGGCACTGGGCGAAATGGCCGCCGCGAACCCGAACAGCGGCGCGTTCTCCGTCTATGCCGAACGGGCCATGGGCAAAACGGCCGGGGCCACCATTGGCTGGCTGTGGTGGCTGCAGCTGGTGGTGGTGATTGCTGCCGAGGCCTTGGGCGCGGCCGGGCTCCTCTTCACTGTCTGGCCCGTGGTCCCGGTCTGGGCGCTCGCCCTGATCTTTATGGTGGTCTTCACCGCCATCAACCTGGCTGGAGTCCGGAACTTTGGTGAATTCGAGTTCTGGTTCGCCATCCTCAAGGTCGCGGCCATTGTCCTGTTCCTGGTGATCGGCGCCGCCCTGCTCCTGGGCCTGCTGCCGGATGTGGCATCCCCCGGCCTCGCCAACCTGACTTCCGATTTCGCCCCCGCGGGACTCGGCGGAATTGCCGCGGCGCTTTTTGTGGTTATCTTCGCTTTTGGCGGCACGGAGATTGTGTCCGTCGCGGCGGCCGAGACCGAAGACCCGGAACACAGTGTGGGCAAAGCCATCCGGACGGTGGTGTGGCGCATCCTGGTTTTCTACATCGGCTCCGTCTTTGTGATCGCCGCCGTCCTGCCGGCAACATCGGAAAGCCTGGCGTCACCCTTTGCCGGCGTCCTGGACGCCGCCCGCATCCCCGGCGCCGCAACGGCAATCACGCTCGTGGCCGTCGTCGCCCTTCTCTCCGCACTGAATGCCAACCTCTACGGCTCGTCGCGGATGGTCTACTCCCTTGCCCGGCGCGGCGAGGCCCCTCGCTTCCTGGCCCGCCTGAGCGGTGCCAGCGTGCCCATGCTGGCCGTCGGCGTGTCCGTCGCCTTCGGTTTCGTGGCCACAATCCTGGAGCTATTGTTCCCGGAGCGCATCCTCCCCGCCCTGTTCCAGCTGGTCGGATCAACCTGCCTGGTGGTGTGGGGCAGCGCGCTGGTCTCGCAGCTGGTCCTGCGGCGCCGCGCGGACAGGGACGGCACTCCCCTGCCGCTAAGGATGCGGGGCTTCCCGGCCCTGACGATTGTGGGCCTCGTCCTGCTGGGCCTGATCTTCGCGGTGGGCTTCAGTGCCGAAAGCAGCCGTGTCCAGCTGTTCAGCACCTTCGGCCTGATCGCGGCAATCGCAGCAGCCTGTGCAGTGGGTGCCCGGCTCAGCGCCAGGACCCGCGAGCCCAGGCAGGTGGCGGCAAGGCAGGTAGAGTAACTTTCGAAGCACGAGGTTCCGACGCGCCGGGTCTCCCTGGGCGCCGTAGTTGATGAGGACTGACACCATGAGCGGCAGGCACACCGGCGAGCAGCATTCGCACACCGTGGAGGGCACCGACCCCCAGCTGTATGTGGCGGTGCATGATCCTGCTGTGGACGCCGGGCTCCGCCCCGTCCTGCTCCTGCATGGCTTCTCGTCGTCCAGCAAACTCAACTGGGAGGACACCGGCTGGCTGGCAGCGCTGCTTGATGCCGGCCGGCGGGTCATCATGGTGGACCTGCCCGGGCACGGCCGCAGCGGCGCCCCGGAGGACCGCGATTCCTACTCCCCCAGCAGGATCCGCGCGGACCTGCTGCAGGTTGCGTTCGACGCCGGCGTGCGGCCTTTGCAGGCCGGTGACCCTGCCAGCGGGCTGGACGTGGTGGGTTATTCCCTGGGTTCCCGGCTCGCCTGGGAGTTCGCCGCCACCCAGCCCGAAATAGTGCACCGGATTGTCCTGGGCGGCCCGAATACCGCGGACCCCCTGGCTGAGTTCGACCTCGTGGCCGCCCAGGACTACCTGGCCGACGGCACCCCTATTGCGGATGAGTCAACGGCCAGGCTGCTCAAAATGGCGCTGCTGCTGCCGAGCAACAACATCTTCGCCCTGCTGTCCCTGGTGGAAGCGATCAAGGCCGAACCCTACGACCCCGCCGAGGCGGTCCCGCACGTGCCGGTCCTCCTGGTCGCAGGCGACCAGGACGAGCGCGCCGGCAGCCTGCCGCAGCTCGCCGAGCTGGCCCAGGGCGTCGGTGCCCTGGCCGAACAGCTGACGCTGCCGGGCCGCAACCACACCAACGCCGTCACCAGCCGTGCCTTCAAGCAGGCTGCCATCTCCTTCCTCGCGGTCTGATCCGGCTGCAATATTGCCCGGCCACCCAGGCTCTCCTGCCGTTGGCTTCCCGGCGGTAGGCTGAAAGGGAAGGCTGGACCAGCCGGGAGGACTACATGGATATGCGTTTCGAAGACCGCACAGAGGCCGGCGAGCGGCTGGCTGCGGTTTTGACGCAGTTCCGCGAGCGCACGGGCACCGTTGTGATGGGCCTTGCGCGCGGTGGAATCCCCGTGGCGGCGGCCGCAGCGAAGGCCCTGTACCTTCCCCTGGGTGCCGTCCTGGTGCGCAAGCTCGGCATTCCCGGGCATGAGGAAACCGCGTACGGAGCCTTGGCGTGGGCCCGCGGACGGACTGTGCGCCTGCTCAACAAGCCGTTGCTGGACCGCGTCCTGGAACATGGGGTCCGTGAGGAACTCCTGCGTCAGGTGGAGCAGCGCGAACGCGTCGAATTGCTCCGCCGCGTGGACCTCTACCCGGGAGCAGACCAGGAAATCTCCGGCAAGACCGTCCTGCTGATTGACGACGGGCTGGCAACCGGAGCCACCATGAGGGCCGCCGTCGAGGCCGTCCGTGAGGGTGGGGCGGAGACGGTGGTGGCCGCCGCTCCCGTGGGCTCCATTGAAGCCGCCGCGTCCGTGGAGCGGGTGTGCGACGCCGTGCTGTGCCTGCACTTGCCCGGCAAGTTCCGCGCGGTGGGCAGTTTCTACCGGCACTTCGAACAACTGACGGACGAAGACGCCATCAGCTTCCTGAAGCAGTAGCAACCGTTGACGCCAGCGGGCCCGGACCAATATGGTCCGGGCCCGCTGCTGCGTTATGGGCTTTCCTTGTGACGGTGCGGCTAGTGGTGGCTGACGCCCAGCGGCCTGCCCTTGGTTTCCTTGGCCAGGACCACGCCGATGGCCGAGATGACGCACAGCACCATGATATAGATGCCGATCGATCCGGCCCACTTGGTGGTCTGCAGCAGCGTTTCGGCGATGGTGGCGGCGAAGGCGCCGCCCAGGATTGCGCCGAAGGCGTAGCCGATGGAAATGCCGGAGTACCTGACACTGGCCGGGAACATCTCCGCGTACATTGCGGACATCGGGCCGTAGGAAAGGCCAAGGCCGATGGTGAGGACAAACAGTGCAACGCCGTACAGCCAGATGTTCCTGGTGTCGATCAGGGCAAACATGGGAATCATCCAGGCGAACACAATCGCGTAGCCGGTGAGGAAGGTCTTGACGCGGCCAATACGGTCGGAGAGCCAGCCGCCCACCAGCGTGAAGATCAGCCAGCCAAAGGATGCGAGCGTGGTGGCCAGGAGGACCTGGGGCGTGGGCATCTGCAGCGTCCGGGTGGCATAGGAGATGAAGAACGCAATCAGCAGGTACCCGGCAGCGTTGTTGCCGATGAAGATCATGGTGGAGTACAGCACCGGCTTTTTGTGGCTTCGGACCAGTTCACCCAGGGGCGCCTTGCTTTCTTGCTTCCGCATGGCCATCTCCTGGAAGACCGGGCTTTCTGCCACGGCACGCCGGATCAGGTAGCCCACTACGATCAGGACGATGGAAAGCAGGAACGGCATCCGCCAGCCCCAGGCCGCGAAGTCTTCCTTGGACATGCTGCTGTTGAGGAAGAAGAGCAGGCCGGTGGCCAGGATCATGCCCACCGGCACGCCGATCTGTGGGTAGGCACCGAAGAGCCCGCGCTTGTTCAGGGGCGCGTGTTCCACGGCCATCAGTGCTGCCCCGCCCCATTCGCCGCCTGCCGAGAAGCCCTGGATGATCCGGAGGAGGATCAGCAGCACGGGCGCCCAGGCGCCGATCTGGGCGTAGGTGGGCAGCATGCCGATGAGGGCGGTGGCCGCTCCCATCATCACCAGGGTGAAGACGAGCATGGCTTTGCGCCCCAGCCGGTCGCCAAGGTGGCCTGCCACCACGGCGCCCAGCGGCCGGAACAGGAAGCTGATGCCGATCAGGGCGAAGGAGAGGATCTGCGCCAGGCCCGGGTTGGACTGGTTCAGCGGTGCCAGGAACAGCGGCGACAGCAGCGTTGCCGTCAGCTGGGCAAAGATAAAAAAGTCGTACCACTCGATGGTGGTGCCCACCAGGGTACCGGCCAGGACTTTGCGCTCCTCCCGCCGGGTGCTGGGACCGGAGAGCGTATCCACCTTGGAAGGTGTGGTCATTGAAACTCCATTGTTTGTGGCAGCGGGGCTGCCAGGACGCCTTCAGGATTACCGACAGAACGGTCAGTTAGTTAGTAGGGTACTACGAAAATGTGAGGTGGGACACGGATTCTCCGAATCTGATGCCTCAGGCGTGGAAGTCGGACGCGCTGAGCTGGCGCGACCTTGCAAGAGCCCTGGTCAGCAGGTTCTATATGTGAACCGGCGCTTCGCTATCCGGACGCTCCGGCCTAGGATGGAAACCATGACTTCCAGCGCTGCAGCCCCGGCCGGAGCCGCGCCGGCGCAGGCCTCACCCTCCCAGACGCTTTCCCGGGGCATCCGTGCTTTGGAAATCCTTGCTGCCGCGCCCGGCCCGCTGACGATTGCCGAACTCGCCGATGCCATGGGCGTCCACCGTTCTGTGGCCTACAGGATCCTTCGCACGCTGGAGGACCACTCGCTGCTGGTCCGCGACGACGCAGGGCGGGTCCAGCCCGGCCCCGGACTGGCCGTCCTTGCCCGTGGCGTTTCAAGGAACCTGCAGGGCGCAGCCCTGCCCGAACTGACGCATTTGGCCAACACCTTGGATATGACTGCTTTCGTGGCATTGTGGGACCACCACGACTGCATCACGCTCGTGACCGTGGAACCACGGCACAGTGGGGCTACGGTGGCGCAGCATCCCGGCACCCGTCACCCCATCAACGCCGGAGCACCGGGCATTGCCATTCAGTCGGCCCTCACCGAAGCCGAATGGGACCGCCTCGAGACCGGCATCCCGTACCGCCCGGAGGCGGCGGAGGCCCGGCGCGCCGGATACTCCGCCAGCCATGACGAAGTCATCGCCGGCGTTTCCTCGCTGGCGGCACCGGTCCGGGTTCCCGGCGGACGGCCGGCAGCGCTCGCCGTCGTATATATCCGCTCAGCCCACGATCCGTCAGAGGTGGGCGCCGCGCTGGCCCAGAGTGCGGCCAGGATCGAACGCCAGCTGGCCTGAGCGCGCCCTGCTGAGGCGAGTTGGAACAGGTCAGGCGCGGCGGCGCTGCAGTACGACGGCGGCCGCGGCACCGAGGAGCGCCAGTGCCGCTGCCGCACAGGCGGGGACGAGGAATGCCGCCGAATAGCCGTGGTCCTGAGCCAGCCGGCCGCCTACTGCTGAACCAATCGCCGTACCGGCAACAATTCCACTGGCCAGCGCCGTCATCACGGTTCCCAAGCGCCCGGCCGGGGCCACTGCCCCACCCACGGCAAAGACAGTAACCATCACCGGCCCCACCGGGAGCCCCAGAATCAGCAGCACCAGCACCATTGAGCCCAATGACGCGGGAACCAGCAGGAGCGCTGCTAGCGCGGCCATCAGCGCAGCAGACGCCACCCAACGCCAGGACAGCCCGAATCGCTGCGGCCAATAGGCGACCGACAGGGCGGCCGCGGCGGAACTGAGCCCCATCACGGCGTAAAGCAGTCCAGCGATTTCCGAAGTGGCGTACTGGGCGGAAAAGGAGCTCAAGGCCGCTTGCGCGGACCCGAAGAACATCCCCATGCAAACCATGGCCACCACCGGGACGGCAACGGCGGCGGGCAGGCTGCGCCTTGCAGTTCCTCGTTCCGACGTTCGTTCTCCTGCCGGTCGCCGGGTCACCGGGACCGCCCGGTGGGTGTGGTGAGTCGCGAAGGCGGGCACCAGCGTGATGGTCATCGCCGCCGCCAGCGCCAACGGCAGCCAGGGCGCCAGGAGGCTGGCCAGGATTCCTACGAGGGCAGGGCCCAGCACGAAGGTGATTTCATCGGCGGTGCTCTCGTAGGACAGTGCCGTGTCCAGGTCGCGCCTGTTGTCCGGCGCGCTCCCCTGTGATGTGAGTGCCATCCACCTCACCCGCGCCAGTGGTCCCACCTGGGGGCAGCTTGCCCCGGAAAGGAACGCGGCGGCCAACACTCCGGCAGTAAAACCACCGGATGTGCCCAGGAGGGCAGCCGCAAGGATCAGCGCCGCCACCGCTGCGGTGTTAAGGGCAGCTGCGAAGAGCAGCACCGGGCGCTGGCCGCGTCGGTCCGCAAGGGTTCCCAGGATCGGCGCGCCCAGGGCGGACCCAATGCCTACTGCTCCTGCCGCGGTGCCCCCCAGCGCATAGGAACCGCTGTTGGACGTCACCAGGGTCAGGGTTCCCACCGTGAGCATGGCCAGGGGAAGGCGGGCGAAAATGCCGAGGGGAAGAAAGCTGCGGCCTGCAAGCCGCGGAAGCCTGGCGAAACGGCTGCCTGACGGGCTGCCCGGGCCGCCGGCAGAACCGCCATTCGTGGCCGGAGAATCGGGCATGGCAGGTGCAGGAGCATGCGGGGAAGACGAAGGCTGGTCGGGAGAAAGGGAGGTCGAAGATGTCAATTCCGGGCTCGTTCAGTAAGTGCGCATCGTCCCTCCTCCCGATGCGCCGAACCCGGTAACTGTCCAAGTATATCCGGCGTTCCCCATAGGCCCCGGGAGCATGGATCTACTCCTGTCCGCGCAGTCAGACCGGGGCCTCGACAGCCTCCGATATCCGCAGGGTGGAGCCGTTTCGTCCCTTGAGCACCTGGAGCTGCATGCCGATCCGCTGCTTCATCTCCGCTACATGGCTCACGAGTCCCACCACCCGGCCGCCATCCCGCAGGCCTTCGAGGGCATCCATCACCTGTTCCAAAGACTGCTCGTCCAGGCTGCCGAAGCCTTCATCCACGAAGAGGGTTTCGATTTCCACGCCGCCGGACTCCTGCTGGACGACGTCGGCCAGTCCGAGCGCCAGGGACAGCGATGCCATAAATGATTCGCCCCCAGAGAGGGTGGACGTATCCCGGCGGTGTCCGGTCCATTGATCCACCACTTCCAACCCCAGCCCGGATTTGGCACCGCGCGCCGCCTTGGCGTCGGTGTGCTGCAGGAGGTACCGCCCGTCGCTCATGGCCACCAGCCGTTCCGAGGCGGCCAGGGCCACCTGCTCCAGCCGCGCTGCCAGGACATAGCTGTTCAGGCTCATCCGGTAAGTGTTGTCTCCCCGGCCTGCCGCCGCATCCGCCAGGCCGGACAACATCCGGGCATGCTCGGCGGGACCGCGGGCCGAACCGGCAAGCCCGTCATAGCTTGCAGCGATGCTTGTCAACGATTCAAGGCAGCGCGATGCCAGCCCCACCGCCACCTCAGCGTCGCGCGCGGCCTGCAGGGCAGCGGCTGCGTCAGCCTGGAGGGCCGGCAGGCGCTGCTGGTCCATCTCAATCCCGTCGGCCGCTTCCTTCACGGCGAGCACAACTTCGTCCGACGCGAACAGCTCGGCAACCTTGGCAGCCTCGTCGTGGACCGAGCGTATTTCAGCTTCGAGTGCAACAGCGTCATTGGCGGCCAGCAGGTGTGCCCGGGCTTCCTCCGAGGAATCAAACCCCGCTTCCGGCAAGGCCAGTTCCAGGTGCTCCCGGGCCTCCGCCGCCTGGGCGTTGGCGGTGGAAAGCGCAGCCTGGGCTTCGACGGCTTTAGACAGCATGGCGGCCGCGTTTTCGAGGGCGCGCAGCCGCTGGGCAAGGCTCGAGCGCCCTGCCCGCAAGTCCGCCAGTGCCTGGTCAAGGGTCGATGACTGTTCGGCGAGGTCGCCCAGGGAGGATACAACGGTCGCGAGCTCGGCCTCCGCGCTGGCCCTGGACGCCTGGGCTGACGTTACACCCGCTTCGAGTGTTTCCAGCCGCGCCCGCGCCGCCGCGAGTTCCTCCACGGCCTGGGCGGCGTCGTCCGCAGCCAGGCGAGCTTCCTCAGCCCCATTGAGGGCCTCTTCCACGGGCGTCCCGCCGCCTTGGCCGGCCAGGACCGCCACCAGTTGATCTGCCTCGGCCAGCCGCTGGCTGGCACCGGCGAATCCTGCTTCCGCGGCCTCATACACCTGATGGGCTGCTTCCTCTTCCTGTTCGAGGCCGGAACCGCCCCCGTTACCGGCCGGCGGTGAGGGATGCTCCGTGCTGCCGCACACGGGGCAGTGTTCCCCCTCCACGAGTTTGGCGGCCAGTTCGGCAGCCGCGTTGGCGAGCCGCTGCTCCCGTACATCGAGCCAGCGGCGTTTGGTTTCCAGCTGGTGCTCGAGTGACTTGTCGTGAACCAGCTTCGCCGCATCCCGCGCGGCAACGGCAGCACCGTAGCGCCGGACCACGTCCAGCAGTTCCCCGGCGGCGGTTGCTTCCTTCGCGCGCAGCGCTGCCGCCCCGGCCCGTCCTTCCAGTGTTTCCAGGCCCGAGGTGAGGCGGATCCGCTCGTTCAGCAGATCCTCCACGCGGCGGTCCAGGGCGGCATTGGACGCCGTGAGCTCCTGCTGTTTTGCCAGCAACTGCCGGTGCTTTGACCGGAGCACCTTCAGGCGGTCCTCGTCCGGAAGCCGCGCCTCCACAACAGCCAGGAGGGACCGGAGCCGGTTCAACTCATCTGCCGCGCCGGGAAACACCGCCGGTCCGTCGATGTCCCGCGGGACATGGTTCCTGGGTCCCAGGTCCAGCTGGCCGAGTTCCGGGTCTTCGTCGGCGGCCAGGCGAAGCAGGGTGAAAGCCGATTCCATGGCGTCAGCCGCCCGCCGGACCTTGGCAGCCCCGGCATCAACGCTGCGCAGCTGCCCGGCAAGGACCTCTGCCTGGCGGTGGCGGCCCAGCCGGCGGGCCAGGTCCTCCAGCCGCGGAAGGGTTTCCTGCACGGCGGCCTGCCTGGCTGTTGCTTCCTCGAGCCTGCGGTGGCGTTCACGCAGTGCAGTTTCCGCTGCAACGGCGCGGACCCGTTCCTGGTGTTCCGACTCCGCAGCCAGTGCGAGCTCCGAGAGTTGGCGTTGTCGTTCCGCGGCACGTTCTTTCAACCACTCGAGCCGCACTGACCGGGTGTCCGCCACAGCATCTGCCGCCGGGATGTCCTCCGGCGGCGCGTCAGTCTCCTGGAGCTGCAGCGCTTCTGCTTCCGACTCGGCCCGCGCCGCCAGGAGTTCCAGTTGGCCGTTGAGGCCAGCCACTTTCTCCTTTGCTGCCTGCGACTGCTGCGAGAGTTCCTGCTCCACGGCTTCAAACCGCTCCGTGCCGAAAAGTTTCTGCAGAAGCTCCAGCCGGTCGGTGGCTTTGGAGCGCAGGAAGGCGGCAAAGTCACCCTGCGGCAGCATCACCACACGGGTGAATTGCTCCCGGTCCATTCCCAGCAGGGCGAGTATCTCGGCCCCGGCTTCATCGTTGCGCGTGGATTTCTCCACCCACGTCCCGTCCACGCGTTCGCGCAGGAGGGTTTTGGCCTGTTGCGTGGTGAAACCGTTCTTGCCCCTGGCGCTCGGCTTTTCCCAGGCGGGCGACCGGGTGACGTCAAACCGCCTGCCCTGCGCCGAGAATTCACAGCTCACCGCAGGTTCCTGGCCGGGCTCAGCGTGGTCGCTGCGGAGCCGCTTTCCGTCCTGGCGGGCACCCGGCACTGAGCCGTAGAGTGCAAAGCAGATGGCGTCGAGAACACTGGTTTTACCCGCGCCGGTGGGCCCATTGAGCAGGAACAGTCCATGCGCGCTCAAGGCGTCGAAGTCGATCTCCTCGGTACCGGCAAAGGGACCGAATCCGGAGATGCGGAGGCGGTGGATCCTCACAGCGAGGCCTCCTGCAGCCGGACGTTTTCGAGGGCGGCGGCGAGCGCCGCCTTTTCGGCATCATCCGGAACACGGCCGCGGACGTGCTCCAGGAAGCCGCAGCATACAGCGAGGTCATCCGGTGCTTCAGCCAGCCTGCTGCTGTAGGTGGAGGTGGTGCCCGCAGGGCCACCCTCGGGGTCGAAGCTGAGGACCAGCGTGTCCGGGAAGCGTGCCCGCAACTGGTCCATGGCCCGGGCGGGACGCTGGGCGTCGGTCAGGGTCACCTGGCAGTAGGCGGCTTCGGCCCACGAGTATTCGGAGGACTCAAGCAGTTCGGACAAGGGCCCCCGGAGCACCGCCAGGGTGCGCGGGGCGTCCCACAGGACTTCCTGGACTGTAGTCACGCCGCCGGCATCGATGTCGATGAGCCACGCCCCCTTCTGGTGGGACGCTTCGGAGAAGGAGTACGCCAGCGGTGAGCCGGAGTAGCGGACCCGCGGCGACAGGGACTGCCGCCCATGCAGGTGGCCCAGGGCCGTGTAGCTGAAGCCGTCGAAGAGGTCCAGGGGCACTGCCCCCACGCCTCCGATGCTGAGGTCGCGTTCACTGTCAGAGCTGATCCCGCCGCTGGCAAAGGTGTGCGCCAGTACCACCGAATGGACGGTGGCCGTGGCCGAGCGCCTTTCAATGTCCTGCCGGATCAGCCCTGTTGCCGCCCGGGTCACCTCGAAGTGGCTGGCGGTCTGGACACCCAGTTGATCGGCCACCAGCCGTGGTTCGAGCCAGGGTATGCCGTAAATGGCAACCACGGCAGTATCAGCTGCGCCGGCAGATGCTCCACCGACCGGGAGCACCAGGGGCTGGTCCAGGCCGTCCAGCCTGGTCCGCAGGTGCACGCCGCCGCGCTCCAGCAGGCGCGAAGCAAATCCGAGGCGGATGGCGGAATCGTGGTTGCCGCTGGTCAGCACTACCTGCGCCCCTGCCGACGTCAGCCGGACCAGGGCATCGTCCAGGAGATGGACCACATCCACCCCCGGGAGGGCGCGGTCGTAGACGTCGCCTGCGATGAGCACAACATCCACCGCATGGCGGGCAACGGCGTCCACCAGCTGGTCGACAAAAGCCTGCTGTGCATCCAGCATGCCAACGCCGTGGAAGGAGCGGCCCAGATGCCAGTCCGATGTGTGAAGTAACCTCATGCTTCTACGCTATCGGCTGCCACTGACAGTTCCGGCAAACGCCGCAGCTGCCGCATCACCGGCAGGTTCAGCCGCGCTTTCCGTCGAAGAATTCCTGGGCCTCGCTGGCTTTGGTCTTTGCGTCCTTGGTGGCCGGTTTTGGGTCCGCCTCACGGGCTGCCACGAACTCCTCAACCGCCGGGACCTGGTCGCCATCGTTGCCCGCCGCCGCGGCTTCAGCGGAGGCAGCGGACACGGCTGGAGCGGCATTGAAAGTGCGGAACGCCAGTCCGGCGATGACGGCGCCTGCCAAGGGAGCGGCAACAAATACCCAGAGCTGTTCAACAGCCCACCCCGAGCTGAATACTGCGGAGGCAACGGCCCTGGCCGGGTTGAACGGCAGGTTGCCCACCGACAGTCCCAGCTGCAGAAGGACGGCGAAGGACAGGCCAACGGCAACCGGCGCTGCGCTTGGGCCGCTGCTGTCCTGGCGGGCTGTTCCCAGGAACACGGCGGTGATGATCGCGGCCCCGATCATCTCCAGCAGCAGCACGGCCGCCAGCGGGGCCTGGATGATGGAGTGTTCACCGAAGCCGGCGGTAACGGTGTCGAAGGCCGTCCGGCTGTCCGCGATCCCTGGGAGCGTGCGCAGGATTCCGTAGAGAGCGAGCGCGGCTACCATTCCCCCGGCTGCCTGGGCCACGGTATAGGCGGCAGCTGCCCCCAAGCGGATCCGGCCGGCCACGAGGTGCCCGGCCGTGATGGCAGGGTTGAAATGCGCGCCTGAAACGTGGGCGAAAGCAAGCATTGCCGCCGTCACCGCGAGCCCGGCAGCAAGGGCGGCAGGCAGCGGGCTGGACTGCGGAAGGCTGAACAGCGGCACACCGAGCCCGGCGAGCGCCAGGAAGAAGGTTCCAAACGCCTCGGCGGCCAAACGTGGCAGAAGCCGTGGCTGGGCTGCAACAGCACCGGACGGCTGGACTGCATCGTGACGGGCCGGGACGGGCGTGCTCATGGTGATGACCTTCGATGTAGGCGGAAACGGACATTGCGATCAGGCAACCCCGGCATTATTCCAGTGCAGACTGTGCGTTCGCTGGACGCCAGCCGACATCAGCTGGCACAGCAGCGGAGCCAATGCCGGCAACGCTGCTGCGCCCGCCCGCTGCGGTCGGCCCGCCGCTGGCAGCCACGGTAAATTTGCAACCATGAGTATCGAGCCGGACGCTTCCATCCCCTCCCCTAAGTCCCGTATCCACGGATCACTCCTGGGCGGCGCCCTCGGCGACTCCCTGGGCTACGCCGTGGAGTTCGACACGATTGAGCAGATCCGCGCCCGCTACGGCGCGGCCGGCCTGACGGGCTTCGAAGCCCTGGCGGGCCCCGGCCGCTTCTCCGATGACACCCAAATGACCCTGTACACAGTGGACGGCCTCGTCGAGGCGCTGGAGTGGGCAAACTCGGGAGTCGGCGCCGACGCCAACGCCTGCCTGTGGCTGGCGTACCTGCGCTGGTATGCGACCCAGGGGGAAACAGCGCCCGCCTCGGCCCCGGTCCCCCAGCCACGCTGGATTGACGCCCAGGAGGTGCTCCACCAGCGGCGGCATCCTGGTAAAGCCTGCCTTTCCGGACTTGCCACCGGGGAAATGGGCACCTCGTTCCGGCCCGTGAACCCTGACTCCAAAGGCTGCGGGACGGTGATGCGCTCGGCCCCGTTCGGGCTCATCCCGCACATCACGGCCGACGCCGTCTACAAACTGAGTGCCGACGCCGCCTCGCTCACGCATGGCCACCCGTCCGCCCGCCAGAGCGCGGGTACCTTCAGCCTGCTCATCCACCATGTGGTGGCCGGCGCCGGGCTCCGGGAAGCGGCAGCCGAGGCGCTGTCCCATACCGCAGGCCTCGACGGCGCAGCCCCCGAGCTGCTGGAACGGCTGGAGGCCGCACTCCGGCTGGCGGGAAAGGGAGTGGTGAAACCCGAGGAAATGGTCCAGGCACTCGGTGAGGGCTGGGTCGCTGAAGAAGCCCTCGCCGTCGCGCTTTACTCCGTACTGGCCACCCTCCCGGATGCCGCCCCGGCGGAACCGCTGCAGCATTTCCGTCATGCTGTTGCCTTGGCCGTCAACCACAGCGGCGACAGCGATTCCACCGGTTCCATCGCCGGGAACATCCTCGGTGCCTTCTACGGTGAGGCCTGCCTGCCCTCGGAATGGCTTGCGGTGCTGGAAGGGCAGGACGTGATCCGCGGCATGGCCGGCCAGCTGGTGAAGGTCACAACCGGCGAAGGCTGATGTTGTTGCAGGCCTCGCAGACTTCCTGCGGAATCAGCCCGCGCCGCTGCAGGAATCCGAAGATCACGCAGCCGAGGCAGAAGGCGGCAAACGCTTCAAGCGACGCCGCCACGATCAGGATTGCCAGCATGGTCCAGGCGGCAGGAACAGCGCCGGCCGCGAACAGGGCCAGGGCCGCGGTGGAGACCACTGCCCCCATGCCCTGGGCGAAGCGCTTGGGCGGCCCGGGAACCAGTTTCACCCGGCCCAGCCGTGGAGTGATGACTTTCACGGACAGCAGTGCCAGGGGCGAGATCCGGGGCCCGAAGAGGACCCGGAGCCAGAACCCGGCGGCGATGGCCGCCAGCCCCCATCCCGACCCCGCGGCCGCCGTCACCAGCGACAGGACAACTACCAGCCCCGCCGTCACGCGGGCAGCGTACTCGTTCACGGGATTGGGGAAGGCAAAGATCTTGCGCATGAGGCAAGGCTAGGTGGAGGCCGACGCCGGGCGGAAGGTTTGTTGCGCCGCGTGACCGTGCGCCCGGGCTGCTCAGGCGCTCAGGGCTCCGGCGAAACTGCCCACCATCTGCAGGAACTCGCCCTCGGAAAGAACCTCGATGGCTTGCCCCCGCTCGTGCAGTTCGAGCACGCGGCGCGCCTTGCCGGTGAGCCTTCCCGAGCGGAGGTCCGAGGCCACGAAGCCGTCCCCCACCACCAGGACCGTGGTGCGTCCCGTCACCCGGCTCTCCGGCCTGGCACCGAACTCGGCAGAACGCTGCTTCGCCTCAGGCCGCCCGATGGACAACTGCCCGGTGAAAACCACCGTCTGGCCGTAGAGCGGGTGGCCGGGCTCGGCGAGCGGATTGGGTTCGGGGTTGGCTCCCTCTTCAGGCCAGCCGCCCTGGAACTGCCGGACCAGCCCCGCACCGCTGCCCGCCGCGCCGGACAGGGCGGCGAGGCTCGGCTTCGACAACGTGTCCCGGGCAGGGTCGAACGCCTCCTGGCGCGGCATGACAAGCCCCAGCGACAGATAGAGTTCGGCGATGCTGTTGGCCCCGTTGCGGCCGGCGATGTCGATCAGGATGCCTGCGCAGGCGCGGGCATCCTCGGCGGCGTCGTGGTGGTTGACCAGCGGCACTCCGGCCTCCTCGGCGGCAAAGGGCAGGGAGTTGGACACCAGGGAGTAGCAGCGCCGGGACAGCATCACCGTGCAGACGTAGTCGTAGGCCGGACCGGGGAGTCCCGAGACCTCCAGCCCGGAGCGGATCACACCGAGATCGAAGGCCGCATTGTGCGCCGCAAGGATGTCATCGCCAATGAAGGCGCCGATCTCGGGAAAGAGCTCGCCGAACCGGGGCCGGCCCGCGACGTCCGAAGCAGTAATGCCGTGGATCCGTACGTTGTGGTAGTCGAAGTGGTCGTGGCTGGCCGGCGGGCGCATGAGCCAGGAGGCTTCCTCAACCACCTTGCCGCCCCGGACCTTCGTCAGGCCCACTGAACACGGGGACCCCCGGAATCCGTTCGCAGTCTCGAAGTCGATCGCCGTAAAGTCCAAACCCACGGGCCCCACCTTACCTTCGAAGGTTATCGTTCCCGTGTCACCCATGCCGTCCTGTCGCCGAAATCACCCGGCCGCCCCGGCCGGCACCTTCCGCCGCCACAGGGAGGAAGAGGCGTGTCAAGTACCCTTGAGGAGTGAACTTTCCTGTGATGAACGACTTCGCTATGTCCATGCTGGGCGGTGCGGGACCGGTACAGCCACAGCTGGCCTCCTTCCTGCCCGACTGGCTGAACCCCCAGGTTTTCCTGGCCGATCCTGCCCTGGCACCCTGGGTGGTCCTGCTTGTCTGCGGCATCGTCTTCGCGGAAACCGGGCTGCTGGTGGGCTTCTTCCTGCCGGGCGACTCCATGCTGTTCACCGCCGGCCTGCTGGTGGCCACCGACACCATCAAGTTCAACGTCTGGCTTCTCGCGCTGCTGATTGTTGTGTCGGCCATCGTGGGCAACCAGACCGGCTACCTGATCGGCTCCAAAGCGGGACCGGCCATCTTCAACAAGCCCAATTCCCGCCTCTTCAAGCGCGAGAACGTTGAAAATGCCCACGCCTTCTTCGAAAAGCACGGCGGCAAAGCGCTGATCCTGGCCCGCTTTGTCCCGATCATCCGGACCTTCGTCCCGGTCATCGTGGGCGTTGCCCAGATGAGCAAAAAGAAGTTCTTCCTGTACAACGTCATCGGCGCCTTCCTTTGGGGCGGCGGCGTCACGCTCCTGGGATACCTGCTGGGCGACCGGATCCCGTGGGTCCGGGACAACCTGGACATCATCTTCATCGCCATCGTGCTGGTCTCGGTACTGCCCATCGGGGTGGAGGTCCTGCGCGGCATGTCCGCCAGGCGCCAGGCCACGGCCTACGGCACTGACCCGGTGGACGAGTTCATCGAAGAACACGCACCCGAGGAAGAGCACAAAACACCCCGCCACCTTGACGGGACGCGCCCCGAGTAGCAGCACGTCTGCCACAGCGCAGAGAAGGGTGTGTTCCAGGCTTCGGCCCGGAACACACCCTTCTTTGTGCCAGCTTCGCGTTAACCTCAGCCGTGCTGGAGGGCCTCCACAATGGCGGGCAGGAGCGCCCGGAAGGCCTTGCCGCGGTGGCTGATGGCGTTCTTCTCGTCGGCGGACAGTTCCGCGCAGCTGCGGGTCTCCCCCGCCGGCTGAAGCACGGGGTCGTAGCCGAACCCGCCGTCACCGCGTGGTTCGCGCAGGAGCACGCCCTCCAGCTGCCCGTACTCCACGACTTCACGCCCGGCACCCCCGTTGGCCGCCGGCACCGCCAGCGCCGCCGCACAGACAAAGGCGGCGCCACGGTGGGGGTCCGGAACATCGGAAAGCTGGTTGAGCAGCAGCCGCAGGTTCGCGGCGTCGTCACCGTGGCTGCCGGCCCACCGGGCCGAGAAGATGCCCGGCGCTCCGCCCATCACATCCACAGCGAGCCCGGAATCATCGGCGATCGCCACCAGGCCGGTCGCTTCGGCAACTGCCCGCGCTTTGAGCAGGGAATTCTCGGCGAACGTCACGCCCGTTTCGACGACGTCGGGGGCACCTGCCGCCGCCGCGTCCACAACCTGCATGTCGACGTCGAGCCCCGGTACCTGCCCGCGCAGGAGCTCACGGAGCTCACGGAGCTTGCCCTTGTTGTGGGTGGCCAGGACCAGGCGCGGGGCTGTCCCCTGCCCCGCGGCGGAGGCCGCGGTCACAGGGTGTCTGCCAGGGTTTCGCGCTGGATGGCCGCAAGCTGGGTGGTGCCGAGCAGGGCGAGGTCCAGGAGCTGGTCCAGTTCCGCACGGTCAAAGGGCGCACCCTCGGCAGTTCCCTGGACCTCCACGAACTTGCCCGAACCGGTGACCACCACGTTCATGTCGGTTTCCGCCCGGACATCCTCAACGTAGGGCAGGTCCAGCATGGGAACCCCGTCGATGATGCCCACCGATACTGCCGCGATGGTGTCAATCAAGGGCTGGGCGTTCTTGGCGATCAGCTTGTTGTCGCGGGCAAACCGGATGGAGTCAGCGAGTGCTACGTAGGCGCCGGTGATCGCAGCGGTCCGGGTGCCGCCGTCAGCCTGCAGCACGTCACAGTCCAGCACGATGGTGTTTTCGCCCAGGGCTTTGGTGTCAATGATGGAGCGCAGGGAACGGCCGATGAGCCGGGAGATCTCGTGCGTGCGGCCGCCGATCTTGCCCTTGACGGATTCGCGGTCGGACCGGGTGTTGGTGGCGCGGGGCAGCATGGCGTACTCGGCGGTGACCCAGCCGCGGCCCTCGCCCTTGAGCCAGCGCGGAACCCCCGCAGTGAGGGAAGCCGTGCACAGCACCCTGGTGTTGCCGAACTCGATCAGGGCCGAGCCCTCGGCCTGGTTGGACCATCCACGGGTGATGCTGATGGGCCGGAGCTGGTCCGGGGCGCGGCCGTCGCCGCGCACGATGGGCACTGCAGTTGCTTCAGAAGTCATGCCTTTAGCTTATCCACTGCCGCGCGGCACGGATGTTTCGGGCAAAGAGCCGGGCAGTCCCCGCACCAGCCTCCCGCCCCTAGACGGTGTAGTGCACTCCGGCAACTGCCACGGCAACGTCGCCGCCAAAAGCCGGACGGGCCTCCGCCATGACGGTGGTCTGCGACGTCCACACGGGAATATGGGTGAGCAGGAGCCTGCGGGCACCGGCGGCGGCAGCAGCTTCCCCGGCGCGCTTGCCGGTGAGGTGGACGTCCTTGATGCCGTCATCCCGGCCTTCTTCAAAGGCCGCTTCGCACAGGAACAGGTCCGCGTCCTTGGCGGCCTCCTCGAGGCCTGCGCAGGAGTCCGTGTCGCCGGAGTAGGTCAGCGTTTTGGTGATCCGGTTGCCTTCCTTGTCCGGTTCCAGCACTTCCACCCGGAGCGCGTAGCACTCCTCGATGGGATGGTTCACGGCGAAGGGCGTCACGGTGAAGGGACCCACGGTCACGGGCTCACGCTCGGCCCAGTTGGTGAAGTCGAACTCCTCGCGCATGCCGGGGTCCAGCTCCAGTCCGTAGGCGGTGGCCATCCGGTCTGCCGTGGCAGCCGGTCCCCACACGGGAATCCGTCCCCTTTCCCAGCCGCCCGGCTTCCAGCGGACGGCGACGTGCAGGCCGCAGAGGTCCATGCAGTGGTCCGGGTGCAGGTGGGTCAGGAAGATGGCGTCGATGTCCTCAAGGTCGGTGTACCGCTGGATGGCGCCCAGTGCCCCGCTGCCCAGATCCATGACCACTTTCCAGGTCCGCTCGCCGTCGTGCGCGGTCAGCAGGTAGCACGACGCCGGGGATCCCGGCCCGGGAAAGGATCCGGTACAGCCGACAATGGTTAGCTTCATTGGCCCGGACCCCCGGTGACGGAGCTGCCCACGAAGTTGGAAATCCGCTGGCGGGTCCCGGCACGTTGCGCGGCGGCGATCATTTCCGGGGTGATGCGGGCCAGGCTGCCGGTGGGATACTGGGCCGCCACATGGTCCACGTGCCGGACGGAGAGGACTTCGGGGCCCAGGAACCTGCGGGCCAGCGCCTCGAACTGGCCGGCGTCCCCGGTTGCCACGAAGTGGTGCTCGGGCGGGGCTGTTTGAGTGCGCTGCAGGTTATGGGTGGCCAGGGCGCGGTAGACGTCCTTGGCCGTTTCCTCCGCGCTGGACACCAGGGTGACGTCCGCTCCCATCACATAGGAGATGACACCTGTCAGCAGCGGGTAGTGGGTGCAGCCGAGGACCACAGTGTCCACGCCGGCGGCCTTGAGCGGGGCAAGGTACTGCTCCGCCACGGCCAGCAGGGCCGGGCCCGTGGTGATTCCTGCCTCGACGTAGCTGACGAACTCCGGGCAGGCCACCGAGGTGATATCCAGGTCCGGAGCGGCGGCGAACGTATCCTCGTAGGCACGCGAGCCCACGGTGGCGGAGGTGCCGATCACGCCCACCCGTCCACTGCGGGTGGCAGCAACGGCGCGCCGCACCGCCGGCTGGATGACCTCAATGACGGGGATGCCGTACTTCGCGGTGTACCGTTCCCGGGCGTCGCGGAGCACAGCGGCCGACGCCGAGTTGCAGGCTATGGTGAGCAGCTTGACGCCGGAGTCCACCAGTTCGTCCATCACGCCCAGGGCGTTGGCCCGGACTTCCGCGATGGGCAGCGGGCCATAGGGCCCGTGCGCTGTATCCCCTACGTAGAGGATGGACTCGTTGGGGAGCTGGTCGATGATGGAGCGTGCCACCGTGAGGCCGCCTACTCCCGAATCGAAGACACCGATGGGCCGTGATTCCACGGCGGCGGCCGGCAGGTCGCTGGCTTCGGATCCTGCTGCTTCAGCTGACGGATCCATGCTCGAGGCTGTTGTCATGATTATTCGAGGATAGGTCTTCCCTGCGGCCTCAGCCATCATGTTGTGGCCTGCGACTCATGTCTAATTTCTCACACGACCCGCACGGACGGCCGGGGCCAAGCCTCAACGGCGGGTGTCCAGCGACTGCAGCATGGCCTGCACCAGCGATTCCTGGAGCCAGGTGGCGAAGTTGTAGACCAGGGCCAGATAGCTCTCCACATCCTCCGCCTGGGACCAGTCCTGCATGAGGTGGACGTGCTCGGCGTCCTCTTCGTCCTGGATGTCCAGCCGCTCCGCCAGGACCAGCCGGACATCGTTCAGCGCCATCGACCAGTGCTTGGCGCCCTCGGCCGAGAGAACGATCTCGTCCTTGTCCAGGTCCAGGGCCGCCGCCCGCAGCGCGCCGATCTTCGTCTCACGCAAGGACCGCTCGGTGAGCTGGCGGAACTCAAGGGACGCGGCGCCGTCGTTCTTCATCACGTTGGGGAGGAGCCGCTTCACTGCCCGGTCCGAGGGCTCGGCAACATCCATGTCGAGGCCGATCAGGGCAGCCAGCGGGTCCTGGCCGGAGCGGTCCTCGGGCTGCAGCATGGAGATCACGTCGTCGATGAGGCTGCGCAGCAGCTCCCGCTCGGTGGGCTCCAGGTAGCCGGTAATGCCTTTGAGTCCGTACTTGAATGCCTTAGCCACGTTTTCCCTTACCCTGGCCGGACCCGCCGGACTTGCCTGAATTGCCGCCCGGTCCGCCACTGGCCTTCTCCACGGTGGCCCACAGCCCGAAACCGTGCATGGCCACCGCGTGGCGCTCCACCTGTTCCTTGCTGCCGTTGGCAACAATCGAGCGGCCCTTTTTGTGGACCTCCATCATGAGCTTGTTCGCTTTGGTCTCCGAATAGCCGAAGTAGCTTTGGAAAACATAGCTGACGTAGCTCATGAGGTTTACGGGGTCATTCCAGATCACCAGGTTCCAGGGGATGTCCGGTGCGGCCAGGAAGCCGGTGGACTCCTCTGTGCCGGTCCGGGTGCCCTCTTGGGTATCAGGGCCGAGCGCAACGCTTAAGGTCATCTGTCCATTCTAAGGGGGAGGATGGACCCACACGCCGGCGAGGGGCCCGCGGCGAAGCGAAGCGAGACGTGGGAGCCGGTGGGAGGGCCCACGCCGGCGAGGGGCCCGCGGCGAAGCGAAGCGAGACGTGGGAGCCGGTGGGAG
>NZ_JARVSG010000028.1:0-60194 GCF_030209335.1 Pseudarthrobacter sp. fls2-241-R2A-168
GGTTCGTCCGCGAACACTTCTTCGGCAAGGACCCCCGCACCAAAGACCTCGTCGCGGACCTCACCGACGACCAGATCTGGAACCTCAAACGCGGCGGCCACGACTACCGCAAGGTCTACGCCGCGTACAAGGCCGCCACCGAATTCAAGGGCAAACCCACCGTCATCCTCGCCAAAACCGTCAAGGGCTACGGACTCGGACCCCACTTCGAGGGCCGCAACGCGACCCACCAAATGAAAAAACTCACCCTCGACGACCTCAAGAAGTTCCGCGACCACCTGCGGATCCCGGTCACGGATGAGCAGCTCGAAAAAGACCCGTACCAGCCGCCGTACTACCACCCCGGTACGGAGGCCCCGGAAATCCAGTACATGATGGAGCGCCGGGCCGCTTTGGGCGGGTCCGTTCCCGAGCGCCGCAGCAAGCACGCGGCGATCACCCTGCCGGACGCGAAGTCCTACGAGGTGGCCAAGCGTGGCTCGGGCAAGCAGCAGGCCGCCACCACCATGGCCTTCGTCCGCCTCCTGAAGGACTTGATGCGGGACAAGGAGTTCGGCAAGCACATCGCCCCGATCATCCCGGATGAGGCGCGCACCTTCGGTATGGATGCGTTCTTCCCGACGGCGAAGATTTACAACCCCAAGGGTCAGAACTACCTGTCTGTGGACCGGGACCTGGTCCTGGCCTACAAAGAGTCCGCCCAGGGCCAGCTGATTCATCCCGGTATCAACGAAGCCGGGGCCGTGGCTGCGTTCACCGCCGCCGGTACCGCGTACGCCACTCACGGCGTGCCCCTGGTCCCGGTCTACGTGTTCTACTCCATGTTCGGCTTCCAGCGCACCGGCGACGCCTTCTGGGCGGCAGCAGACCAGATGACCCGCGGCTTCATCATCGGCGCCACCGCAGGACGGACCACCCTCACCGGCGAAGGCCTCCAGCACGCCGACGGCCACTCCCCGCTCCTGGCCTCCACCAACCCGGCAGTAGTCACCTACGACCCCGCCTACGGCTACGAAATGGGCCACATCATCCGCGACGGCCTCGAACGCATGTACGGGCCGGAATCGGACGACCGGAACCTCATGTACTACCTCACGGTGTACAACGAGCCCATCACCCAGCCCGCCGAACCCGAAGAGCTGGACGTCGAAGGCGTTATCAAGGGCATCTACCTGCTCGCCCCGGCGAAGATCGACGGTCCCCGGACCCAGATCCTGGCCTCGGGTGTGTCGGTGCCGTGGGCCCTGGAGGCACAGCAGCTCCTGGCCGATGACTGGGGCGTCTCCGCCGACGTCTGGTCAGTGACCTCCTGGAACGAACTGCGCCGCGACGGCCTGGCCGCCGAAGAGGAAGCCTTCCTCAACCCCGGCCAGCCAGCCCGCGTCCCGTTCGTCACCAAACAGCTCGAAGGCGCCACCGGCCCCGTCGTCGCCGTCAGCGATTACATGAAGGCCGTCCCGGACCAGATCCGGCAGTTCGTGCCCAACGAATTCGCCACCCTCGGCGCCGACGGCTTCGGCTTCTCCGACACGCGAGCCGCAGCCCGCCGCTTCTTCAAGATCGATATCCACTCCATTGTGGTGCGGTCTCTGGAGATGCTGGCCCGCCGCGGTGAGGTTGATCCCCAGGCTCCGGCCAAGGCGATTGACAAGTACCGGCTGCACAACGTGAATGCAGGTTCCACCGGCAACGCCGGAGGCGAAGCGTAGCCTCACCCGCTAAAGAGCCAGCAACGCGACGGCGGCCCCCACCGAAAGGCGGGGGCCGCCGTCGTCTGTCCGCGCGGCAACGGTTGTGACGCACAACCAGCCGGATTGTAGCCTTCGCACAAATGGAGCTTGCAGGGCAGGGGCCGTATGCTCAAAGAATGCCAGCACCTGCAACACCGTCCGCGAAGCGCAAACAGTCCCTCCCCGGAGTGACTCCGGAGAAGTCCGAAACCCTGAAGAAACTGCGGGCGAACGTTGGCCAGCTTTCCACCACCACCATGCGCGAGCTGGAAAAATCCCTGCCCTGGTACAGCCGGCTCAGCTCAGACGAGCGTTCCGCCCTCGGGATGGTGGCGCAGAACGGCATCGCCGCTTTTGTCACCTGGTACGAGCGCCCAAGTTCGCCGTCGTGGATCCTCACAGATGTTTTCGGCACGGCACCCACGGAGCTGACCCGGTCCATCAGCCTGCAGAAAGCGCTGCAGCTGATCCGGATCGTGGTGGAAGTGGTGGAAGACCAGGTTCCGGTCATCGCGCCCGAGGCTGACCAGCCATCCCTGCGAGAGGCTGTGCTCCGCTACTCCCGCGAGGTGGCGTTCGCCGCCGCGGATGTTTATGCACGGGCGGCTGAATCCCGCGGCTCCTGGGACACGCGGCTGGAAGCCCTGATTGTCGATGCCATCCTGCGCGGCGAAAACACTGACGCCCTGCGGTCAAGGATCGCCGCACTGGGCTGGAAGGCGCAGGAACGGTTCACGGTGATGGTGGGCAATTCCCCCTCGGAGCCGAGCGCCAGTTACGTCAGCGAACTCCGCCGGATGGCTGGCCGTTACGCGGAGGACGCGCTGGTGGGCATCCAGGGCGACAGGCTCATCTTGATCCTGGGTGGCGTGCAGGACCGGGAAACCGCCTACGTGAAGCTCAGCGATATGTTCGCTCCCGGACCGGTGGTGTATGGCCCCGAAGCCAGTTCCCTGCTGGAGGCCAGCGGCTCCGCCCAGTCCGCGTTCGCCGGCCTCACGGCTGCGCGCGCGTGGCCTGCCGCCCCGCGGCCTGTTGCCGCCGATGATCTCCTCCCCGAGCGCGTCATCTCCGGTGATGACGCGGCCCGCCGCTCCCTGGTCAAAAACATTTACCGGCCGCTCCTGGCAGCGTCCAACGGACTGGTGGAAACGCTCGGAACCTACCTGGAACTGGGCCATTCCCTGGAGGCAACGGCCCGTGAGCTCTTCGTCCATGCGAACACTGTCAGGTACCGGCTGAAGCGGGTTTGTGACGTCACAGGCTGGGATCCGCTCCTGCCGCGGGAGGCGTTTGTCCTCCAGGCCGCCCTCGTGGTTGGCCGTCTTTCAGCCCCGCCCAAAGCCGCCGCGGAGCGCCATCCGTCCCGAAACCAACCCTGAGGCGTTGTAGACTTCCTACAACCTGACCCCGTGAGCTTGGTGCGGACAAACACCGCTCCATCACACAGTAATTTGGAAAGCTGGTTACGTGCTTGCAATAGTCTGCCCTGGACAGGGCTCGCAAACCCCGGGTTTTCTGGCCCCCTGGCTTGAACTGCCCCCGGTGGCAGGCCAGCTGGCCGCCCTGAGCGACATCGCAGGCATTGACCTGATCGCGCACGGGACCACCTCGGATGAGGAAACCATCAAGGACACTGCCGTGGCGCAGCCCCTGATCGTTGCGGCCGGTCTCGTCGCCGCCGCATCCCTTTTCGACGTCGAGCTGAACTCCCTGCCGGTTATCCTGGCGGGACATTCCGTCGGTGAAATCACGGCATCGGCGCTTGCCGGAGTCCTCACCGAGCAGGAAGCCATGACCTTCGTCCGTGAGCGGGCCAACAGCATGGCCGCTGCCGCATCCGTCACGCCTACCGGCATGAGTGCCGTGGTAGGCGGGGACCCGGCAGAGGTCCTGGCTGCGATCGAAGCAGCAGGCGCCACCCCGGCCAACGTCAACGGCGCCGGGCAGACCGTTGCAGCCGGGACGTTCGAACAGCTCAAGGCCCTCGCGGACAATCCGCCTGCCAAGGCGCGCGTCATTCCACTGAAGGTTGCCGGCGCCTTCCACACCAGCCATATGTCACCGGCTGTCAGCACGCTCAAGGCACTGGAGCCGCAGCTGAAGCCGCAGGCCCCGAAGGTTCCCCTGCTGTCGAATTACGACGGCGGGGAGGTCACCGACGGTGGTGCCGCCGTCGAAAGCCTGATCGCCCAGGTGTCCCGGCCCGTGCGCTGGGACCTCTGCATGGAGGCACTGGTCCAGCGCGGCGTCACCGGCGTCATCGAACTGGCTCCGGCAGGCACGCTTGCCGGGCTTGCCAAGCGGGGCATGCCGGGCGTCAAGACCGTTGCAGTCAAGACTCCCGATGACCTTTCCGCCGCCCTGGCCCTTTTCGCAGAACTGGAGGGCAACGCATGAGCGTTCCCACGCTGAAGCAGGCTCCCATTCAGGAGCACACCCGGATCCTGGGTCTCGGTGCCTACCGCCCCGATGTGATCGTCACCAATGAAGACGTCTGCCAGTGGATCGACTCCTCTGACGAATGGATCCGCCAGCGCACCGGGATCGTCACCCGGCACCGCGCCCCGGCCGACATCAGCGTTATCGACATGGCCGAGGGCGCTGCCCGCGAAGCGATGGAAAAAGCCGGAATCCAGGGCTCTGACCTGGGCGCCGTCATCGTCTCCACTGTCACGCACCCGTACGCGACGCCGTCCGCCGCTGCCAGCCTCGCGGACCGACTCGGCGCCACCCCTGCCCCCGCCTTTGACATCTCGGCTGCCTGCGCCGGCTACTGCTACGGCATCGCGCAGGGTGACTCACTGGTGCGTTCCGGAGCTGCGAAGTACGTGCTGGTGGTCGGCGCCGAAAAGCTCTCCGACGTCATTGACAACCGGGAACGCACCATCTCCTTCCTGCTCGGGGACGGTGCAGGCGCCGTCGTCATTGGCCCCTCCGAGACTCCCGGCATCGCGCCGTCCGTGTGGGGCTCGGATGGCAGCAAGTGGGACGCCATCGGCATGACCCGGTCTATGCTGGACGTCCGTGACCTCGGCATGGCCGCCCGGCAGTCCGACTCCACCGGCGACCTCGCCCTGCTCGAAGAGGCCCAGGAGCTCTACCCCACGCTGCGCCAGGATGGCCAGACCGTATTCCGCTGGGCCGTCTGGGAAATGGCGAAGGTCGCCCAGCAGGCCCTCGAGGCGGCCGGTGTGACCGCTGAGGACCTGGTGGCGTTTATCCCCCACCAGGCCAACATGCGCATCATCGACGAGATGGTGAAGAAGCTGAAACTGCCCGAGACAGTTACAGTGGCACGGGACATCGCCGACGCAGGAAACACCTCTGCGGCATCCATCCCGCTGGCTACCCACCGCCTCCTGGCGGAAAAGCCGGAACTGAGCGGCGGCCTGGCACTGCAGATCGGTTTCGGTGCCGGGCTGGTCTTCGGCGCCCAGGTAGTTGTCCTTCCCTAGAAGCGCCCCCAACAGGCCGCAACCGCGTCCTGAGCCATTTCCGGCAGTACTTGCCGGCAATACAAGAAAAGGAGCCATCACATGGCTAGCAACGAAGAGATCCTGGCCGGCCTGGCTGAAATCGTGAACGAAGAAACCGGCCTGGCCCCCGAGGCTGTGGAGCTGGACAAGTCCTTCACCGAGGACCTGGACATCGACTCCATCTCCATGATGACCATCGTGGTCAACGCCGAAGAGAAGTTCGGCGTGCGCATCCCGGACGAAGAGGTCAAGAACCTCAAGACCGTCGGCGACGCCGTCAGCTTCATCGCTGGAGCACAGGCCTAGTTCCAGGCTTTCGCCGTACTACGGCTTGGCGGGGCTGCCGGTCCGGATGACCGGACCGGCAGCCCGCCGCATTTTCCGGCACCTTGCGCGTGCAAGCGTGCCGACCATCAAAACGCGGGACCCTCCGGCAGACGGATTCCCACCGACGAAAGAGTGATCCCATGACACGCAAAGTAGTCATTACCGGTCTGGGTGCCACCACACCCATCGGCGGCGATGTACCCACGATGTGGAACAACGCGCTCAAGGGGGTCTCCGGTGCCCGCACCTTGGAGGACGACTGGGTAGCCAAGTACGAACTGCCCGTCCACTTCGCAGCCCGCTGCAGCACTCCCGCGCTGGAGGTGCTGAGCCGTGTGGAGGCAAAGCGGATGGACCCCTCCACCCAGTTCGGCGTGATCGCGGCCCGCGAGGCATGGGCCGACTCCGGTATCACCGAATTCGACAAGGACCGGCTGGCTGTGGCTTTCGCCACCGGCATTGGCGGGGTCTGGACCCTCCTGGACGCCTGGGACACCTTGAAGGAAAAGGGTCCCCGCCGCGTCCTCCCCATGACCGTTCCGATGCTGATGCCCAACGGTGTTGCCGCGGCCGTCAGCCTGGACCTGGGCGCCCGCGCCGGCGCCCACACCCCCGTTTCTGCCTGCGCCTCGGGCACCGAAGCCATGCACCTGGGCCTGGAACTGATCCGCTCCGGCAAGGCAGACGTGGTGATGTGCGGTGGTGCCGAAGCCGCCATCCACCCGATGCCGCTTGCAGCATTCGCCTCCATGCAGGCATTGTCCCGGCGCAATGACGACCCGCAGGGTGCCTCCCGCCCGTACGATACCGCCCGTGACGGTTTTGTGATGGGTGAGGGCGCCGGCGCCCTGGTCCTCGAGGCAGAGGAGCACGCCCTGGCCCGCGGAGCCCGGATCTACGGCGAACTCGCCGGTACTTCCGTCACGGCGGACGCCTACCACATCACCGCCCCGGACCCCGAAGGCCTTGGCGCTACCCGCGCGCTGAAAGCTGCGATGTTCGACGGCCGGATCCAGGCCGAGGACGTGGTGCACGTCAACGCACACGCCACCTCCACCCCCGTAGGCGACAAGCCGGAGTACACCGCACTCCGTGCTGCGTTGGGCAACCATGTGGACAGCGTGGCGGTATCTGCCACCAAGTCGCAGATGGGCCACCTCCTGGGTGCGTCCGGCGCAGTTGAGGCCGTGCTTACGGTGCTGGCCGTGTACGAGCGCAAGGCGCCGGTGACGATCAACCTGGAGAACCAGGACCCGGAGATCCCGCTCGACGTGGTCACCTCGGCCAGGGACCTGCCGGCTGGCAGCATCGTGGCACTGAGCAACTCCTTCGGCTTCGGCGGGCACAACGCCGTGGTTGCCGTCCGCAGCATCTAGCAGCAGTCCGGCGCTTACTGCCGAGAGACCAACAGGAGGCCCCGCCGGCTGGCGGGGCCTCCTGTTGTGCTATGGAGATTGCTTGATGTTGCTGCCGGTCTCTATCACGATGGCGACAGGCTGCGTCGGGGGTGTTCTGCTGCGGTTATCCCACCTGGTGCAGCCAGCGGACGGGCGCGCCCTCGGCAGCGTGCCGGAAGGGTTCGAGTTCCTCATCCCAGGCCTCACCAAGGGCCAGCGAGAGCTCGTGGTAGACAGCTGCAGGATCCCCCGCGCCGGATTCGTAGGCGTAGCGGATCCTGTCCTCGGACACCATGATGTTGCCGTGCACGTCAGTGACGGCATGGAAGATTCCCAGCTCGGGGGTATGCGACCACCGGCCGCCATCCACACCCTGGCTCGGTTCCTCGGTGACCTCGTAGCGGAGGTGAGCCCAGCCGCGGAGGGACGAGGCAAGCTTCGATCCCGTCCCGGGGGCGCCGGTCCAGGACAACTCGGCCCGGAACATTCCAGGCGCGGCAGGCTGAGGGGTCCACTCAAGATCCGTCCGCTTGTCCACGACGGAGCCGATGGCCCACTCAACGTGAGGGCACAAAGCAGTAGGGGCTGAGTGAACAAACAGCACACCGCGGGTCATTGCAACAGACATTCCATCCTCCATAGCTCTAGGTACGTCTTCCCCAACGACCTCCGCCTGGATGGAACTGCCGTGCCCTGCACTGCCGGTCCTGTTTCCCTGCCTCAATATTCAACTGTTCAGGTAAAGCTGTGTCCGGACTTGGTGGTCCACCGGAAGCAAGCAATGGAGCTTCAAGCGGGACTTGAAAGTTGCCGGACGTGACTCTTATTGTGCCGTACGCTGCCTAATTACGCCAGTGCGATTCCTGGCTGATCCAGGCAGCATTGGGTCATGCCCTGGGGTGTGCCTGCTGGTAGCTCTTGCGAAGCCGGTCCACAGAGACATGGGTGTAAATCTGGGTGGTGGCAAGGCTGCTGTGCCCCAGTATCTCCTGCACGGCCCGCAGGTCCGCGCCGCCGTCCAGCAAGTGCGTGGCTACCGAGTGGCGAAGGGCGTGCGGGCCGGAGGCCGAGGTGTCACCCAAGGCATCGAACAGGGTATTGACCAGCGACCGGACCTGCCGCTGGTCCATCCGGCCTCCCCGGGCGCCCAGGAAGAGGGCGGGGCCGCTGTTGTCCCTGGCGAACTTTGGCCGGCCCCGCCGGAGCCAGTCATCCACTGCCACCGCCGCCGGCACGCCGTAGGGGACGGTGCGTTCCTTATTGCCTTTGCCGATGACACGCAGTGTCCGCCGGTCCGGGTCCAGGTCATCGATGTCGAGGCTTGTGAGCTCCCCGACCCGGACTCCCGTCGCATAGAGCAGTTCGACGATCGCCCTGTCCCGTACAGGCAGGGGTTCACCCTCTGCGGCAGCTTCCTCCAGCCTGGTCAGGAGCCTGGTCAGCTGCTGGGACTGCAGGACGCCGGGCAGGGACTGCTCGCGTTTGGGTGACTTGAGCCTCAGCGCCGGATCGGCGGTGATGTGCTCATCCCTTAAAGCCCATGCCGTGAAGGCACGCGCGGTGGCGGCCCGGCGCGCAAGAGTGGAGCGTGCGACGCCTGACTGGCTCTGCACTCCCAGCCACCGCCGCAGGGTTCCGAGGTCCAGGTCAGCAAGCATGGTTACGCCCTCGGAAGCCGCATGGGCCATGAGGCTGCGGACGTCGCCCTCATAAGCACGCAGCGTGTGCTGCGACAGGGCCCGCTCCCCCGACAGGTACGCCACGAAGGCGCCCAGCGCCTGGCCTAGTTCCCGGGGCAGTTCCTGGTTCTCCACTCTCCTACTGTCTCAGGTGTTGCCGCCGTCCGCGTGCTGGACACGATCCACTTCGTCAAGCACGCCCCCCGCTGCCTTGGTGAACCCCCCTCGTCATGCCGACGCCTGGCCACGCTTCCAGCCGCCCCGCTCCGACACAGCCAGCCCGAGCAGCCCCAGCCGGCCGAGCCCGGCCCGCACTGATTCCGGTCCCAGTCCGGCCACGGAACAGAGCTTCTCGACCGACGTGGTGGACCGCAGCGGAAGCGCATCCAGGAGGATCAGGTCTTCGAGGGTCAGCCCGTCCTGGACTTCGGCTCCGCCCTGGCGGGATTCCGGAAGCCCGGAGCCGCTGGGCCCTGCCAGCTCAGCGATTTCTGCCGCGTCTGTGACGCACACGGCACCGCCGTCCCGGAGCAGCCGGTGGCAGCCGGCCGAATTGGCGCTGTGCACCGAGCCGGGGACAGCACCCACTGCCCGGCCCAGCGTCTCGGCGTGATGAGCTGTGTTTAAGGCTCCTGACCGCCAGCGCGCTTCCACAACCACCGTCACCGCCGACATGGCGGCGATGAGCCTGTTCCGTTGCAGGAACCGGTACCGGGTGGGCGCCGAGCCTGGTGGAACTTCCGCTATCACAGCCCCTTGGTTGCAGACGGCGCGGAGCAGGTCTTCGTTCCCGGACGGGTAGAAGCGGTCAACACCGCCGGCCATCACGGCGATAGTGGGCACTGCTGCCGAAGCGCCGGCAAGTGCGGCACGGTGGGCGTGCGCATCAATGCCGTAGGCACCCCCGGACACAATGGTGAGGCCCCGCTGCGCCAAAGAGTAGGCAATATCCCCTGTAACCGATGCGCCATAGCTGGTGCTGTCCCGGGACCCTACGAGCGCGATGCACTTCTCCGCCCCCGGCAGGGGCTGCTCCGTCCCCCGCCACCACAGGCAGAGGGGTTCATGGATGCCCAGGTCGGAGAGCTGGACCGGCCACAACCCGTCCGACGGGATGATCAGCCTGCCGCCCAGCCGTGCCATGGTTGCGAGGTCCCGCTCGGGGGCCAGATCCGGAATCCGGGGCTGCCAGCGCTTCAACGACGCGGCCATCCCGGACCAGCTGGTGGCGGACCCACTGTCCGCAAGGAGCGAGGTGATCTCACGCTCCAGCTCCGTTCCGGCAGAAACCTGGCCGGTGGCAATCCGCAGGGCATCCACTGCGCCGCAGATCTGCACCAGTGCCAGCCCGGCGGCATCCTGGGGTTCCATCAACCTGGCAAGCGCGGCCCGCGCCACCCTTTCAGGGTCGGCCCCGATCCCCGTCATGCGGCCACCGCCGCAGCCTGCCGCAGTCCCAGCGCCTGCCCGATATCGTTGACGTCCGGCCGTTCCCTGTGTCCCAGGTCCGCCATGGTCCAGGCCAGGCGAAGAACCCGGTCATAGCCGCGGGCGGTGAGTACGCCGCGTTCCAGTGAATGGTCGAGGATGCGGGTGGAGGCCGCCGGAAGCCGAAGTTCTCCCCGCAGTACACGGCCGGGTACCTGGGCGTTTGTTTCCAGGCCGAAGGGCTGCAGCCGTTCAAGCTGCCGCCCGCGGGCATTGCGCACCCTGTCAGCTACTGACGCAGTATCCTCCTCGGCGCCTCCCTGCCCGAACTCCGCCAGGGAGACCCTGTCCACCTGGAGCTGGATATCCACCCGGTCCAGCAGCGGGCCGGACATCCGGGCCAGGTACCGCCGCCGCATCATCGGCGTACAAGTGCAGTCCAGGCCCTTGCCTGAAGCCTTGCCGCAGGGGCAGGGGTTGGCGGCCAGAACCAACTGGAACCGGGCAGGATAGGCAGCGGTGCCGGCGGAGCGGTGAATCACCAGTTCCCCACTCTCCAACGGCTGCCGCAGTGCATCAAGCACGCGGCGCTCATACTCTGGAGCCTCGTCCAGGAAGAGAACGCCCCGATGGGCACGGGAGGCGGCGCCTGGCCTGGGCAGACCCGAGCCGCCGCCGATGATTGCGGCGGCGGTGGCCGAGTGGTGCGGGCTTTCGAAGGGCGGGCGGCGCAGCAGCCGGGCTGAGGACGATGGCAGGCCGCAGAGCGAATGGATGGCGGTAACCTCCATGGCCTCGTGGTCGGCAAGGTCCGGCAACAGCCCGGGAAGGCGTTCGGCCAGCATGGTCTTGCCGGCGCCCGGCGGACCCATCAGGAGGAGATGGTGTGCGCCGGCTGCTGCCACTTCGAGGGCCCGCCTCGCATCGCCCTGCCCGGAGACATCAGCCATGTCCGGACAGATGCCGTCATCCTCCTCCTCATGGGCTGGAAGCTGCGAGTCATCCGGTTCAAAATCCAGGGCAAGCTCCTGCGGGTCGGCGCCAAAATCGAGGGCCAGGCGGGCGAGGGTGCGGTAGCCCCTGACGTTGGCGCCGGGAACCAGGGCCGCCTCCGCCAGGTTGGCATGCGCCACCACGATGTCCGAATAGCCCGCCTGGACCGATGCCATCACGGCGGGCAGGATGCCGCGGACCGGGCGCAGCCTGCCGTCAAGCCCCAGCTCCGCGATAAAGACAGTCTTTCCGGTTGGCTTGATGTCATTCGCCGCCCGCAGTACAGCCATGGTGACTGCCAGGTCGAACCCCGAGCCGCGTTTGGGCAGTGAGGCCGGAATGAGGTTGGCCGTGATCTTCCGGCGGCTTAGCGGGATCCCGGAGTTCTTGGCTGCGGAGCGGATGCGCTCCTTTGCTTCATTCAACGAGGCGTCCGGCAGCCCGAGAAGAATAAAAGCCGGCAGGGTTTGGCCGATGTCCGCCTCGACCTCCACGATGTAGCCGTTCAGCCCGACGAGGGCGATGGAGTAGGTTCTGCCGAGGGCCATTCATCCCACCCCCTTGAGGTGCTCCACCAGGGGTTCGCCGCCGCCGTCGTCCAGGACGGCGATGACATCCACCCGCCGCAGCGGCATTCGCAGCTCCCGGTCCCGGCACCAGGCGGAACCAAGCCGGTGCAGGCGGGCGAGCTTCTCCGGACCAACCGCTTCAAAGGGGTGGCCGTAGTCGAGGGATCGGCGGGTCTTCACTTCGGCAATCACCAAGGCATCGCCGTCGAGGGCCACAATGTCGATTTCGCCCTCGGTGCAGCGCCAGTTGCGCTCCACCACCAGCATGCCGAGGGACTCAAGATAATCCGTGGCGAGGTCCTCGCCGCGGCGGCCCAACAGGTCTTTTGATTTCATTTCTACCTCCGCAACCAGCCTGCGGCCGCGCGGTTGCGGAGGTAAGGGAGCTTGTGCCGTATGTGCACAAAACAGCCGCCGGGGGTGACTGTGCAGGACAAGTCCCCGGCGGCCCGTCAGGTATTACTGACCCAGGTCAACATCCTTGGGCAGTGCGAGTTCTTCGTTGCGCGGAAGCTCTTCCACGTTGACGTCCTTGAACGTAAGGACCCGGACACTCTTGACGAACCGCGCCGAGCGATACACGTCCCATACCCAGGCGTCCTGCAGGGTCAGGTCGAAGTAGACTTCGCCGTCGGCGCTGCGGGCCTGGAGGTCCACATGGTTGGCAAGGTAGAAGCGCCGTTCGGTCTCGACAACGTAGCTGAACAGTCCGACGACGTCGCGGTATTCACGGTAGAGCTGCAGCTCCATGTCGGTTTCGTAGTTTTCAAGATCCTCAGCACTCATGCTTCCATCTTGCACCATGTGCGGCGCCGCCGGAGCCCGTGCCGGGCGTATGGGCGGCAGAGTCCACCAGGAACCAGTCCGCGGACGGGCTCAGTCTTCAGCGGCAGGCCCGCCGGCGTCGCCGCCCAGGACATCGTCACCGCCGGTATCCTCCAGCGCCCCGTCGAGCAACTCCCCGCCGAGCAGGCGCCAGCTTACACGGTGGTACGGGGTTGGACCCGCCGCACGGAGCACGTCCCGGTGCAGGACGGTGGCATAGCCCTTGTTGATGTCCCAGCCGAAGTCCGGGTACTCCATATGGAGTTCCTTCATCATCCTGTCCCGCTCCACCTTGGCGATCACGCTCGCGGCAGCGACGCTCAGGCACTGCATGTCCGCTTTGATCTTGGTATGCACCGGCGCCTCACAGGCGGCTTCAAGCACCGGCTCGTCAAAGAGGGACAGCTGTTCTGCCGGGGACAGCCAGTTATGGCTGCCGTCCAGGAGCACCATGTCCGGGGCCACACCCACCGCCAGAATCTCCTGCCAGGCGCGGGTTCCAGCCAAACGCAGCGCGGCAATAATGCCCAGGGCATCAATCTCCTGCGCTGAGGCATGCCCTACCGCCGATGCCACACTCCACCGGCGGACCAGCGGGTCAAGGCGTTCCCGTTCCGCCGGGCTGAGGAGCTTACTGTCCCGCACCCCGGCCAGCGGCCGCTGTCGCTCCACGTCGACCACGGCGATGCCGACGCTGACGGGACCGGCAAGAGCGCCGCGGCCCACTTCATCAACACCGGCGATAAGGCGCACGCCCTGCGCCTTGAATGTCCGTTCGTGCCGCAGGGTGGGAGCCTTGGCGGGACGGGCCGCTTTGGCGGAACCGGCCCGCCCCTTGGCCGTGCCGGCCTTGGCGGGGCTGGCCTTGGCGGGGCTGGCCTTAACTACCGGGGACATGGTCAGGGCGCTGCCGGAACGTTCCGGAACACGTCCGGGTAATTGTCCAGGGTGGTGATCCGGCTCAGCGGCCATGCGATGACGGCAGCCTTGCCTTCAAGATCTGCCATATCAACGAAACCGCCGCCGGCATCCATGTGGGCCCGGGAATCGGCGGAGTGGTTCCGGTTATCACCCATCACCCACACCTTGCCTTCGGGGACAGTCACATCGAAGTTGCGGACCTGCGGAACCTCTGCAGCGTTGACGTACTTTTCGTCGATGGCGGTTCCGTTAATGGTCAGTTTACCGCCGGCGTCACAGCAAACCACATGGTCCCCCGGCAGCCCGATGACCCTCTTGACCAGGTGTTGCTCGGAGTTGTCCGGCAGGAGGCCAACAAACGTCAGGCCGTCCTGCACCCAGGTGAAGGGCCCGTTGGTCTTTTCCGGCGCCGCCGGCAGCCAGCCCTTGGTGTCGCGGAACACCACAACGTCCCCGCGGCTCAGCGAGAACGGTTCCGGTACCAGGAGGTTAACAAAAATCCGGTCGTCCACGTCCAGCGTATTCACCATGGATTCGGACGGGATGAAGAAGGCCCGGAACAGGAACGTTTTGATCAGGAAGGAGAGCACCACGGCGATGACCACTACCGTGGCTATTTCCTTCAGCCAGGCGAGCACCTGGCTTCCGCCCGTCTTTTCGTCGGCGGCCCTCGCTTCGGCCCGGCTGCTCGCAGCCCTGGAAGGTGCTTCCGGAGCCGCTGCTGCTTCCGGTGCAGCACTGGCCGGGGAATCCGGGGCGCCGTCCGGACGCGGCTCGGGGATCCGCGGGTGGTTCTCGGGCATCTACTGTCCGTTCTCTTTTATGGGCCCTGCCGCTGGCGGCCGAGGTACTGCAGCAAATCTATCAAGCGGCCAGACGATCTGGACCGGCCTGCCAATCACCCTGTCCAGGGGTACCATCCCCCCGCCGGGGGCACCCAGCAGGCTCCGGGAGTCGGCGGACACGGACCGGTGGTCGCCCAACAGCCACAGCCGCCCGTCCGGCACTTCTGCGGTGAACTTTTGGGTGCTGGGGTGATCACCGGGAAAGATATAGGGCTCGGCCAATGGCTGGCCGTTGACGGTGACTTGCCCGCCGGTGTCGCAGCAGACCACGGTGTCCCCCGGGAGGCCGATGACGCGCTTGACGTACGTGGTGTCACTGCCGGTGATGCCAAGCCATTGGGTGATCGCCACTGCGGAGTCCACGAACGCCCCCCTGCCGCTGTTGAGCGGTGAGAACGTTCCCCGGCCGTCAAAGACCACGATGTCCCCGCGCCGGACCGGCTCGGCGTTGAAATCCGTGCGCGAGACAAGGATCCGGTCCCCGCCCTGGAGGAGCGGTTCCATGGACTCGGACGGAATGTAGTAGACATCCAGCCAGAGTGAGCGGACCAGCCCGCTGACCGCAATGGCCAGCACAAAGGCGAGGAACGCAAAACGCCAGCCCGTTTTGGGGGGCTGGCGTTTTGTCTGGTCCATAAGTCCGTATCCTGGGCGCTGGTGCATGGCTCCGGCGCTGGCCGGTTACGGCTGCGGCCCTGCCTGGGTAGGTCCGGGAAGGACTTACTTGGCGGTGCTGAAGTCGCGCTTTTCCTTGATCTTCGCAGCCTTACCACGCAGTGCACGCATGTAGTAAAGCTTGGCGCGGCGGACGTCACCCTTGGTAACGACCTCGATCTTTTCGATGATCGGGGAGTGTACCGGGAAGGTACGCTCCACGCCGACGCCGAAGGAAACCTTACGGACGGTGAAGGTCTCGCGGACGCCCTCGCCCTGGCGGCCCAGGACGAAGCCCTGGAATACCTGGACACGGGTGTTCTTGCCTTCGATGATGTTCACGTGAACCTTGAGGGTGTCACCTGCGCGGAACGCGGGAACATCGGTGCGCAGCGAGGCTGCATCTACGGAATCGAGAATATGCATGAGTGCACTCCTGGTGAACGCCACGGGTCATTCACTTTGGGTCACGGCAGTCAAGCCCGGACGCTGGTGGCGCACCGGAGATTGCTGCCGAAAGTTTAGTAGTCCGGCCACTTCACTGATTGATGTGGCCGGTTGTCTTAGCTGTTGGTTGCGCTCCCCCTGTGGCAGGTGCGGACCCAGCAGACACAAGGACTAATTTTGCCACAGTCCGCGACGGACAGCCAATCCCGGAATCCGGCGGCCCGAGAATGCGGGCCCCAGTCAGTCCTGCTGTCCGTCAGGCCCGGCGGGGCGGCGCCGCAGGCGGCCGTCCACGACGTCGTATCCCAGGTCCTGCAGGGCGGCGCGGTCGGCACGGGGCAGCTTGCCGGCGTCGAACGTTTCGAGCAGGTCGGGGCGGCGTTCCGCCGTCCGGCGGAACTGTTCGTGCCTGCGCCACTGGGCGATCTTTCCATGGTTGCCGCTGAGCAGGACCGGGGGCACTTCCCGCTCGCGCCAGACAGATGGCTTGGTGTAGACCGGGTACTCCAGCAACCCGTCGGAGTGTGACTCCTCCACGAGCGACTCCGGGTTGCCCACAACACCGGGCAGGAGCCTGCCGATGGCCTCCACCATGGCCAGGACAGCCACTTCACCGCCGTTCAGGACGTAATCGCCAAGGCTGACGGGACGCACGGTGAAGTGTTCATGCGACCACTCGATGACCCGCTCGTCGATGCCCTCATAGCGTCCGCAGGCGAATGCGAGATGCTCCTCTTCGGCCAGTTCGTAGGCGAGGGCCTGTGTGAACCGCTCCCCCGCGGGCGACGGGACGATCAGGACAGGCTTGTCCAAACCTGCCGGGCGCCCCTCTGCGATTGACGACAGTGCCTGGGCCCAGGGCTCAGCCTTCATCACCATGCCCGCGCCACCGCCGTAGGGGGTGTCATCCACAGTCCGGTGCCTGTCGGTGGTGAAGGCCCGGAGATCGTGGACGTGAAGGTCCAGGATCCCGTCCTGGCGGGCCTTGCCGATCAGGGAGAGATCAAGGGGCGCCAGGTACTCGGGAAAAATACTGACAACGTCGATCCGCATTTAGGCGTTGCTTTCCGGACCGGTTCCGGCGTCCTGATCCACGTTCAGCTCGAACAGGCCGTCCGGCGGGGTGAGGAGGACGAATCCTTCCTCGATGTTGACCTCCGGCACGATCTGCTCAACGAAAGGTATGAGGATCTCTTCCCCGCCTGGCGTGGTGACCACCAGCAGGTCCTGGACCGGCATGGTGTTGAGCGCCGCGACCTTGCCCACCACCTGGGATCCCACCCGGGCTTCGAGTCCCACCAGCTCGTGCTCGTACCAGCCGTCGTCGTCGTCCTCGTCCAGTTCCTCGGTTTCAATGAAGAGTTTGGCACCGCGGAGGGTTTCCGCTTCATTGCGGGTTCCAATTTCCTCGAACCCCAGCAGCAGGATGTCCTTGTTCCAGCGGGCGCTGCTGACGGTCAGCGGTCCGGCAGAGGCCGGTTCGACCACAAATGCGGTTCCCGGAACAAACCGGTCCTCAGGGGCGTCGGTCAGGACCTGGACGGTTACTTCCCCCCGGATGCCGTGGGGTTTGCCGATTCGTGCCACCTGCAGCTGCATGTGTTCCTCTGTTCCGATGTGTCTGATCCGTGTGGTTCGGCGGGGGTGCCGGTGAAAGGGTGCCGGTGAAAGCACTCCGGCCCCTCCACCGTGGGTGGAGGGGCCGGAGCAAAAGCTGATATTGCCGAGCGCTCAGCGGCGGCGGTCAGTGTCGACGACGTCGACCCTTACCGGTTCGCCGCCGGCCAGGGCTGCCACAACGGTGCGCAGTGCGCGTGCCGTGCGGCCCTGGCGGCCGATCACCCTTCCGAGGTCGTCCTGGTGAACGCGCACCTCGAGGGTATCCCCGCGGCGGTTGCTCTTGGAGCTGACCTTGACGTCATCCGGGGAATCAACGATTCCCCGGACCAGGTGTTCCAGCGCTTCTGCCAGCAATTTACTCAGCCTCGGTGGTCTCTGCCTCGGCCGGTGCCTCGGCTGCGTCAGACTTGGATGCCTTCTTGGTGATGGCTTCCGGGATGATCACAGAACCCTTTTCGGGAGCAACGAAGGCTACTTTCTCAGACTTGGTCTTGAGGGTGCCTTCCTGGCCCGGCAGGCCCTTGAACTTCTGCCAGTCACCGGTGATCTTCAGGATCGCGGCAACCTGCTCGGACGGCTGGGCGCCGACGGACAGCCAGTACTGTGCACGCTCGGAGTTAACCTCGATGTATGAGGGCTCTTCGGTGGGGTGGTACTTGCCGATTTCCTCGATGGCGCGGCCGTCACGCTTGGTGCGTGAGTCTGCGACGACGATGCGGTAGTACGGTGCGCGCATTTTGCCAAAGCGCTTAAGGCGAATCTTTACGGCCACTTTTGTGGTCACTCCTGTTTCAGAAAGGGGGTGAACCCGGCGTTCTGCACCCGTGGGGCGGGCCATACTTGCGGGCTCGAAGGACAGGATCCGGACGCGGAGAGAGGGGCCACGCAGATCGAGTACCTGTTTATTGTGCCAGATGAGCGCCCGGATTTCGACTTGACACCCTGCCCGCGCCTGCGGGCATGGTGCTCAGGAGGTCCAGACGTACAGTCCGCTGCGTTCGGAGTCGTCGATTCCGCCGGCGAGTTCCGCCAGTCGCCGGACGTAGGTCCGGGCCTGGGCGGAATCGAACGGCATGTCCTCCTGGGCAGCCCACTGTTCGGCGACGTCATCCAGGACGTTGCCTTCCCCTTCGATCTCATAGGTCAGAAGGTCGGCGAGGGCACGGACCATGGCCGGGGGTACAGCAAGGAGCGAGTCGCTGGCTATGTCCACCATGGTCAGCTCGTAGTCGGCGCCGCCGGCATGCACGGCGGTGCCGGCGAGATCACCAAGCTGCTCAATTTCGAAGTCGCTGATTTCGGGGATGCGCACAGCGTGCGCGGCCGGCTGGCCGCTGCCCTGGTCCAGCACTCCGGCGCGCTTCAGCGCGCCTGCGTGGTCGGCAACAAAGATCTCGGTGAAGCCCATGGGAAGTGCCCTCGTTCCGTCGACGGTGCGGCCGCTCAAGCAAGCGGCACCTGCCGCGCCGGCCGTTCGGCATCAGCCTAGTACACCGCCCCGGCCCCCGCCGCCCGCACCCGTTCCGGCAGGCGGCATCCCAACGGGGTTCGCAGGCGGGCTCAGCGGACTGCGACCCGGATGTTGTTGCGCCAGGGATCCTCGAACCGCAGTTCCGCACCGGTGTGGTGCGCGGGCACCCCGGCGACCTTCAGCCGGTCAGCGAGCGCCCCGACGTCGTCCCCCGAGGGAACTTCGATGAGCACTTCACCCAGGCCAAGAGTGTCCTTGCGGGGCCCCGCCCCGCGGCTGTTCCAGACGTTCATCGCCATGTGGTGGTGGTACCCGCCGGCGGAGACAAAGAGTGCCTGTCCGTGCCAGCCGGCGGTCTTTTCAAAGCCAAGGGTGCCCACGTAGAAGTCCCGGGCCGACTGGACGTCGCCAACCTGGAGGTGGACGTGGCCGACTCCGGCCACTGTTCCGCGCTGGCGCTGCAGGGATTCTTCGGTGAGGTGCTGCTCCAGGTAGCGCTGTGGCGGCAGGGCGAGGCTGTCCATCACCACGTCAGTACCGTTCCAGGACCAGTTGCTCCGCGGGCGGTCCCAGTAGAGCTCAATGCCGTTGCCTTCGGGATCGGTGAAGTAGAAGGCCTCGCTGACGAGGTGGTCAGCACTGCCGGCGAAGGAGCGCGGCTCGAACCGGGCGGCAGTGGCGATGGTGGCTGCGAGGTCGGCCTGGTTCTCAAACAGCAGGGCCGTGTGGAAAAGGCCGGCTTCCCCCCTGCCGGGGAGGTTCAATCCCGGAGCGGGGGCAAGGTGGACCAGCGGCTTCTGGAGCCGGCCAAGGTACAGCCCGCCGTCCTGCTCGGCCACAACTTCAAGCCCCAGTGCACGCTGGTAGTAGTCGGTCATGACCTTCATGTCGCCCACCTTGAGCATCACGGTGCCCATAGTGAGGTCGGCAGGAAGAAGATCCTGGGTGGCGGCTTCTGCAGTCATTGAAAACTCCCGGTGCTGGGGCCCGTCGGGTTGGTGGGCCTGTCACTATTAAAATTACTTGAAGCTTCAATTTATTCCAAGCAGTTTTCAGGTTATCCGTGTCTCAGCGGACGACGCGCCCGCCCAGCACCACATGGGCCAACTCCTGCACCGTTTCCGGAACCTGCCGCGGATCCTCCCGGCAGAGTACGACGTCGGCCCGGGCACCTTCCTCGAGCGCGTCAACACCCAGCCACTTCCGGGCGCCCCAGCAGGCGGCGTCAAGGGCGGCGGCCACAGGCAGGCCTGCATGGTGGAGGGCCAGGATTTCATCACCGATCCGACCGTGGCGGATGACGCTGCCGGCATCCGTTCCGGCGTAGATCTTCACTCCGGCGTCGAAGGCCTCCAGCACCCGCTCCGCCCGCCGTTCCCACAGGGCACGCATATGGGCCGCATACCGCGGGAACTTGGGCTCCGCCTGCGCGGCTATGTCAGGGAAAGTGGCGATGTTGATGAGGGTGGGCACCATGGCAACACCCTGCTCCACGAACCGCGGAAGGTGCCGCGGCAACAGTCCGGTGGCGTGTTCGATGCAGTCAATGTCCGCGTCCAGCATCTGGTCCAGTGTTTCTTCGGCGAAGCAGTGCGCGGTGATCCTGGCACCTTCGTCGTGCACGGCCTGGACGGCGTCCTTGACGACGGCGGCAGGGAACGACGGCGCCAGGTCGCCGGCGCCGCGGTCGATCCAGTCCCCTACGAGCTTGACCCAGCCGTCGCCGTCGCGGGCCTGCTTCCGGACGGCTTCCACCAGGCCGTCGGGCTCGACTTCCTCGGCGAAGCCGCGGAGGTACCTGCGGGTCCGGGCGACATGCCTGCCGGCGCGGATCAGCAGCGGCCCGTTGCGGCTGCCCTGGAGGAAGCGGGTGTCTGCGGGGGAACCTGCGTCCCTGACCAGCAGCGTGCCCGCATTCAGGTCGGTCCTTGCCTGCTCTCCCGCCGTCGCTTCGTCAACGGCGCCACCGGTTCCCAGGCCGATATGGCAGTGGGCGTCAACGAATCCCGGCAGCACCCAGCCATCAAGGATCCTGTCCGGTTCCGCCGCCGGCCGCCGGAAGGTCAGCCTGCCGTCCACGGACCACAGCCCGCGTGCCTCGGTGTCCGGCCCGGTCAGGACGGCGCCGTTGAACTGGATGATCTCTGCCATGGATCTGCCTCGCTTTCCCGCCCGGACAGGCTAGCACCACCGGATGTGACACGGCCCTTCCGAAACAGCTGTGGTAGCTTCTTGGTGACCACACGGGTGCCCTTGCAGGGGCTGAGATCGGGCTGACGCAGCCTGCGACCGTTGAACCTGTCCGGGTAATGCCGGCGAAGGAAGTGAGTATTCCTTGAGTACACCAAATGCACAGCTCAACCCTGCCCAAATTCAGTCCGGCGGCCTGTCCGAAGGCCAGGACCAGCCACCCGTCACGCAGTCGCTGAAGTCCCATTCCCTGGCGTTTGTCGAAGACGCGGCGGCCGGGATACGGGTGCCGGTCACGGAAATCGAGCTGGCGGATTCACCGAACGGCCAGCCCAACGGGCCGTTCCGCGTCTACCGGACCGCCGGGCCCGGCAGTGATCCCGTCCGCGGCCTCACGCCATTCCGGGCTGAGTGGATAGCAGCGCGTGCGGACACGGAAGCTTACGGCGGCCGCGGGCGGAACCTGCTCGACGACGGACGCTCGGCTGTCCGCCGCGGTGCGGCCAGCGCCGAGTGGAAGGGCGCGCGGCCGGTGCCCCGCCGCGCCGTCGACGGCAGGACCGTAACCCAGATGCACTACGCCCGGCAGGGCGTGGTCACCCCGGAGATGCGGTTTGTGGCCCTGCGGGAGAACTGCGACGTCGAGCTGGTCCGAAGTGAAATTGCTGCCGGCCGGGCCATCATTCCCAACAACATCAACCACCCCGAATCCGAGCCGATGATCATCGGCAAGGCATTCCTGGTGAAGATCAACGCGAACATCGGCAACTCGGCCGTCACCAGTTCCATCGCCGAGGAAGTGGACAAACTGCAGTGGGCCACCCAGTGGGGCGCGGACACCGTGATGGACCTGTCCACCGGCGACGACATCCACACCACCAGGGAATGGATCATCCGCAACTCCCCCGTGCCGATCGGAACCGTTCCCATCTACCAGGCACTCGAGAAGGTCAACGGCGAAGCCAATGCCCTGACCTGGGAAATTTTCCGCGACACCGTGATCGAACAATGCGAGCAGGGTGTGGACTACATGACCATCCACGCCGGGGTTCTGCTCCGGTACGTGCCCCTGACGGCCAACCGCGTAACGGGCATCGTGTCCCGCGGCGGTTCGATCATGGCCGGCTGGTGCCTGGCGCATCACCAGGAGAACTTCCTCTACACACACTTTGACGAACTCTGCGAAATCTTCGCCCGGTACGACGTCGCCTTCTCCTTGGGTGACGGACTGCGGCCCGGGGCCACGGCGGACGCCAACGATGCGGCGCAGTTCGCCGAACTGGACACGCTGGCTGAGCTCACGCAGCGGGCATGGGAATACGACGTGCAGGTGATGGTGGAAGGCCCCGGCCACATTCCGTTCCACCTGGTGCGCGAAAACGTGGAGCGCCAGCAGGAGCTGTGCAAGGGTGCCCCGTTCTACACGCTGGGGCCGCTGGTCACCGACGTGGCGCCTGGCTACGACCACATCACCTCAGCCATCGGCGCCACCGAGATCGCCCGCTACGGCACCGCCATGCTGTGCTACGTCACGCCGAAGGAACACCTGGGCCTGCCCAACAAGGATGATGTTAAAACCGGGGTGATCACCTACAAGATCGCTGCCCACGCTGCGGACCTCGCCAAGGGCCACCCCGGCGCACACGAACGCGACGACGCCCTGTCCAAGGCACGGTTCGAGTTCCGCTGGCGCGACCAGTTCGCGCTGTCCCTCGACCCGGTGACGGCCGAGGCGTTCCATGACGAGACGCTGCCGGCCGAGCCGGCCAAGACGGCGCACTTCTGCTCCATGTGCGGACCCAAGTTCTGCTCCATGCGGATCAGCCAGGACATCCGGGACGAGTACGGTTCCGCGGCGGCGCAGGCGGCACTGGCTGATGCCGCGGCAGGGATGCGCGGAAAGAGCGAGGAGTTCCTGGCGGCCGGCGGCAAGGTTTACCTTCCGGAACTGAGCGTTCCCGCCGGAAGCCAGGGCGTCAGGACGCCCTAGGTGACTGGATCCTGCTCACATCCCGGATAAAGGACCGTAGGATGCGGTCCCCCTCCACGGAGTCGTGGGGCCGGTGCCCTCCCGCCGCAGTGCGGTGCAGGGCGCCGGTCTCCCGCAGGTACCCGGCAATTTCCTCGTAGAGCGGTTCCCATCCCCCAGTGAGGACAAGGGTGGGCACGCCGGGGACGATGTGCAGCGGCGCTTCCCAGGCCGGGGCCTGCAGCCGCAGCCGCCTGGCGGAACGCTTCTCCTCGGCCGTGGCGGGCTGCTGCAGGTCCGTGGCGTAGACACGACGGACGAACTCGCGCTGGAAGTCCTGGTCGCTCATCTGGTGACGGGCATCGAACAAGGGCTGCATCAGGCCGATGTGCGCCGCGGTGGCCGGGAGTTCTGCGGTGAGCGACAGGCATGCCGGTTCCACCAGGGTCAGGGAAAAGACCAGATCAGGGCGTTCGACGGCGGCCATCATCGCGGCGACAGCACCCTGGGAATGTGCCACGACATGTCCGCCGGCGGCGCCCCGGCCGTCGTCGGCCAGCGACCGCAGGACGATCCTGGCATCCTCCTCGAAGGAAGATTCAACGGGCTCGGCCACCGGATCATAGCCGTGGCGGCGGAGGAACAAGGCGTCGTAGGACAGTGCCATCCCGTGCTGGCGCGGCCAGGCCGCGGAGCCGAAGCTGCCGGCGCCGTGCACGAACACTACCCTCTGCTTGAACATGACCCAACCCTATTCCACGGCACTGACTTCCCCCGGGAACCATCCCAAGTGACTCGCAGTTGACGCACTGAAAAGCGCATTTGAGTGCGTCAACTGCCAGTCAGTCGGGCGGGCTACTTGCCGAGGAACTTGTCGAAGCCCTTGGGCAGGTTCAGCTGCGAGGGATCGAAGTCGCCGGATTGCTGGCCGAAAGCGGCACCGGTGGGAAGGGCCTTGGCAGCGTTGGCGCGCCGGGCCTCGGCGTCCTTGCGCTCCTGGGCAGCCTTGGCCGGGTTGCCGGATTTGGCCTTCTTCTTGGGCGCGTTCTTCGCGTTCTTCCGGGCGCCGCCGCCGGCACCGGGAAGCCCTGGCATTCCGGGCATGCCCGGCATGCCGCCCTGGGCCATCTTCTTCATCATCTTCTGGGCCTGTGCAAAACGCTCCAGCAGGCCGTTGACCTCGGACACGTGCACGCCGGAGCCGCGGGCGATGCGGGCGCGGCGTGAACCGTTGATGATCTTCGGGGCCAGGCGCTCGTGCGGCGTCATGGACCGGACGATGGCCTCCACGCGGTCAATTTCACGCTCGTCGAACTGCTCGAGCTGCTGGCGGATGTTCTGCGCGCCCGGCATCATCATGAGCATCTTCTTCATGGAGCCCATGTTGCGGATCTGCTGCATCTGGGCCAGGAAGTCCTCGAGGGTGAAGTCCTCCTGGTCGGCGAACTTCTTCGCCATCCTGGCGGCTTCGTCCTTGTCCCAGGACTTCTCCGCCTGCTCGATGAGCGTCAGGACGTCGCCCATGTCCAGGATGCGCGAGGCCATCCGGTCCGGGTGGAAGAGTTCGAAATCGTCCAGGCCTTCGCCCGTGGACGCAAACATCACGGGCTTGCCGGTGACCGACGCGACCGAGAGGGCCGCACCGCCGCGGGCGTCGCCGTCGAGCTTGGACAACACGATGCCGGTGAAGTTGACGCCCTCATCGAAGGCGAGCGCGGTGTTCACGGCGTCCTGGCCGATCATCGAGTCGATAACGAACAGGACTTCGTTGGGCACGATGGCGCGGCGGATCTGGCGTGCCTGCTCCATCATGTCAACGTCGACGCCGAGGCGGCCGGCGGTGTCCACGATCACGACGTCGTGCAGCTTCTGGCGGGCTTCCTCAACACCGGCGCGGGCAACCTCCACGGGATCACCGGCAGGGTGCTCCAGCTCGGAGGAGGTGGCTCCCGGGTGCGGCGCGAAGACCGGCACCTTGGCCCGCTGGCCCACCACCTGGAGCTGGGTGACGGCGTTGGGGCGCTGCAGGTCGCAGGCCACGAGGATGGGGCTGTGGCCTTGTGCCTTCAGCCACTTGGACAGCTTGCCGGCCAGGGTGGTCTTACCGGCGCCCTGAAGGCCGGCCAGCATGATGATGGTGGGGCCGTTCTTGGCCAGGCGGATCCGGCGGGTCTCGCCGCCCAGGATCTCCACGAGTTCCTCGTTGACGATCTTGACGATCTGCTGGCTCGGATTCAGCGCGCCGGAAACCTCGGCGCCCAGGGCGCGTTCGCGCACCCGGCTGGTGAATTCACGGACTACGGGAACGGCAACGTCCGCGTCCAGGAGGGCGCGGCGGATCTCCCGCACTGTGGCATCAACATCGGCCTCAGTGAGGCGGCCTTTGCCGCGGAGATTTTTGAAGGTTGCTGTCAACCGGTCAGAGAGTGAATTGAACACGTGCCGTGCACTTCTTTCAGTGGATGATCGGGACTCGACTATCTAGGGTACCAAGCCGGCCCGCAAGGTGGCATGCTGGCGAAATGACGAGCCAAACAACTGTAAAAACCCTGCTCATCCTCGGCGCTTCCGGAGACCTCACCGGCCGGCTGCTCCTGCCAGGCCTGGGCCGCCTCGTGGCAAAGGGCCGGGCGGCCGGGTTGCGGCTGGTCGGGGCAGGCTCCGATCCCTGGACCCCGGAGCAATGGCGGGACCGGGTGCATCAGTCGTTCGCCGGGTCGGCGGAGTCCGCGGACCCCGAGGGACAAAAGGCGCTGGCGGACCTGGAAAAGGAAACCGTGTACCACCAACTGGATGTCACTGCCGATGGCGCCCTGGCCTCGCTGCTCGCCACCCTCGAGGGCCCTGCCGCCGTTTATTTCGCGCTGCCGCCCCGGATCAGCCAACTGGCCTGCGAGACGCTCCGCCCGGAGCAGGTTCCGGCAGGCACCCGGCTGGTGATGGAAAAGCCGTTCGGTTCCAGCGAAGAATCCGCACGTTCGCTCAACCAGACCCTGGGCCGCCTGGTCCCGGAGGACCACATCCACCGCGTGGACCACTTCCTGGGCAAGGCCACGGTGCTGAACATCCTGGGCCTGCGGTTCGCCAACAACTTCCTGGAACCGGTCTGGAACCGGCATCACGTGGAAAAAGTGGAGATCATTTTCGACGAAGACCTCGCGCTGGAAGGCCGGGCCCGCTACTACGACGGCGCAGGCGCACTGCGTGACATGATCCAGAGCCATCTCCTGCAGATCATGGCCCTGATGGCCATGGAACCGCCGTCGACCATCAGCGAACGCGACCTGCGCGACTCCATTTCCACGGTCCTGCGCGCTGGCAGCGTCCCCGCCCCCTACACGGAGTCCACGCACCGGGCGCGCTACACGGCAGGCACTGTGGGGGGCAAGGACGTGCCGGATTACGCGAAGGAGGAGGGCGTGGACGCCTCCCGCGGGACCGAAACCCTCGCCCAGCTGGAAGTGCGGATCGACAACTGGCGCTGGAAGGGCGTCCCGTTCATCCTGCGGTCCGGCAAGGCGATGGGTGTGAAGCGCAAGGAGGCAGTGGTGACGTTCCGGCCCGTCCCCCATTTGCCCAAGGGCTTTACCGGGGTGGACTCGCCGAACCAGCTGCGGATCGGCTTCGGGCCGGACACCCTCGAGTTCGACGTCGATGTGAACGGACCGGGTGAAATCCTCAGCCTGTCCCGGATCACCCTGGAGGCGGAGCTGAGCGCCTCCGAGCTCCTGCCCTACGGCGAAGTCCTTGAGGGTGTGCTCACCGGCGACCCGCTGCTCTCTGTGCGGGGCGATACTGCAGAGGAATGCTGGCGGATCGTCGAACCGGTGCTGAAGGCATGGCAGCAGGGCAGCGTCCCTATGGAGGAGTACGACGCCGGGTCGGCCGGGCCGGCGGACTGGTCCAGTACCGCACGGGCAGAGTAGGCCGCGGGCGGCGCGGGCAGACGTTCCGCGCCTAAACCAAACGGAAGAGCGGGCAGGGGACCTTTCGGTTCCCTGCCCGCTCTTTACGTTTGCCGGACCAGCCTGCCGGTACGGGAAGCTGCCTAGATGGCGGCGACTCCGCGTTCCCCGGTGCGTACCCGGACCGCTTCGAAGACGTCCATGGTCCACACCTTGCCGTCCCCGGCACGTCCGGTGTTTGAGCTGGCGATGATGACGTCCAGGATGTCATCGGCCTGCTCGTCCGTGGCCAGGACTTCCACCCGGATCTTCGGCAGCAGGTCCACGTTGTACTCGGCTCCGCGGTAGACCTCGGTGTAGCCGCGCTGCCGGCCGTAGCCGCTGGCCGCGCTGACCGTCAGGCCCTGTACGCCGTAGGCTTCCAGTCCTTCCCGGATGGCTTCGAGCTTTTCCGGCCTGACGATTGCGGTGATCAGTTTCATGCCCCCACGCTTTCCTTGCCTGTTGCTGATTCCTTCTTCGGCGCAGCAGCCGCTTCAGCAGCCTGCGCGCCTTCCTGCTGGTTCTTGCCGGTGATCAAGTCGTGCAGCGGCTGGAAGCTTCCGCCGTGGCCGCTGACACCGAACTCGTAGGCGGTCTCGGCGTGCAGGCTGAGGTCCACACCCACCGTTTCCTGTTCCTGCGAGACCCGGAAGCCCATGGTCTTGTGGATGGCCAGGGCGATGATGGTCGTCAGGATGGCGGAGTAGGCAATGGCGATTCCGGCTGCTGCGAGCTGTGCCCACATCTGGGTCATGCCGCCGCCGTAGAACAGGCCGCCGCCTACACCGTCGGTGGGCAGCGCGATGAAGCCCAATGCCACGGTGCCGATGATGCCGGAGACGAGGTGGACGCCGACGACGTCCAGCGAGTCATCGAAGCCCCAGCGGAACTTGAGTCCCACGGCCAGGGCGGAGGCCACGCCGGCTACCACGCCGAGGCCGAGGGCGCCGACGGGGCTGACGTTGGCGCAGGCCGGGGTGATGGCCACGAGGCCGGCAACAACACCTGAGGCTGCGCCCAGCGAGGTGGGGTGGCCGTCGCGGATGCGCTCGGTGACGAGCCAGCCGAGCATGGCTGCCGCCGGTGCTGCGAGCGTGTTGATCCAGATGAGGCCGCCCTGCTCAGCCGTGGTGGCGGCGCCGCCGTTGAAGCCGAACCAGCCGAACCAGAGGATGGCCGCACCGAGCATCACGAACGGAATGTTGTGCGGGCGGTGGTTCGGGTCCTTGCCGAAGCCCTTGCGGTTGCCGATGATGAGGACCAGCACCAGGGCCGCGACGCCTGCGTTGATGTGGACCACGGTGCCGCCGGCGAAGTCGATGGCCGGTCCGAGTGCCTGGCCTACCGCGCCCTCGGGGCCGAACAGTCCGCCGCCCCACACCATGTAGGCCAGCGGGCAGTAAACGAGCGTCACCCACACGGGGACGAACACGGTCCAGGCGCCGAACTTGGCACGGTCCGCGATGGCACCGCTGATCAGTGCCACGGTGATGATCGCGAAGGTGGCCGCGTAGCCGACCTTGATCAGTCCGTCAGGGGTGTCGATCCCCTCGAGGCCGAAGGTGGCGAACGGGTTGCCCACAATCTGCAGGAAACCTTCGCCCGAGCTCATGGATGCACCCCAGAGAACCCAGACAACGCCCACCATGCCGATGGAGATGAAGCTCATCATCATCATGTTCAGTGCGGCCTTGGCACGGGTCATGCCGCCATAGAAAAATGCCAGACCTGGTGTCATGAACAGCACAAGGGCTGCCGCCACCATGATCCAAACGTGACCTGCGGTAAGTTCCATGGTGCACGTCCTCTCTCATCGAATCTTGCGGAAGTCCTCCGCCTGCCAACGCCTTTTTGCGTCCTGTAAAAAGTGTGTCGTCGGCGTGTTTCGACCGCGGAGGATTTAGATTGCCGGCCTGTTACAACAACCTCTAGGAAGTAAATGGTGCATATCGCACTTGTTACGGTTGTGTTTCACGATTCCCGCCAGCACCCGGCCCACCCCATTGCAAGGAATTGCCCACCATGACGGCAGCACCCCGCGGAAGCGGCGCCACTTCAAGGATTCTGTCCCGCCTTCGGCCCCAGCGGGACCCGCTGCCCCGGGACATCAAGGTGATGCTTGCCGCTGCGTTCCTGATTGCGCTCGGCTTCGGGCTTGTTGCGCCCGTATTGCCGCAATTCGCCAGGACATTCGGGGTGGGCAACACCGAGGCTTCCGTGATTGTTGCGATTTTCGCTTTTATGCGGCTGGTCTTTGCTCCAGCCGGCGGAAGCCTGATCGGCAAGCTCGGGGAACGGCCCGTCTATGTGGCCGGGCTGCTGATCGTGGCCGGGTCCACGGCCGCCTGCGCCTTCGCCCAGGACTACTGGCAGCTTCTGCTCTTTCGCGGTCTCGGCGGCGCCGGTTCCGTGATGTTCACGGTGGCGTCGATGGCGCTGGTCATCCGGCTGGCACCGCCGGAGAGCCGCGGCCGGGTGTCCGGGGCCTATGCGTCGGCGTTCCTGGTCGGCAACGTGTGCGGCCCGATCGTGGGCGGGCTGCTGGCCGGGTTCGGCCTGCGGATCCCGTTCCTGGCGTACGCCGCGGCACTGATTGTTGCCGCGCTGGTGGTGCAGACACAGCTGAGCCACCAGCGCCGCGGATCCGCGGACGCACAGCAGCGCGCACCCGAGATGAACTTTGGCCAGGCGTTGGCAACAGGGGCGTACCGGGCCGCGCTGACCTCCAGCTTCGCAAACGGGTGGGGCACCTTCGGTGTGCGGATGGCCACCGTTCCGCTGCTGGCCGCTGCCGTCTTCGGCGCCGGGCCGGAGGCCGCGGGGCTGGCACTGGCCGTGTTCGCAGCAGGCAACGCCGCGGCACTGACATTTTCCGGACGCCTGGCGGACAGCATGGGGCGAAGGCCCCTGATGATCGCGGGGTTGCTGGTGGCGGGCAGCGCCACAGCCGCGATCGGCTTCGCCGACCAGCTCGGATGGTTCCTGGCCGCCTCAGCGGTGGCCGGCGTCGGCTCCGGGCTGTTCGGGCCGGCCCAGCAGGCGGCCGTCGCGGACGTGATCGGCAACGAGCGGTCAGGCGGCAAGGTGCTCGCCGTGTACCAGATGGTGTCCGACGTCGGCGCGATCGTTGGGCCCATTGTGGCAGGTCTGTTGGCGGACCGCCTGGGCTATGGGTGGGCTTTCGGGGTCACCGGCGGGGTCATGGTGGTTGCGGCCTGCGTGTGGCTCGGAACCAGGGAGACCCTCAGGCCCGCCAAGGCCTGAGGGTCTCCCTGCGAGGCCAGCTAGTTCAGGAGGGCGTCCACAAACGCTTCGGCTTCGAAGGGTGCGAGGTCGTCAGCGCCTTCACCCAGACCGATGAGCTTGACCGGAACGCCCAGGCTCCTTTGGATGGCGACGACGATGCCGCCCTTGGCTGTACCGTCCAGCTTGGTGAGGACGATACCCGTGATGTTGACCACCTCGGAGAACACTCGTGCCTGGTTCAGCCCGTTCTGGCCGGTGGTGGCGTCGAGCACCAGGAGGACCTCATCCACTTCGGCCAGCTTTTCGACCACCCGCTTGACCTTGCCGAGCTCGTCCATCAGGCCAACCTTGTTCTGGAGCCGGCCGGCGGTGTCGATCATGACGACGTCAACCTCCTGGTCGATGCCGGCCTTGACCGCTTCGTAGGCGACCGAGGCGGGGTCGGCGCCGTCGATATCCGATTTGACGGTTGGCACACCCACCCGCTGGCCCCAGGTTGCCAGCTGTTCGGCGGCGGCGGCACGGAAGGTATCGGCGGCGCCCAGGAGCACGTCCTTGTCCTCCGCCACAAGCACGCGGGCAAGCTTGCCCACGGTGGTGGTCTTGCCGACGCCGTTGACGCCGACCACCATCATCACGGCGGGCTTGTCGTCGTGCCGCTGGACGTTGAGGGTGCGGTCCATGGTGGGATCAACGAGCTTGATGAGTTCTTCGCGGAGCAGCACCTTGACCTGCTCGGGCGTCCGGGTGCCCAGTACCTTGACGCGCTCACGCAGGGCGTCAACCAGCTGCATGGTGGGTTCGGTGCCAAGGTCGGCAAGGAGGAGGGTTTCCTCGACTTCGTCCCAGACGCTTTCGTCGATCTTGTCGCTGGACAGCAGCGCCAGGAGTCCCTTGCCCATGATGTTGTTGGAGCGGACCAGCCGTTCGCGAAGGCGCATGAGCCGCCCGGCCACTGGCAGCGGCGTCTCGACCGGGATGACTTCCAGCCCCGCGGCATCGTCCGGGACCGTGGTGGTGTCGAGGTCCTCCACGTCCACCGGGCCGGCCGCTTGGGTATCCGTTGTGGTGGACGGCCTGTCCTCGACGGCTGTGCTGCCGCCGCGCGGCATGACGGGATCGTTGGCATCGCGGGTACCCGGGTACTGGTTGATGTTTTTCCGCGTCTTGAGCAGGACCGGAATCAGCCCGCCAATAACCGCCAAGGCAGCAACAATGGACAAAATTATGGGGAGGATGTCATTCACTCCCCTAGCTTCTCATACGGCCTGCCTACACCTCCGCGCCGAGGCGCTGGCTGATCACGGTGGAGACGCCGTCGCCCCTCATGGTCACGCCGTACAGGGCATCTGCCACTTCCATGGTCCGCTTCTGGTGGGTGATGACAATGAGCTGGCTCGATTCCCGGAGCTCCTCGAAGATGGTGATGAGCCGGCCCAGGTTGGTGTCGTCAAGGGCAGCCTCCACTTCATCCATCACGTAGAACGGCGACGGGCGGGCCTTGAAGATGGCCACCAGCAGGGCGACGGCGGTCAGCGAGCGCTCACCGCCGGACAGGAGCGAGAGTCGCTTGATCTTTTTGCCGGCAGGCCGGGCCTCCACCTCGATGCCGGTGGTCAGCATGTCCGCCGGGTCGGTGAGCACCAGCCGTCCCTCGCCGCCGGGGAACAACCTGGCAAAGACCCGGATGAACTGCGCCTGGGTGTCTTCGAAGGCTTCGGTGAAGACCCGCTGCACGCGGTCATCCACTTCCTTGATGATGTCCAGCAGGTCCTTGCGGCTGGCTTTGAGGTCTTCCAGCTGGGTGCTGAGGAACTGGTGGCGCTCCTCGAGCGCGGCGAATTCCTCCAGCGCCAGGGGGTTGACGCGGCCCAGGCTGGCGAGATCACGTTCGGCCTTGCGGAGCCGTTTCTCCTGCTCCTCGCGGACGTAGGGCTTTCCTTCGACAATCTCTGTTCCGCCGGCATCCACCGGGGCGCGCAGGGCAGCCCATTTGTCGCCGCTTTCTTCGGCGGGAACCGGAACGGGCACATTGGGCCCGTAGTCCGCCACCAGGGCGTCCGGGGTAATTCCCAGCTCATCAATGGACCGGCTTTCGAGGGCCTCGATCCGGGCCAGCTGCTGTGCGCGGGCCAGCTCATCCCGGTGCACGTTGTCCGTGAGCTCAGCTAGTTCGCGGGCGAAGGTGTCGTTCGTTGTCCGGAGGTGCAGCAGTTCACGGTCCCGCTGTTCCCGGTTCTCCTCCGCAAGGTCGCGTTCGTGCCGTGCGAGGTCCACGGACACATCCATGTACCGCAGGGCCAGTTCGACGGCGGCTCCGACTGCCGCTGCACGTTTCGCCTGGGCGCGGCGGCGCCGGGCGCGTTCGGCTGCTTCCTCCCGCGCGCGGCGCTCAGCAGCCGCCGCACGCTCCAGGGAGGAGACCCGGTTTCTGGTGGCCGCCAGTTGTTCCTCGGCACTGCGCAGCGAGAGGCGGGCCTCCACCTCGGCAGCGCGGGCGGCGGATGCGGCCGCGGCCAGGGCATCACGGTGTTCCGTGGAAGGCTCCTGCTCCAACGGTGCTTCCTGGGCAGCTGCCAGCCTCGCGGCCACGGCGGCGAGCGCTTCCTCCTCCGCTGCGACATTTTCTTCGGCCCGCGCCAGCGACGCCGCGAGTCTCTCGCTTTCACCCACGGCGCTGCGGAGGACGGAGTTGAGGTGTCCCAGGCGTTCGGCGACGGCAGCGAGCCGTGCATCCGATTCATGCAGGCGGTCGAGGGCGGCGTCGGCACGTTCCTGCGCCCCGGACCGCCGGGCCTCGGCGCCGGCAAGGGCGAACCTGCTCCGCTCAAGCTCAGCTGTGACGGCTGAAAGCCGGCCTTCGGCGTCGTCCACTGCCGCCTGGACTTCCAGGAGTGAAGGCGCCTTGGCTGATCCGCCCGTGACGGATACCGCTGTGAAAATATCCCCAGCCCGGGTGACGGCGGTGATCGCCGGATGGGCTGACACCACGTGGGCGGCCGCCTCGATATCGGCGACGACGGCGGTGCCGGCCAGCAGGCTCCCCACTGCAGGGCCGAAGCCGCCGGCGTTCGTGATGAGACTTGCGGCCCACACGGCTCCCTCGGGGAGGGACGGCGGGCGGTCCGCGGCTCCGGACATGGCACCCGCGGAAGCCAGCAGGAGCGACGCGCGCCCGGCGTCGTCATCCTTAAGGACCTGAACCACTGTGGCCGCTGTTTCCCCGTCCTGGACCAGCACCGCCTCCGAGGCCTCCCCCAGCGCAGCGGCTATTGCAGATTCGAAGCCGGGTTCCACGGTGAGTTCCGCGGCGAGGGTTCCCAGCACTCCCTCCAGGCCTGCCTGCAGGACGTGCCCTGCGCCGTCTTTCCTGGTGAGCCCAAGTCTCAGGGCGTCGAGGCGCGCGGCGAGGGCATCACGTTTCCGGATTCCCTCGCTGACGGCGGCGGTCAGCGACGAGATGTCCTGCAACACGTCGTCCAGGGCCTCGCTGGCGGCCTCGTACTCGGCATCAAGGGATTCCTCGCCCTCTTCGACCCCTGCCACCTGGTTTTCCAGCGCGGTGAACTCAGATTGGGCGCGGGCGCGGCGCTCCAGCCCGGCGGACTGCGATTCCCGGAGCCGGCCCAATTCGGCCTGTGCGGATTCCACCCGTGACCTTGCCGCGGCAACCTGCCCGGCCAGGCGCGCCAGTCCTTCGCGCCGGTCGGCGGCGGCCCGCAAAACCGCTGTCAGCCGCTTGTCCTCGGCCAGCGCTGCGGCTTCGGCGTCCGTCTTTGCTGCGCTGGCGGTCTCCAGGGCGCTGCGCTTGTCCATGATGTGGCGTTCGAGTTCTGCCAGTTCTTCGCGGACCCGGGCGGCCTGGCGCTCCAGCTGTTCGGGATCCCGGCCGGCCGGGGCGGGCTCGGTGGAACCGAGCAGGCGGCTGCGTTCCTGGGCCAGCGAGCCGAGGGAGCGGAGCCGCTCACGCGAGGCCGTCAGCCGGTACCAGGTGTCGCGTGCGGCGTTGAGTTTCGGCGTAGCCTCGGCGGCCAGCTGCTCCAGGGCGGCCTGCTGCCGGCGGCCGGCCTCAAGTTCCTGTTCGACGGCGGCCCGCCGGGTTTTCAGGGCGGCTTCGTCGGCGACGTCCTGCTCGAGGGCCTGCTGCAACTGGACAAGGTCATCCGCCAAAAGCCTTGCCCTGGCGTCACGGACGTCGAACTGGACGCGCTGGGCCCTGCGGGCAACCTCGGCCTGTTTGCCCAGCGGGGTCAGCTGGCGCCTGATTTCTCCGGTGAGGTCGGTCAGGCGCTGCAGGTTGGCCTGCATGGCCTCGAGCTTGCGCACGGTCCGTTCCTTGCGGCGCCGGTGTTTGAGGATGCCGGCGGCTTCCTCGATAAAACCGCGGCGGTCCTCCGGAGTGGCATGCAGGACCCTGTCCAGCTGGCCCTGGCCCACGATGACGTGCATCTCGCGTCCCAGTCCGGAATCGGACAGCAGCTCCTGGATATCGAGCAGGCGGCAGCTTGCGCCATTGATGGCGTACTCGGAGCCGCCCGCCCGGAACAGCGTCCGCGAGATGGTCACCTCGCTGTACTCGATGGGCAGTGCGCCGTCGGTGTTGTCAATCGTCAGCGAGACGTGGGCGCGCCCCAGTGGTGGCCGGCCCGAGGTTCCCGCGAAGATGACATCTTCCATCTTCCCGCCACGCAGGGTCTTGGCCCCTTGCTCCCCCATGACCCAGGCCAGGGCATCCACCACATTGGACTTGCCGGAGCCGTTCGGGCCCACCACGGCGGTGACGCCGGGTTCGAACTCGAAGGTGGTGGCGGACGCAAAGGACTTGAACCCCCGGACGGTCAGGCTTTTGAGGTGCAAGGCTTTTCGGATCTCCTGAATGGCATGGGGCGAGTGCTTCTTCCCAGGACCAAATCTACTGCGTTGCGGCGCAATGCCCCGGATTTACCGGCCCTTCCTGCCGTATCCGGTGATCTTCCGGGTACGCGACTGACCCTCAGCGCACCACTGCCGGCGACCACGCATGTTCAATGAACAGCCGGGGAGCCGCTCCGGCTTCGGTGGAAACTGCCCACACGTCGCTGTCCTGGCCTGTGTCGTCCCGCGGTACCCCATAAACTACGGTGTCGTTGTCCAGCCATTCCAGCTGGTCGTCAATGTCACGCTCCTCGCCCAGGACGGTTTCGCTCCCGGAAGCGAGGTCCAGGACGGCGATGTTCCGGTGCCCCACCAAGGTGCCGGTGGTGCTCTTCTTAAAAGCGATACGGGTTCCGTCAGGTGAAATCGACGGGCATTCAACCCCTGACGCCATCACCGTCAGCGTCCTGGCGCTAAGGTCGCCCCGGACCAGCCAGATGTGGCCCTGCGACGACGCCGTGGCATAGAAAGCTGCGGGGTCACCGGGCACGAAGGTGACACCCCAGATATTCCGGTCCGAGGCCTTGATCCGTGTTCCGTCTAAAATCAGCGAAAAATCTTCAAGGTTGCCATGGACGGCGCCGTCCCTGCCACGGATAACGGTCTCGGTGGAGAAGCCCGCGGAAGCATACGAATGTCCGGCAACAAAAACCGTGGTGGCGATGAGGGAACTGTCACCGCTCAGCCGCGTCCTGCTGGGGATGCCGCCCAGTGCCCAGGCATCGAGGCGCTTCAGCGACGAATCGTAGGTTGCGGCCTCGTATTTTGTAGGAATGTCGTTGACGGTCTGGAGGCAGCTGATGAGTTCCTTTGAGGCGTAGACGCGGTCGCAGGGTTGACCGCTCAGTGCCCGCTCGCCGGCGGGATCGGCCAATGCGACAGTGGCGGCCTGCCCGTAGCCCTGCCCGGGCGCAGTGTTGCGGAACATCACATAAGGTTCCGCCGGCAAGGACGTGGCCAAAACCACCTTTACCGTTGATGCGGCGTCCCGGCCGGCCTGCTCCTGCCGGAACGCCGAGAGTCCGTAGGCTCCTGCACCGGCGAGCACCAGGGCGGCCACTGCCAGCAGGAGCACCAGCCGCCGTCGGCTTGCCTTGCCGGGTGCTTCAAGGCCGGTGATGCCGTGGCCCTGCTGGGCATCGGTGTCAGGGTTGGGGCTGCTGGGGGCAGTGTCGACGGGAGTCCTGCTCACGATGTTGCCGTCCTTCCGGCCGGCCGGCGAAGGACAATCGCCGCAACGGGCACCGCCAGTGCCAGCAGGCCTGCCACACAGGCCGCCGCCGTACCCGGTCCCAGCAGGTACCAGAGGAGGCCGAAGCAGGCTGCAGCTGCCATCCTGCTTAGTGCCACCACAGTCTGCGCGGCTCCCAAGGCAGTTCCGAGCCGTTCCGGTGGCGCAAGTTGGCTCACCAGGGCCGAGAGCACGCCGTCTGTGGCGGCGTAAAACAGTCCCAGCAGCACCAGGCAGCCTAGGGTGGCGGCAGTTCCGCCCAGCGGAAGTACCGCCAGAACGTAACATGCCAGGAGCGCCACGTGGCCGGCCAGGAAGACGTGGACCCGCCCCCACCGGTCAGCCAACCGGCCCAGCGGAACTGCGAAGACCAGGAATGCGACATTCGTTCCGACGTAAAGGAGCGGAAACCACTTGACGGCAAAGGCCTCCCGGTCCTGAAGGAGAAGATAGACAAACCCATCGCCGATGGTGAGCAGGCCCAGCAGACCCGTGACCGCCACGAGTCGGGCCAGGCCCTGCTCCTTCAGGCGCAGCCACTTCAGCTCGGACCAGCGGAACGCGGGCCTGCCTTCGCTCGGCCGAGCCGAAAGCTTCAGTTTGTCCGGCACCACCAGCACCAGGACCGCCACGCCGATGATGGCGAAGGCCAGGGACACCACAAAAACCGTGCTGAACCCGTTGGGTATCAGCATCAGGATGAGGAAGGCGATCAATGGTCCGGCGGCCGCACCGATGTTGTCCAGCATCCGGTGGATCCCAAAGGACCGGGCCAGGTATTCGGGCTGTGCGGATGCCGATATGAGGGCGTCCCGGGGAGCCGTCCGGATCCCCTTTCCGATCCTGTCGCCGGTGACGATCCCGGCGATGGCCCAGAAACCGCCGGCGAAGAGGAAGCCAACCCTGGCCGCCATGGACAGCCCGTATCCTGCGACTGCGACGCGTTTGGGGTGGCCTGTGCGGTCCGACACCCATCCCGCCCCGATCCGGACGATGGCACTGGCACCTTGGTTGATGCCGTCTATGACACCAAAGGCTATGGTGGACAGCCCGAGAAATCCTGTGACATACAGCGGAAGGACCGCCGCGACAGACTCCGAGGAAATGTCCGTCACCATGCTCACAATGCCCAGCCAGATGATCACCGGCGACAACCTGAAGGCCGTCAGCGCAGCGTGGCCGCCTGTTTCCTGCAAGTCCTGCTGGCCGCCTTTGCGGTCCGACATCGAGATGTACAAGGGCTGCCCGTTCCTTTTGTCCGGCAAGGGAAGCCATGCGCGGCCGGGCGGCGCTTGGCCTTCATCGACAAAGTGTCGCAGCCAGGTCCACATTGCGGAACCGAAGAATCCGCAGAATCTGCCGGCCGCGGACTACCAGCGGCCGTTGCGCGGACGGGGCTGGCACACAGGACAGGTGTGCGAGGAGCGGTTCATGAACTGGTCGCGCCGGATGACTGCGTGGATTCCCGCAGCGGCACACCGCCGGCACGGCTGGCCCTGCCGGCCGTAGGCGTTGAGGGACCGGTCGAAGTATCCCGAGGCGCCATTGACATTGACATAGAGGGAGTCGAAGCTCGTCCCGCCGGCGGCCAGAGCATCGAGCATAACCTCACGGGAGGAGTCCAGCACCCTCTCGGCTTCGGCCCTGCGGAGGGTGTCTGTGGGCCGGGCGAAGTGGAGGCGGGCACGCCACAGGGCTTCGTCGGCGTAAATATTGCCGATGCCCGATACGAGGCCCTGATCGAGCAAAGCCCGCTTCAATCCTGTTTTGCGTTTCCGGAGGCGGCGGAAGAAAAGGTCGAAGGAGAAAGCAGGGTCCAACGGATCGCGGGCGATGTGGGCCGCTTCCTCTGCTATCAGGGGAAGCGGCGATTCGGCGAGTCCGCCGGGGCCGCCGTCGTCCGTTGGTACCAGTGCGGTGACGAACAGGCCCCCGAAGATCCGCTGGTCCACGAACCGCAACTGTCCGGGCATGCCGTCGCTGGAGCTCAGCCGGAACCGTACTTTGAGGTGCTTCTCGTCCGGCACATCCGCGTCCTGCATGAGGAGTTGGCCGCTCATGCCCAGGTGGGCCATCAGCGCGACGGCGGGACACCCCTTCCCCGAAGCATCCTCATCAGCGGGGCCGGCAGAGGCGTCCACCAATGGCAGCCACAGGAATTTTCCCCGGCGTACGACGTCGGCGACGGTGGCCCCTTCGAGGTTCCCGACGAAATCCGCGGTCCCGAGCGCGTGGCGGCGGATGGAGCGTTCGTCCAGGACTTCCACGGATTCGATGGTCCGGCCGCGGACCCAGCTCACCAGGCCGCGGCGGACCACCTCAACTTCGGGAAGTTCGGGCACAGCGCTACTTGGCGGCTATGGAGCCGGCGGACTTGCCCCCGGTGGCGGAAGCCGCAGCGCTTGAAGCCGCAGTGCCGGAAAGGGCCCGCCAGGCGTCAGCAGCAGCTTCCTGCTCCGCTTCCTTTTTGGAGTGGCCCGTTCCCCGGCCGTACGCCGTGCCGCCGATGTGCAGGACTGCGGTAAAAACGCGCGCATGGTCCGGGCCGGAGCCCTCCACCGCATAGTGGATGGTTCCAAGCTGCCGGCTTGCCGCAAGTTCCTGGATGCTCGTTTTCCAGTCGGTCCCGGCGCCAAGGGCAGCAGCGTCTTTGAGCAGGGGCCCGATCAGGCGCATCACCAGCTGGCGGGCCGTTTCGATGTCATTGGACACGTAGGTGGCACCGATCAGCGCCTCCATAGTGTCCGCAAGGATCGACGCCTTGTTTTTGCCCTCGGTGAGCTTTTCGCCCTGCCCGAGGTAGATGTAGTCGCCAATCCCCAGGCTGCGCCCGATGCCGGCAAGGGCACGGGTGCTGACCACTGCCGAGCGGCGCTTCGCCAGATCACCTTCGGGCAGGTCCGGATTGTCCCGGTACAAGGCGTCCGTCACGGAGAACCCCAGGATGGAGTCACCCAGGAATTCGAGCCGCTCGTTGGTGGGGATGCCGCCGTTTTCGTAGGCGTAGGAACGGTGTGTGAGCGCAAGACGAAGCGTCCCGGCGTCAATTGAGACACCGAGACGCTTCAAAAGCTCTTCAGTTGAAGACATCATGTCAGCCTGAGGGGCCGATTAGACGTCCGCGACCTTGCGGCCCTTGTACTCAAGGAACAGCGCGGTGCCGGCCGAATCGGTGACGACCTTCGCCTGGTGCGGCAGGCTGTAGGTAACCTGGCCGTTCTCCACGGTCTTCACCAGGTGGGGGGCGGTCGCCTTCCACTGCGAGCGGCGGGCGCGGGTATTCGAGCGAGACATTTTCCGCTTGGGAACAGCCACGGCTAACTCATTTCTCTCTAGACAAACACGTACAAATCAATTTTGCCGGTCAGGCTTAGCCATATCAGCTAGGGCAGCCCAGCGAGGATCCAAGACCTCGTGGTGGTGCCCCGGCTCGTCTTCCAGGCGAACTCCACATTCGGAGCAAAGGCCCTGGCAGTCTTCCCGGCACACCGGCTGGAACGGCAGATTGGTGACAACCGCGTCCCGCAACACCGGTTCAAGATCGATTACATCGTGCTCGACTCGACGTTGCTCTTCACCATCTTCTTCGTCCGAAAGCTGTACGCCCTCATAGAAGAAAAGTTCTTGCACATTGACCTCAAGGTCATACGCAAGGGGATCCAGGCATCGGCCGCATTCACCGGTTACTTCGGCGAGTGCGGTTCCGGATACCAGAATTCCTTCGTGTACGGCCTCAAGCCTCAGATCCAGCTCAATATCCGAGCCTTCCTGAACACCAATGAGCGCCACACCAAGATCACCCGGTGCGGGTACATGTTCCTTCAGTGTCCGCATGCTTCCCGGACTGCGTCCGAGGTCCTTGACGTCGAACGCCAGGGGCGAACCAGCATCTCTTTTAATGAGAACTCCTGTTGAACATATGACCGACGTACCATCTTAGCCTGAAGAGCCGCGGGGACTCAAACCAGCCAGCGGGGACCGCCGAAGTACCTGACAAGCCTACCCTCTTGGCTGCTGATCGTCCGCCGACCCGCCCGCAAGCATCCTCCGGTGCACTGATCTGGGAACGTAATCGGAGACGCTGCCGCCCAGGCCCGCGACTTCCTTGATCAAGGTGGAGGACAGGTGGATGTAGTGCGCCTCGGCGGGCAGGAAGACCGTTTCCACTCCGCTCAGCTGCCGGTTCATTGTGGCCATTGGCAGCTCGTAGTCAAAGTCGGAGGACGATCTCAGGCCCTTGACGATGGCTGACACACCCCGCTGCCGGCAATATTCTGCGAGCAGCCCTTCGCCTACGGGTTCCACCACGATGCCCTTGAGCGACGCCAGGGTTTCGCGGGCCATCTCCAGCCGCTCCGCGAGCGTGAACCTGTACTTCTTGGCCGGGTTGGTGGAGACCGCCACGATGACTTCATCAAACAGGCTGGCCGCCCGGGCAATAACCTCGAGATGGCCGTTGTGGATGGGGTCGAAGGATCCGGGGCAGACAGCGCGTCTCATGCTCCGAACCTACCCCATGGAAAGGCCGGGATACCATGACTGGATGCATCCACCACGGGAAGTTTCCACCCCCATGGCCCCTGCCCCCTGGCAGCGGACCGCGCTCGGAGCCAACCTCCTCGGAGCCGATGGCGGGCTGGGCGTGACCATCTTCGAAGAGATGACCACCCTCGCGGCGCAGACCGGTGCAATCAACCTGGGCCAGGGCTTCCCGGATGAGGACGGGCCGCTGGAGATCAGGGAAGCTGCCCGCGCCGCCATCGCCGCCGGGGTGAACCAGTACGCGCCCGGCAAGGGCATCCTGGAACTGCGCGAAGCGGTGGCTGTGCACCAGGAAAGGTTCTATGGCCTCACCCCTGACCCGCAGACCGAAGTGATCATCACCACCGGCGCCACGGAAGGCATCGCTGCCGCCCTGCTGGCTTTTACCGGCCCCGGGGACGAGGTCCTGACCTTTGAGCCGTTCTACGATTCCTACGGAGCAGTGATCGGGCTCTCCGGCGCCACCCACGTCACGGCTCCGCTGCTGGCCCCGGACTTCATGCCGGACCTGGCCGCCCTGGAAGCGGCCTTCAGCGGGCGGACCAGGGCGGTGCTGCTGAACAACCCGCACAACCCCACAGGTGCGGTATTTCCCCGGAGCATCCTGCAGCGCGTCGTTGACCTGGCCCGGAAGCATGACTGCCTGATCATCACCGATGAAGTGTACGAACACCTCACGTTTGGCGCCCGCCACGTGCCGGTGGCTTCCCTGCCCGGAGCCGGTGACCGTACCATCACCATCTCCTCGGCGGGCAAGACGTTTTCGCTGACGGGCTGGAAGATCGGCTGGGTGACAGGCCCCGAGGACCTTGTCTCCGCTGTCCGGACGGTCAAGCAGTTCCTCACCTACAGTTCCGGCACGCCGTTCCAGGCGGCCATTGCCACCGGGCTGGGCCTGCCGGACGCCTTCTACGATGACGTTGCCGCCACGCTGCAGCGCAAGCGGGACATCCTGAGCGAAGGGCTGAGGGCGGCAGGCTTCGATGTCTACTCCCCGCAGGGTACGTACTTCGTCAACGTCGACACGGCGCCGCTGGGAATCCACGACTCCGTGGACCTGGCCCGCAGGCTGCCCGGACTGGTGGGCGTTGCAGCCATCCCCGTCCCCGTTTTCTGCCACCCGGAAGGGGCAGAGAGGACACGCAGCCTGCTTCGCTTCGCGTTCTGCAAAAAGACGGAGGTCCTTGAGGAGGCCGCGGCCAGGCTGGCAACCCTTGGCAGGCTGGTCTGATGCAGACGGGCAGCGGGCGGAGTGCGGCCCGGTTCCTTCGCACCAGCGGACAGCACGCATCAATCGAGCCGGACGCTTTCACAGGGGGCGGCTACGTGCTCAGTATCGGCGGCGCGGAACAGTCCCACGTGGACCTGGCACGGCCTGACCACATCTTCTACGAATACCTCAGGCGGATCGGGCATCTGGTGGACCTGGCGGCCCCCGCAGGAACGCCGGTCACGGCGCTGCACCTGGGGGCAGGCGCCCTGACACTGGCCCGCTACATCCAGGCAACCAGGCCAGGATCGATTCAGTACACGGTGGAGCTGGAACGGGAACTTCTCGATTTCGTCCTCCGGCAACTGCCACTCCCTGAGGGAACAGACCTGCACGCCATCATCGGAGACGCCAGGGACGCACTCACGGAGCTTGATCCCGGACTCCGCTTCGACGTCGTTATCCTTGACATCTTTTCCGGCCCGGAGGCCCCCGCGCACCTTGCCTGCACAGAGTTTTACAGCGAGCTGAGGGAGCGGCTGGCGCCGGAGGGCCTCCTGATCGTTAACGTGGGGGACGAACCCGGACTCACTCTGGTCCGCAGCCAGGCGGCGGCGATGCGGCGTGCAATGGGTGACGTCGCCGCTGTTGCCGAAGCAGGCATGTTCGACGGCCGCTACCCGGGGAACATCATCCTGGCCGGCACCCAAACATCCTGGCCCGCGGGCTGGTCCGAGGAACTGACCGCCCGGGGGCCGCATCCGGCCAGGGTCCTCGCCGGTGTGGACCTGGACGCCCTCGCGGATTAATCAGGCCTTCGCCGGAACGGTTTCCTACCGGCCGCTGCCGTCCGCCTCAACGGAACCGGAGCCACTCCCGTCCGCATCCGCGCCTTCGTCGTCGAGCACGTCGGCATCGACGGCGTCAGGGACAAAGGGCTCAGCGAACCACAGCCTGGTTTCGCCGTACTTCTTCTCCGCGAACCGCGCCAGCCCGCCGGGCCACCCCGGCTCGGGCGAGCGGGATGACCTCTCCACCACCACCACGGCCGCCGGCGCCAGGTGGCCGGCCAGTTTTTCGAGGACTGCGGCCAAAGCCACCTCCTCAAGCGGATAGGGCGGGTCCAGGAACACCAGGTCCCAGGCAGCCGATGCCGCGGCACGCTCCAGGAAAGGCTCCACCTTTGACCGGTGGACCGTCACGGCTTTTCGGCCCAGGACCCCGTTAATGAGGTCGGCGTTGCGCTGGCACACAGCACTCGCCTTCGCATCGGACTCCACCAGGTCCACGGTTTGGGCTCCCCTGCTGCCGCTCTCCACGCCCAGGGATCCCGAGCCGGCGTAGAGGTCCAGCACCCTGGCGCCGCTGATGACGTCAAAGGCCTCGAGCCGCGAGAAGAGCGCTTCTTTGACCCGGTCCGTGGTGGGCCTGGTCAGGGAACCAGGGACAGCCTGCAGCGGCGTGCCGCCGGCCGCCCCGGAAATGATCCGGCTCACTCGCCGCCTCGGCTTCCGCCGGCGTGCATTTCGGATCCCACCGTGCTAACCGCGTTCAAGGAACGCCTCCTTTTCGGGGTTGAGGTACTTGTCGATTGCTTCAGCCAGTTCGTGGTGTGCAGCCAGCATCGGGTCCTGTGACACGATCTGCTGGGCATCGTCCCTCGCCCGGCTGATGACAGCTTCATGCTCAAGGACACGCAGCAGCCTAAGCGTGGAGCGGCCGCCGGACTGGGAGGCACCGAGGATGTCGCCCTCGCGGCGCAGCTTGAGGTCCTCTTGGGAAAGGGCGAACCCGTCCGTGGTGGCGGCCACCGCCTCCAGCCTCTTCCGGCTGGGGTGGCCGGGCTCCAGCGCCGTGACCAGCAGGCACGTTCCGGGCAGCCCGCCCCTGCCCACCCGGCCGCGCAGCTGGTGGAGCTGGGAGATGCCGAACCGGTCGGCGTCGAGGATGACCATCAGGGTGGCGTTGGGAACGTCAACGCCCACCTCAATGACGGTGGTGGAGACAAGCAGTTTGACCCGGTTGTCCACGAAGCCGGCCATGGCGGCGGCTTTCACGTCGGGCAGCTGGCGCCCGTGCAGTGGAGCAAGGGGAACACCGGTGAGTGCCGGCTCGGCCTGGAGATGTTCGACGACGGCAGTCACCGATGCGAGTTCCCGCCCGTTTTCCCCCTCGAGGCCATCAGCCAGGTCCGCTTCCTCCGGACTGAAGTCGCCGTCGTCGTCCGCGCCGATCTTGGGGCAGACCACATACACCTGGTGCCCGTTGTCGATTTCCTCGCGGGAACGGGCCCAAATGCGGCCGGCCCACGCAGGGTTTTCGGACAGGCCCACCAGGTGGGTGCTGATCGGGGCCCGGCCTGCGGGCAGTTCGTCCAGCACCGACGTTTCAAGGTCACCGAACACGGTCATGGCAACGGTTCGCGGGATGGGCGTGGCGGTCATGACCAGCAGGTGGGGCGGCTTCCGTGCCTTGGCCCGGAGGGCATCCCGTTGCTCCACGCCAAAGCGGTGCTGTTCATCCACCACGATCAGGCCAAGGTCGAAGAACGTCACGTTGCCGCTGAGCAGGGCGTGGGTGCCGATGATGATTCCCGCGGTCCCGGAGGCGGCATCAAGCAGGGCCTGCTTGCGGGCTGCCGTGGGCATGGAACCCGTGAGCAGCGTGACCTGGACCGAGGTATCGCCGAGGCCGCCCAGCAGGCCGTCCCTGGACAGCGGCCCCAGGGAGCGGCGGATCGAGTCATAGTGCTGGGCGGCGAGTACTTCGGTGGGTGCCAGCAGCGCGGCCTGTCCCCCGGCGTCCACCACCTGCAGCATGGCCCGCAGCGCCACGATGGTTTTGCCTGAGCCCACTTCACCTTGCAGCAGCCGGTTCATCGGTGAGTCGCGGGCAAGTTCCGAGGCCAAGGTTTCACCGACGGCGGCCTGCCCCGCGGTGAGGGTGAACGGCAGGTCAGCGTCGAAGGCTGCCAGCAGCCCGCCGGGAACCTGGCGCCGTGCTGTGGCTTCCTCCGCGGCCAGCTGCGCCCGGCGGCGGGCCAGGGCGGACTGCAGCACCAGTGCTTCGTGGTAGCGGAGCCTGTCCCGCGCCCGGCGCCAGTCCTCAGGGGTTTCGGGCGCGTGGATGAGGCGGTATGCCTCGGCCACCGGCAGGAATTTTTCACGCCGGGCGACGGCGGGCGGAACGGGATCGGGCAGCGCGTCCAGGTCCAGCGTTTCCAGCAGGGTGTGGATGGCCTTCTGGATCTTCCAGCTGGGCAGTTTGGCAGTGGCCGGGTAGACCGGGATGGGCATGGCGGCGAGTTTTTCCGGGTCCTGGCTGCCCTCGCTGAAGGGATCGTCATCCAGCAGCTGGAAGTCCGGGTTGGTCAGGCCCAGTTGTCCCTTGAATTTGGTGACCTTTCCGGAGAACAGGGCCCGGCGCCCCTGCAGTAGATCTGTTTTTGCTTTGAAACCGTTGAAGAAGGTGATTTTGAGGGTGCCGGGGACTTTCCCCCGGTAGTCCGTTCCGCCGACCAGCCGCAGCCCTTGCCGCCCGTCGTCGTCGGACACTATGACGTCGGTGATGGTCCCGCGGCGGGCCTGCATGTTCCGGGTGCTGCTGGAGAGCACCCGGGCGATGAGGGTGACCTCCTCGTCGAGGGGGAGTTCGCTGATGGGCGTGAGCTCACCGCGGTTCATGTAGCGGCGCGGGAAGTAGTTCAGCAGCCCGTCAACCGTGGTGATGCCCAGGTGCTTTTCGATGACCGATGCGGACCGCTTGCCGATCCGCCGTTCCAGCACAAGATCGAGTTCAGCGGTCATGCCCACTGGAGTTCACTGCGTCTGTGTGGGGTTCCCGCGGCAGGGCGAGTTCGCTGATACTGATGTGGGACGGTTCTCCCAGGGCACGGATGATACTGACAGCAGGCTCGGGGTCCGGGACGTGCACATGGACCCGCCAGCGGTAGTTCCCATCGGCGTCTTCGTTGCCCCCCACCTGGCTCATGATCACGGATTCACCGATTTCGTCGAGCTGCTGGCGGAGCGTGGCCGCGTGAAGCGGTGAAAGATTGATGGTGCACATGACTTCGACGCCGTCATCGTCCGGCAGGGCCGCATGGATGTGGGGATCGGAGACGTCATAGCCGTGGAGTCCGTCCAGCAGTTCGCTCTGGAGCTCCTCACCCAGGACGGCGGAACGGAGGCAGTCCAGGATCAGGAGCATGCCCACTCCACCCGCGTCCACCACCCGGGCCGAGGTCAGCGCGTCCAGCTGGTCCTCCGTGCGGATCACCGCGGCCAAGGCACCTTCAACGGCGGCGTCCAGTGCCAGGCCCAGGGCGTGGTTGCTGTCGTCCCCGTTCTGCCCGGCGTCCACCGCGGCCGCTGCCCGTGCGGCAGCCTCCATCACGGAAAGCATGGTTCCGGGAACCGGGTCGCTGAGGGCGGACCATGCCCTGATCTGGGCCCGGTTCAGTGCGGCGGCCAACAGGGTGGACGTCAGCCGGGTGTGCCCCGCGAGCGGTTCCGCCGCGGCGCACAGGAACACCGACAAAAGGGTCCCTGAGTTTCCGCGGGCTTCCTCCATCGCAGCCTGGCCGGCAGCAGCCAGTACGACGCCGACGTCCAGCTGCGCAGGCTGGTCCTCCGCTGCGGCCGCGGACCGGGCAGCCGCGCGCACGGTCAAGTACAGGTTGGTGCCCGTGTCGCCGTCCGCTACCGGGAAGATATTGATGGCGTTGAGGCGGTCGCTATGGTTTCCAATGACGGTCTCAGCCTTGCCCAACCACCTCTTCATCGCTTGCGCGTTGGCGGCAACCTTAGTGTGCAAAGTGATCCCATCCCCCGGCGTCCGCGGGCCGGCCCGCAATTTTGACGCTCGGGCTTTCATTGCTTCCCAATGCTTGTACTGAGCCTATCGCAGTGAATCCGGGTGGCAGCTGAACATCAGCAGGGAATGTGGCGAGCAGGCCGTGGTCCTCCCCGCCGTTGAGCACCCAGGCCGCCGGTTCCGTGCCCAGCAGCTCCGAGGCAGGCCGCAGCACCTCCCCCAGCACGTGCAGTTGCGCCGGATCCAGGTCGATTGCGGCGCTGCTGGCCGTAGCCAGCCGCAGTCCGTCCCGCAGCAGTCCGTCCGAAACATCCAGCATGGCCGTGGCACCGGCCGTCCGCGCTGCAGGGCCTGCTTCCAGCGGCGGCCGCGGCCTGCACTGCAGGTCGAGGAAGGCACGCTCACGTTCCCCGAGGGCATCTACGTTCTCGGCCGACTCCAGGAGGGCCAGGCCCGCAGCAGCATGCCCGGCCGTACCGGCAAGCGCGAGGACATCCCCCGGCTGCGCCCCGGACCGGAGCACTGCTGGACCGCCGTCGAGGGTGCCGAGGACGGCGACGGTGACCGAAATTTCCCGGCCGCGGCCGAGGTCGCCGCCCGCCACCGAGCATCTGATGGCTCCGAGGTCCTTGATGCCGGCAGTGAGCCCATCCGCAAGGTCCTCCACCCAGCTCACCGGCGTCTCGGGCGGGAGTGTGAGGCTCACGACGAGTGACGTGGCGGTGGCCCCCATGGCATTGATGTCGCTGAGGTTCTGCGCCGCGGCCTTCCAGCCGACGTCGAACCCGGTGGTCCGGTAGCCATTTGGCCATTCCAGCCGGAAATCCTGGTCCTGGACCTGCGTGTCGATGCTGATGAGCGTTCTGCCGTCCGGCGCCGCCACCACGGCAGCGTCATCCCCCGGGCCCAGCAGCGTGGCCTCTGAGTAGGACCCGGCCATGGAGAGGCGGGGGAAGATCCGGGCCAGCAATTCGGCTTCGGAGAGGGCAGCAACGGCTGGGGGCTGCGGGTGGACGGTCAAACGGTTTTCTGGCACGCCACTACGCTACAGCGGGCCACGGACATTGGCTGGCCGCACCTCCTGGTGTCCTGGCCGGCCCGGCTGCGGCGATAGGCTTGGAGCATGCACCGCCCCCTCGCTTCCCTGACCGCCCGCCGTGCCAGGATGGCGCTGATCGGGGCTTTAGCCGCCCTTCCGCTGGCTGCGTGTTCCCCAGTGGTGGACGTGCCGGCCGCCAAGGATGCGGCGAACCCGGCCTGCGCCCCCATGATGGTGGCTCTCCCCGAGGCCATCGGGGACTCAGCCCTCCGTAAGACAAACAGCCAGGCAACTGCCGCCTGGGGCGATCCCTCACTGGTGGTCCTGCGTTGCGGCGTCAATGTGCCGGGACCCACTACCGACCGGTGCGTTACCGTCAACGGGATCGACTGGGTCATCAAGGAAGGCGACCCGGTATGGACGCTCACCACTTACGGCCGGGAGCCCGCCACGGAGATCCTGATGGACCCGGACAAGATCAGTTCCGCCACGGTGCTTGCAGACCTGGCGGTTGCCGCCGCAGAAGTGCCGGCCAGCCGCAACTGCGTGGGCCAGGAGGAGCTGCAGGATCTCCCGCAGAGCCAGTAGGTTTCGACAAGCTCAACCACCGGAAGGGGTCAGCTCAACCACCGGAAGGGGTCGGCGCAACCACCGGAACGGGGTCAGCGGAGGCCGGTCTTCCGGTTCAGTGCCAGGTAGATGAGTTCGTCGATCAGGTCGGCGTAGCCCAGGCCGGAGGCGGCCCACATCTGCGGGTACATGCTCTTGGGGGTGAAGCCCGGCATGGTGTTGATCTCGTTGATGATCAGCTGGCCATCCGGTGTGTAGAAGAAGTCCACCCGGCTCAATCCCTCTGCACCCACCGCATCAAAGGCAGCTGCCGAGAGTTCACGCACCCTGGTAATGGCTTCCTCGGGCAGGTCTGCCGGGCAGCTGAGCGCTGCGGCGTCGTCTTCGACGTACTTCGCGTTGAAGTCGTAGAACTCGTGCGTGCCGCCTGCCACGGAGATCTCGCCGGGCATGGAGGTCCGGGGGGCATCGGTCCCCCTGCCTTCGAGCACTGCGCATTCAATCTCGCGGCCCACAATTCCCGCCTCAATGACGAGTTTGAGGTCGTGCCGCCGTGCTTCCTCAATGGCAGCGTCCAGCTCATCCAGCGAGTCCACCTTGGAAATACCCATCGAGGATCCGGCCCTGGCGGGCTTGACGAAGCCGGGGAACCCGAGCCGGTCCACCTGCTTCCGCACGGATTCCGCGTCCTTGCGCCACTGCCTGTCGGTCACGGCAATGTAGGGGCCTACCTGAAGGCCGGCCGCTTCAAAGACCACCTTCATGTAGTGCTTGTCCATCCCCACAGCGGAAGCCAGGACGCCGGCTCCGACGTACCTCGTGTCCGAGAGTTCCAGGAGCCCCTGGATGGTACCGTCCTCACCGAACGGGCCGTGCAGCAGCGGGAATACCACATCCACGGTGCCGAGCTCCTGCGGAACCTCGTTCGGGGAAGCCACGATGAGCTGGTGTTCGCCGCCGATCTCGGCCAGCGTCACCGTCTTCTGTGACGGGACCACCTCAGGCAGCGAGGATGCGGAGAGGGACCACTGGGCGGTGTCCTCGGCGGCAAGGACCCACTGCCCCGTCTTGGCGATTCCGATCGGGATCACCTCGTACTTGTCCCTGTTAATGGCACCAAGGACACCGGCGGCGGTAACGCAGCTCACGGCATGCTCGCTGGACCGTCCGCCGAACAATACCGCCACCCGGGGCTTTGCCCCGCGGGCCGGTTCTGATGCGGTGAGATTGTGGTGGGACATGGTCAGTAATCGCCTTCAGGTTTCAGTTCCCGGGCCAGCAGGACAGGCCCCAGTTGGTCAACGGACAGCTTGCCTGCCAGCACGGCGACGACGGCGGCCGTGATGGGCATCTCGACGCCGAGCTTTGCCGCGAGTTCGTGGACGGCCTGGCCGGATTTGATGCCTTCGGCGGTTTGGGTCATCTTCTGGCCTACTTCCTCCAGCGTCAGGCCCTGGCCCAGCAGCCGCCCGGCGGTATGGTTCCTCGACAGCGGAGAAGAGCATGTGGCCACCAGGTCACCCAGGCCAGCCAGGCCCGCCATGGTTTTCGCGTCCCCGCCCAGCGCCAACGCCAGGCGGGATGTTTCGGCGAGGCCGCGGGTAATAACGGAAGCCTTGGTGTTGTCCCCCATTTGCCGGCCCTCGCAAATACCTACTGCCAGCGCGATGACGTTCTTAACGATGCCGCCGATTTCCACACCCACGATGTCCGCGGTGGTGTATGGCCGGAAGTATGGTGCCGTGCAGCTGCGGGCTATCCAGCCGGCGGCAGCGGAATCAGTGCAGGCCACCACGGATGCGGTAGGTTCCTCGCGGGCGATCTCCATGGCCAGGTTGGGACCGGAAACGACGGCGATGCGTTCCGTTGGAACGCCGAGTTCCTCACTGATGACCTCGCTCATCCGGGCATCGGTGCCCAGTTCCAGCCCCTTCATCAGTGAAACCACCATGGCACCGGGGGCGATCATGTCCTTCCATCCGCGCAATTGCGGCCGGAGGGACTGGGCCGGCACAGCCAATATCACCAGATCGGCGCCGGCCAGCACCTCAGGGACCTCAGTGGAAGCGGTAATGCTCTCCGGGAGGGCAATGTCCTTCAGGTATTGGCTGTTGCGGTGGAAGGTGTTAATTTCCTCCACCACTTCGGTGCGCCGGCCCCACAACCGGATGGCGCGGGGCTCACCGGCGGCGGTGGCGGCATCGGCCAGGATCTTCGCAAACGTGGTTCCCCAGGAGCCGGCCCCAAGCACGGCAACAGAGCGGGCCGACCCGCCCTGTGTCCCCTCAGGAATCACCGGGCGTCCGTTCCCCGGTCTGGCCCTGGCCGCGCTCCACGAAACGCCCGTGCTTGGACTGCTGCTGCTTTGCCGGATCCCAACGCACCGCCGGGGGCTGCTCTCCCCTGAGCTCCGCGAGGAGGCCGGTGATGGCGTCCATGATGGCGTCGGTTGCTCCGGCCAGCGTGGCCTTGTCCAGGGGACGGCCGGAGAAGGCGCTGAGGTCCACAGGATCGCCCACTACAACACGCGACCGCTTGCGCGGGAAGACGTGGAACCTCTTGCCGTACCGCGGAAACACCTCATGCGCGCCCCAGTGTGCGATCGGAACCACGGGAATGCCGCCCTCAAGGGCCAGCCGCGCCGCGCCGGTATGGCCCTTCATCGGCCACAGGTCCGGGTCACGCGTGAGGGTGCCCTCCGGATAGATGATGATGGCCCCGCCCTCGGCGACAATCTCCTGTGCGACCTGCAGCGAGCGGTTCGCTCCCGCCGTCGAACGCTCCACGGGGACCTGCTTGGTGGCATGCAGCAGCCAACCAAAGGCGGGAACCTTGAAGAGGCCCGCTTTGGCAAGGAAGTGCGGGGCACGCTTCTGGTTGTACAGCATGTGGCCCACTACCAGCGGATCAATTTCGGTGCAGTGGTTGGGGGCCGCGATGAACCCGCCGGCGGGAAGCTTCTCCGTCCCCTCCCACTCCTTGCTCATCATGGCGTTCATCAAGGGCCGGACAATGCCGGCAATGAACATAAAGGTGGCCCTGCTTTTCGCAGACTCTTTCACGTCGGTTCCGCTACTTTGTGGGGGTGATGTCGAAGTCGGCGCCCAGCCCGGCAAGCTTTTCGGTGAAGCGCTCGTAGCCCCGGTTGATGATGTCGATGCCGGTCACCCGGGATGTTCCCGTTGCGGCGAGGGCCGCGATCAGGTGGCTGAAGCCGCCGCGGAGGTCCGGCACGTCGATGTCGGTTCCCTTGAGCTGGGTGGGCCCGGAAATGACTGCCGAATGCAGGAAGTTCCGCTGGCCGAACCGGCAGGGCACGCTGCCCAGGCACTCACGGTGCACCTGGATGCTGGCGCCCATCCGGATCAGTGCATCGGTGAAGCCGAAGCGGTTTTCGTACACGGTCTCGTGGACGATCGAAACACCTTCAGCCTGGGTCAGCGCCACCACCAGCGGCTGCTGCCAGTCAGTCATAAAACCGGGGTGCACGTCCGTTTCCAGGACCAGGGGGTTGAGCTTTCCACCCTTGTGGTAGAAGCGGATGCCGTCCTCGCCGATGTCCATGCCGCCGCCTACCTTGCGGTAGGTGTTCAGGAACGTCATCATGTCGCGCTGGGAGGCGCCCTCAACGAAGATGTCACCCTTGGTCACCAGCGCCGCAGATGCCCACGACGCCGATTCGTTGCGGTCCGAGAGCGCCCGGTGGTTGTAGCCGCCGAGGTCGCGGACGCCTTCGATGCGGATGGTGCGGTCGGTCTGGACGCTGATGATGGCGCCCATCTTCTGCAGCACGGCAATCAGGTCGATGATTTCCGGTTCCGTTGCCGCTCCGGAGAGTTCAGTGATGCCCTCCGCGCGGGTGGCGCTCAGCAGCACCTGCTCCGTGGCCCCGACGGACGGATAGGGCAGGGAAATCTTGGCGCCGTGCAGGCCTTTGGGGGCGGAGATGTGGATGCCGCCCGGCCGCTTCTCCACCACGGCACCGAACTGGCGCAGCACATCAAGGTGGTAGTCGATGGGACGGTCGCCGATCTTGCAGCCGCCCAGGTCGGGAATGAACGCTTCCCCGATGGCGTGGATCAGGGGGCCGCACAGCAGGATGGGAATCCGGGAGTCGCCGGCGTGGGCGTCAATGGCGGTACTGGGCGCCGTCTTGGCCGCCTTTGGATCCAGGGTGAGATCCCCGTTGACCGGGTCCTTGACCACCGTCACGCCGTGGAGCTGAAGGAGGGAGGTGACGACCTCCACATCCTTGATCTCCGGCACGTTCCGCAATACGGACGGCTCGTTGCCCAGCAACGCTGCCACCATCGCCTTGGGAACGAGGTTTTTCGCTCCCCGGACGCTTACGCGGCCCGTCAGCGGGACTCCGCCACGGATTGTCAGAACACTACTCATATACCGGTTTCCTCACGATAACTAGCCCACAAAACCTTGCAAAGGCTCCAACCAAGCATAGGAGGTCGCGTTACCGAACCGAAATACGCGGGCGACGGCGGCAGGGCGTGGCGGGCCGCCGTCGCACGGTCGGAGGTACTTCAGCCCACTCAGGAAAGGCGTGCCGGCAGGGTTTTCGGGAGGAAGGCCGGGCGCGTGGCCTCGTAGGCAGTGATGTCCGCCTCGTGCTGGAGTGTCAGCCCGATATCGTCCAGGCCTTCGAGCAGGCGCCAGCGCGTGTAGTCGTCGATATCGAAGGGCGCGACGATGTTGCCGCACACCACCGTCTTGGAGACGAGGTCCACGGTGACCGGGGTACCGGGAGCGTTCTCGAGCTCCTTCCAGATCAGTTCGATATCGTCCTGCGCCACCTGGGCTGCGAGCAGCCCCTGCTTGCCGGAGTTGCCGCGGAAGATATCGGCGAACCGGGACGAGAGCACAGTTTTGAAGCCGTAGTCCTTCAGCGCCCAGACCGCGTGTTCCCGGGAGGAGCCGGTGCCGAAGTCGGGGCCCGCCACCAACACGGAGCCCGCGTTGAACGGTTCCTGGTTCAGGATGAAGGAGGGGTCCTTGCGCCACGCGGAAAACAGGGCGTCCTCGAAGCCTGTGCGGGTGATGCGCTTGAGGTAGACAGCGGGGATGATCTGGTCCGTGTCCACGTTGCTCTGGCGCAGCGGGACGCCGATTCCGGTGTGGGTGGTGAACTTTTCCATGGCGTGTCCTAGGCTGCGTCGGTACGGATGGGGGTTTCGACAGGCTCAACCACCGGATCGGGATCAAGGTCCGACGGCGAACTCAGGGTGCCGCGGATGGCCGTGGCTGCGGCTACGACCGGGGACACGAGGTGGGTCCGGCCGCCCTTGCCCTGGCGCCCTTCGAAGTTGCGGTTGGACGTGGAGGCGCAGCGCTCCCCCACCTCCAGCTGGTCCGGGTTCATTCCCAGGCACATGGAGCAGCCGGCAAAACGCCATTCAGCCCCGAAGTCCTTGAAGACCTTGTCCAGGCCTTCGGCCTCGGCTTCCAGGCGGACCCGTGCTGAGCCCGGGACCACCAGCATCCGAATGTTGGGGTCCTTCTGGCGTCCGCGGATGATGTCAGCCGCGGCGCGGAGATCTTCCATCCGGGAGTTGGTGCAGGATCCGAGGAAGACGGTGTCCACCCGGATGTCCTTCATGGGTGTTCCGGCTTCGAGGCCCATGTACTGCAGGGCGCGCTCGGCGGCAGCCTTGGCGTTCTCGTCGCCGAAGTCCTCCGGCGAGGGCACGGATTCTGACAGCGAAACGCCCTGGCCGGGGTTGGTGCCCCAGGTGACGAACGGCTCCAGCGTGTTGGCGTCCAGGTCCACCTGGACGTCGAAGGTGGCGTCATCGTCGGTCCGCAGGGTGTTCCAGTACTCGACGGCGGCGTCCCAGTCGGCGCCCTGGGGCGCGTGCGGGCGGCCCAACATGTACTCGTACGTAGTCTCGTCCGGAGCCACCATTCCGGCGCGGGCGCCTGCTTCGATGGACATGTTGCAGATGGTCATGCGGGCATCCATGGACAGGGCGCGGATGGCGGAGCCCCGATATTCCAGGACGTAGCCCTGGCCGCCGCCGGTGCCGATCTTGGCGATGACGGCCAGGATGATGTCCTTGGCGGTGACGCCCGGGCGGAGCGTGCCTTCAACATTGATGGCCATGGTCTTGAACGGCTTCAGGGACAGCGTCTGGGTGGCCATCACGTGCTCCACCTCGGAGGTTCCGATGCCCATGGCCAACGCCCCGAAGGCACCGTGGGTGGACGTGTGCGAGTCGCCGCAGACCACCGTCATGCCCGGCTGGGTGAGGCCCAGCTGCGGACCCACCACGTGGACGATGCCCTGCTCGGCATCGCCGAGGGAATGCAGGCGCACACCGAACTCGGCGCAGTTGTTGCGCAGCGTCTGGATCTGCGTGCGGCTGGTCAGATCGGCGATAGGCTTGTCGATGTCCAGCGTGGGAGTGTTGTGGTCCTCCGTGGCGATGGTCAGGTCCGGGCGGCGCAGCGGGCGGCCGGCCAGGCGCAGGCCTTCGAACGCCTGCGGCGACGTGACCTCATGGACGAGGTGGAGGTCGATGAAAAGAAGGTCGGGCTGGGCATTGGCACCTTCGCCGTCGCCTTTGCGCACCACGTGCGCGTCCCAGACTTTCTCGGCCAATGTCTTTGCCATGGCCATCTCCCTTCACTGCTGTTGGCTGATAGTTCCACTGAACCAGTACGGCTTCGTACTGCGCCAGCCGAAAGATTTGCATCTCAGATAATGAGACGGCAATATCATTACATGGACAATTCTAGTGGAGTCGGCGTCATTGATAAAGCGGCCCAGGTGCTCGATGCACTTGAGGCCGGGCCCACCACGCTTGCGCAGCTTGTGGCGGCGACGGGCCTGGCCCGGCCCACGGTCCATCGCCTTGCTTTGGCCCTGGTCCACCACCGACTGGTCAGCCGTGACATCCAGGGCCGCTTTGTCCTGGGAAGCCGCCTGGTGGAACTGGCGTCCGCTGCCGGTGAGGACAGGTTGATCGCCTCCGCCGGACCGGTGCTGATGCAGCTGCGTGACGCCACCGGCGAAAGTGCCCAGATTTTCCGCCGGCAGGGCGATTGGCGCGTTTGTGTTGCCTCCGCCGAGCGCCCCATCGGCCTGCGCGACACCATTCCGGTGGGCACGCAGTTGTCCATGAAGGCCGGATCGGCCGCCCAGGTGCTGCTCGCCTGGGAGGACCACGACCGGCTGCTCGAAGGGCTGCAGTCTGCCCGGTTTACGCCTACAGTCCTGGCAGGAGTACGACGGCGGGGCTGGGGCCAGAGCCTTGGCGAACGCGAGCCCGGGGTCGCGTCAGTTTCCGCACCGGTGCGCGGACCCTCCGGCCGGGTGATTGCGGCAGTTTCAATTTCCGGTCCCATCGAGCGGCTCACCCGCCAGCCCGGCAGGCTGCATGCGGAAGTTGTCTGCAACGCCGGCCGCGTCCTTACCGAGGCGCTCCGCAAAAACAACGACTGACGCAGTCACCTGCCCGCCGGATTGCCCTCGCGGCAGTGCTGCGGACGCTAGGCTTTCGCCATGGGCAGCTATGCAGTGTTTCTTCGGGGTATCAACGTGGGCGGCATCAACATCAAGATGGCCGAGGTCCGGGAGGCGCTCAAGTCCGGCGGTTTTCCGGACGCGCGGACCCTGCTTGCCAGCGGAAACGTAGTGCTGGGCAGCACCCTGGACGCCGCCGCCGTGAAGCGGGAGTGCGAAAAATGCCTCCGGGACACCTTCGGTTATGACGCCTGGGTGGTAATCCTGGACGCAGCCCGGGTGGCAGAACTGGTAAGTGCCTGCCCCTACCCGGATGACGATAAGACGACGCACACCTACATCACACTCTCGTCCGATATTGGCATGCTGGACGAACTTGAGGCAGCCGGCGCCGCGCTGGCGGGTGCGGAGCAAAAGCGGCTCGGCCCCGAGGCGCTGGCATGGCTGGCCCCCGCCGGGGGAACCCTGGACAGTCCTTTCAGTAAAATCACGGCCAAATCGAAGTTCAAGGCGTCCACCACCACACGGAACCTGCGCACCCTCATCAAGGTCAGGGATGCCGCTGCCGAGCTGTCCGCAGCCGGCTGACTGACTCCCGGCCGGCGTCGTACTTCTACCCGGCCGCCGCCTTCAGTGCCGCATTGAAGGCTGAAAGCCTGCTGACTTCAACCTCCACAGGTTCTACAACGAGTTCCTGGGCCACGGCGGCAACCGCTGCGTTCAGCCGTTTCCTGGCCCGCGCCGCCCGGGCGTTCGCCGCGGCCGCAGCAATGAAACGGCCGGTGATGGCCAGGAAGATCCCCAGGACCACCCCCAAGGCAATCATCAGCGTCGGCACCGGCCAGCCCTCCACCCTGGGCACTTCCGGTGCTGGCATTTGGAAGTAGCCAAGCGCCGCCAGGACGCCGAGCCAGCCGAGCCCGCCCAGGACTGTGAGCAGCGCCAGCCATTGCACCACATTGAACAAACCCCACCACCACGACCTTCGGTTGGCGGCCAGGTCGGTTCCGGCGATGGCCTGGTCAAGGGCATCGGGCAGCCGCTCCCTGCCTTCCCTCGCGGCGCTCCGGATAGCTGCCCGCCACGGACCAGGGGCGCCCGCGCTGGCGGCGTCGGCAAATTCCCGCACCGCCGCATCGGTCCGGGCGCGCTCCGGTGCTCCGGCTGAGGGCAGCGAGGTCCGGTTCAGCTCAGAAGGTGCCGTGCTGCGCAGATTAAGGCGTCGCAGCGGATCCGGCCGGAAGCGGGAAAGCCAGCGTGTGACGGGCCAGCCTGTCCGCTTCACCGATTCGAGCCGGTAGGACTGCCTCACGGCCCGGACCACAGCAGGAACGTTCGCGGCAATTGCCAGCTCGTCCGCAAGGCGCGTCGTTGCAGCGGGCCGGACCCCGGCCGCCTCTCCGGCACCGGATACTGCGCCCAATTCCGCTGAGGCCCGGGTGATGTCGGCAGTGAGCCGCTGTGATTGGGCTTTGCGTTTCACCGCGACGCCGCGGATGGCATCCCGGACCTTGTCCACTCCTGTCCCGCTGAGTGCTGACGCCGCGAGAACCTGGACCTTGGCGAGTCCGTCGCGGGCAAGGATTGCCCGCAGGGATTCCAGGACTGGCTGCACGTCGTGGGCAGGAAGGCGGTCCACCTGGTTAAGGACCACCAGGGTGACGGCCCCGTGCGAGGCCAGGCGTGACAGGAAGTCATTGTGGACAGCTGCGTCGGCGTACTTTTGGGGATCAAGGACCCAGACCAGGACGTCCACCAGGCCCACCATCCGCTGGACCACTTCCCGGTTCGCTGCCTTGGTGGAATCGAAGTCCGGCAGGTCCAGCAGGATCAGCCCCGTGTCCTCGCCGGCGAAGCCATCCACGGCTGCCGCATGATGCCGGTTCCGGACGTCCAGCCAGTCCAGCAGCGGTTCGCTGCCCTCAGCTCCCCACACCCCCGCCAGAGGTTCCGAAGTGGTGGGACGGCGCGCTGCCGCCGTCGCGATTTCAGCTCCACTCACGGCGTTGAACAGCGAGGACTTGCCGCTGCCGGTGGCACCGAAGAAGCCCACCACCGTGTGGTCGGCGGACAGCGACCGCCGGGAGCTGGCACGCTCCAGCACGCTGAACACGTCTTGGAGTGATTCATCGGGAAGGACACCTTCCCCCAGTTCCCGGGCGTCGTTCAGGGCCATGAGCCTGCGGTCCAGCCGCGACGAATCCCGGGTGTCGCTGTGGCGGCTCATGCAGCGGCCGCCAGCCGGGCCAGCGCCTCCGCGTGGGCGGCGAGGGATTGAGCGGACGTGTCATCGCTTTCGGGAAGCCGGGACAGGAACTTCTGCTGTTCGTCCTGGAGCAGCCGCTGGCAGCGCACGTGCAGGTCTTCCCGTGCTTTTTCGGCCATACGCCGGACAGCATCCTCGCCGAACACTGCTTCCAGCAGCCGCTGGCCCACCACGGCGGTACCACCCGCCACTCCCACTTCGAGTCCTGTGAGTCCGGCCGTCATGGAGAACACCACGATCATCAGGGCAGCGCCCAGCCCGTTGATGCCGAAGGACAGCCAGCGTGCCTGGGTCCGCTTTCCCTGGCCCTCCGTGCGGATCAGTTCCATCAGGGCTTCCTGCCAGGCCCTGATTTCGGCGGCAGCCCTGTCTTCGAACACGGGTGTGGTTCCGGAAAGGTCGTCCGTTCCCAGCAGGTGGCGGCCGGCGGGATCGGTCCGCCAGCGCTGGTCAGTATCCTCGGCAGCATTTGCTGCTTCGTCGACGATGACGGCCTGCAGGCCTGTCTCGATGGCTGCTTCCACCCGGATGGCGGGCGGCGGTTCGCCGCGGAAGAAGGCGCCCAGCCGGTCGCGGAACCGGCCAACGTTTTGTTCCAGGGTCCGGAAGAATTCCCCAGTACCCACAAAGTCCTGCCAGCGGGCCAGCACCTCGCCGCGGAGGAGTGATCCGTCCCTGGTGGCATCGAGGATTCGGGTGGCAGCGCTGTTGTATGCCGATATGGCAGCGGCTTCCAGGTTCCCTGCGGCCCGCTGCTGTTCCCGCGCGGCCTGGGCCACCTCGGCAACGCGGGCAGCCAAGGCCCTGACAGTCCCGTTCAGGGTGCGGCGGGCGATGTCGGAACGGCCCGCGGAGTCGGCAGCAAGATCCGCCAGCCAGGTGCGCAGCGGGAGGACTGTAGTGGCGGGGAGCATGCCCAGCGGGTCGAGGGCCGTCTCCGGGATGATGAACAGCTGCGCGGCGCCCAGGCCTTCACGGTCCAGGAGTCCGCGCAGGTCCTCGCTGACCTCGGCTTCCGCCCCTGGCGGCACCCGGTCCAGTACTACTGCAACCATGATGTCCCGGCCGGCTGCGTCAAGGAGCAGTCTCCAGGGAACAGCGTCGGCATAGCGGTTGGCAGTGGTGACAAAAATCCACAGGTCTGCCGCGGCGAGGAGCTGCCCCGCAAGCTTGCGGTTGTCGTCGGAGATGGAGTCGACGTCGGGCGCGTCCAGGAGTGCGATGCCTTCGGGCATTGCGGGGTCGGCTACGAGGACAAGGGAGGACATGGCTCCGGGGTCGGGGACCGGTCCGGCGCTGGTGGCCGGGACCGCGCTGCTGGCGACGTATCCACGGATGCGGCTGAGGGATGGCAGGACGCGCTGGCCCTCAAACCAGGCCGCTTCCGACGGGTGATGCAGCAGGATGGGCTGGCGGGTGGTGGGGCGGATGGCTCCGGACCGGGTCACGGGGTGGCCCACCAAGGCGTTGACAAGTGTTGATTTCCCGGCACCTGTGGAGCCTCCGACGACGGCCAGCAGCGGGGCTTCCAGGCTGCGGTACCGCGGGAGGATGTAGTCGTCCAGCTGGGCCACGGCGTTGGCGGCGTCGCGCCTGGCTTGTTCCGCCTCAGGTAAGGCCAGCGGCAGCGCGGCAGCGGCCAGGTCTTCCCGCACCTCTTCCAGCAGGGCCACAGCCGTCAACGCCGGGGGCGCTGGCTGTGCGTCGTACGGTGGGTCCTGCTCGCTCTGGGAGGTCACAGGAACATCATGCCAGCTCAGGCTGGCTTGGTCCCGTTCCAACGCCCCACCACCTCCTGCAGTTTCTCCTCTCACGCCCCATCACCTCCCGCGGCCTCCCCTCCAACGCCCCATCACCTCTCAGTGGGGTCCCCTCCGACGCCCAATCACCTCCCGCGGCTTCGCCTCAAGCGCCCCATCACCTCTCAGTGATGTTCGACGACAGTCCCGCCGGCACGCAACGTGCGCGAGATCACCTCAAGACGGTGCCAGGAGTGACCGGGCATTACGCGATCAGCCGCGGGACGTGATGGAGCCTCGCCCGTTTAGTTACGGGACGTGATGGAGCCTCGCCCGTTTCGCTGCAAGACGTAATGGGGCGTTGCCCTTTCGCTGCAAGACGCGATGGAGCGTTGGCCGTTTGGTTACGGGACGTGATGGGGCGTTGCCCAGAACCCGGCACCATCTGAGCGCGCGTTGCCCCGAAACCGACACCATCCGAGCGCGCGTTGCCCGGAACCCGACACCATCTGAGCGCTCGTCACTGAAATAGTGGCAGGAGGTGATGGGGCGTTCCCGGATTGGCGGATTGAGGCCAGGGCGACAGGTTCCGTGAAAGAGGGGTTAGCGGCCAAAATGTGTGTACGCGATGGCCTTGGTTGTCAGTGTTCACAG
>NZ_JARVSG010000055.1:0-1286 GCF_030209335.1 Pseudarthrobacter sp. fls2-241-R2A-168
GGGGTTAGCGGCCAAAATGTGTGTACGCGATGGCCTTGGTTGTCAGTGTTCACAGGGGTTGTAGGGGTTTGCACATGCTTTGAAAGCATGTGGAGTGACGGTTCCATCGAATCAACCCAGGTGTGGTGTATGTGCTCGGAAGCTTGTGAAGAACGGGACCACCAGTTCGGGCCGGACGAGGTGGCGGTGTAAATCGTGTGGTGCTTCGAGCACTCAGGCCCGGGTTGATGTCACGAGGAAGGCTGAGTTCACGGCGTTCCTGTCCTGGCTCATTGGAAAGCAGCGCCAGGGCGGGTATGCGGGCTCCGAACGGACTTTCCGGCGCCGCAGTGCCTGGTGCTGGAATGTGGTCCCGCAGGCGCCGGTGACCGGGGAGATTCATCCGGTGCTCATGCTCGACGGCACGTACTTCAACGGCTGGTGCGTGCTGGTGGCTTACAGCGGTTCCCACGTCATCGCGTGGCAGTGGTGCGACCGGGAAAAGCACGCCTCCTGGTCAGCGCTCCTGCAGCAGATCCCGGCACCGGGCGTGGCCGTCGTGGACGGGCACAAAGGCCTCGAGAGCGCCCTGCGGGAACACTGGCCGGAAACGAAGGTCCAGCGGTGCCTGTTTCATATCCGCCAGAACATCCGCACGCATCTGACGCTGCGTCCGAAACTGGAAGCGGGCAAGGAACTGCTGGCCCTGGCCAAGGCCCTGACGCACGTGACAGACCTTGATGAGGCAGCATCGTGGATGGGCGAGTTCGCGTCCTGGGAAGCCCGCTGGGAGTCATTTCTCAAGCACCGCACCTACGCAAAGAAGAACACCGTCAGACCCGCCCATATCGGGGCCGGCCAGCTCTGGTGGTACACCCACCTGGGTCTGCGCCGGGCACGGGGAACTCTGGCCGGGGCGGTCAAAGCCGGGCACATGTTCACCTGGCTCACCAGCGCGACCGCTGGCCAGAACATCGCACGGACGACCAGCCCGCTGGAGGGCGGGATCAACGCCGGACTCAAAGACCTGCTCCGCACCCACCGCGGGCTCACCCCGGACCACGCCGCCCGCGCCGTCGACTGGTACCTCTACCTGCGCACCGAGCAACCTCAAGACCCCTGGCAACTGGTACAGCCCCGCCACTGGCAACCTCAAAGAAAGAACCCCAGTCGCGTCGATGAACCCATCGGTCCAGCCCTCTATGACACAGCCTTCAGCGCCGAGGAAGGAAACGGAATCCAACAAGGATGGGGCGGACGACGCAGATGACACGCCCAAGCCGTACACACATTTTGGCCGCTAACCC
>NZ_JARVSG010000002.1:0-59118 GCF_030209335.1 Pseudarthrobacter sp. fls2-241-R2A-168
ATGCGTGCTTTTGGCCAACGCTCTATCACTTCTCTCAGGAAAGTGAGAGAGCGCCGGCCGAAAAGGCACATTAAGTGAGAGAGCGTCCCATCATGCGGGAGGGTCTATGGCGGGACGGTGGGCGGACGACGGCGGCGGTGCGGCTTGCCCGGGGGAGCGGCACCGGGGCGGGCCGCCAAGCTGCCGTGCGTGACGCCGTCGTCCGCTTCGACCCTCTCTCACTTAATGCGTGCTTTTGGCCAACGCTCTATCACTTCTCTCAGGAAAGTGAGAGAGCGCCAGCCGAAAAGGCACATTAAGTGAGAGAGCGTCCCATCGTGCGGGCGGGTTTATGGCGGGTAGGCGGGCGGACGACGACGGCGGTGCGGCTTGCCCGGGGGAGCGGCACCTGGGGCGGGGCAACACGCTGCCCGGAGTAACGCCGTCGTCCGTCTTGCGGGGGAGCCCAGGCGGTGATATGGGGATGGGCGGAAAACGTGCTAAGATTTTGAGTTTGTATGGCGCCTTTCGCGCGCCGTCATCAAACCTCGTAAACAAGCGTGCCAAGGCATAGTGCCTCCTTGCGCCCGGGATTAACCCGGACCGGATGGAAGCAACTGCTGTTGGCACGGGCGTTTAGGCCTGGTCTGGCAAAATCCAGGCAGGTCAAGAGACACCCCGATCAACCGTTCCGCAAGGCTCATTCCGTAGGAAGATTTTCGGTCTGAGAACCGGCGCGACGCAAGGAGTAAATAGTGATTCAGCAGGAGTCGCGACTCAAGGTCGCCGACAACACGGGTGCTAAGGAAATCCTTACCATTCGCGTTCTCGGTGGATCCGGACGTCGCTACGCAGGCATCGGTGACGTCATTGTCGCCACCGTCAAGGACGCAATCCCGGGCGGCAACGTAAAGAAGGGCGATGTTGTCAAGGCAGTCATCGTCCGTACCAAGAAGGAACGCCGCCGTGCGGATGGTTCCTACATCAAGTTTGACGAGAACGCAGCTGTGATCCTGAAGGGCGACGGTGACCCCCGCGGTACCCGTATCTTCGGACCGGTTGGTCGTGAACTGCGTGACAAGAAGTTCATGAAGATCGTTTCTCTGGCTCCGGAGGTGCTCTAGTCCATGGCTGCAAAGATCAAGAAGGGTGACCTCGTTCAGGTCATCACTGGCGCCAAGGCTGAGCGCGGCGGCGACCGCGGCAAGCAGGGCAAGGTCCTGCGCGTGTTCACCGACACCAACCGTGTGCTGGTCGAGGGCATCAACCGCGTAACCAAGCACACCAAGGTCGGTCAGTCGCAGCGCGGCACCAAGACCGGTGGCATCGAGGTTGTTGAAGCCCCGATCCACATCTCCAACGTGGCACTGGTTGACCCGTCCACCAAGAAGCCCACCCGCGTTGGCTTCCGCACTGAAACCGTTGAGCGCAACGGCAAGCAGCGCGAAGTCCGCATCCGCGTGGCCAAGAGCTCAGGGAAGGACATCTAATGACTGAGACTCTCGAGACTCCGGCAACGAAGATCGTTCCTCGTCTGAAGACCAAGTACGCCGAATCCATCAAGAGCACGCTCATTGAGGAATTCAAGTACGAAAACGTCAACCAGGTTCCCCGCCTCGTGAAGGTCGTTGTGAACATGGGTGTTGGAGATGCCGCCAAGGACTCCAAGCTGATCGACGGCGCTGTCCGCGACCTCACCCAGATCACCGGCCAGAAGCCGCAGGTAACCAAGGCCCGCAAGTCGATCGCACAGTTCAAGCTGCGCGAAGGCATGCCCATCGGTGCACACGCTACCCTGCGTGGCGACCGCATGTGGGAATTCCTGGACCGCCTGGTCACGCTCGCACTGCCCCGTATCAGGGACTTCCGCGGCCTGTCCGGCAAGCAGTTCGACGGCAACGGCAACTACACCTTCGGTCTGACCGAGCAGGTTATGTTCCACGAAATCGACCAGGACAAGATCGACCGCACCCGCGGTATGGATATCACGGTTGTTACCACTGCAAAGACCGATGACGAAGGCCGCGCGCTGCTCAAGGCGCTTGGTTTCCCGTTCAAGGCCGAAGACTAATCTAACTACGTAAAAGGTCCGGCGGTACGGCTCCCATTTGTGGAAGCGGCACCGCGGAAACCGTTATGAGGAAGGGCAAGAGCCCACAATGACAATGACAGATCCTGTCGCAGACATGCTTACGCGTCTGCGCAATGCAAACTCGGCATACCACGACACCGTGTCCATGCCGTACAGCAAGCTCAAGGCACGCGTTGCCGACATCCTGAAGGCAGAAGGCTTCATCGCCAGCTGGAAGGAAGAGGACGCTGAGGTCGGCAAGAAGCTGACCATCGAGCTCAAGTTCGGACCGAACCGCGAGCGTTCCATCGCTGGCGTTCGCCGTATCTCCAAGCCGGGCCTGCGTGTTTACGCAAAGTCCACCAACCTGCCGCACGTGCTCGGTGGCCTGGGTGTCGCAATCCTGTCCACCTCTTCCGGCCTCCTGACTGACAAGCAGGCCGGCAAGAAGGGCGTGGGCGGCGAAGTCCTCGCGTACGTCTGGTAACGGGAAAGGAAGAGAATAATGTCACGTATTGGACGTCTCCCCATCACCGTTCCTGCCGGCGTTGAGGTCAAGGTTGACGGCTCTGTCGTCAGCGTCAAGGGATCCAAGGGCGAGCTGAACCACACTGTGGCCAGCCCGATCGAGGTCACCCTGGATGCAGACACCCTGACTGTCGCCCGCCCGAACGACGAGCGCGCCTCCCGCTCTCTCCACGGCCTGACCCGCACCCTGATCTCCAACATGATCGAGGGCGTAACCAAGGGCTACGAGAAGAAGCTTGAAATCGTCGGTACCGGTTACCGCGTTCAGGCCAAGGGATCTGACCTTGAGTTCGCTCTCGGCTTCAGCCACCCGGTCAATGTCTCCGCACCGGAGGGCATCACCTTTGCAGTTGAGACCCCGACCAAGCTCTCTGTTTCAGGTATCAACAAGCAGCAGGTCGGCGAAGTTGCTGCCAACATTCGCAAGCTGCGGAAGCCGGACCCCTATAAGGGCAAGGGCATCCGTTACGCCGGCGAAGTCATCCGCCGCAAGGTCGGAAAGGCTGGTAAGTAACCATGGCCATCTCAATTAACAAGAAGCGTACGAACAAGAGCAAGTCTGCTTCGCGCAGCCGCCGCCAGCTTCGTATCCGTAAGCGCATCTCCGGTACAGCTGTACGTCCTCGCCTGGTCGTCAACCGTTCCGCACGCCACGTATTTGTCCAGGTTGTCGATGACAGCATTGGCCAGACCGTAGCGAGCGCCTCCACTCTGGAAGCCGACCTTCGTGCATTCGACGGCGACAAGACTGCCAAGGCCAAGCGCGTTGGCGAACTCGTCGCAGAGCGTGCCAAGGCTGCCGGTATCGAAGCTGTTGTCTTCGACCGCGGTGGTAACAAGTACCACGGCCGGATCGCCGCCGTCGCTGACGGTGCACGTGAAGGTGGGCTGTCACTGTGACGGAAGCAAACAAGGAAAAGGACACTGTGTCTGCAGATCAGAAGGCTACCGAAACCGTAGCTGCCGCTGAGACCACTGCTCCCGCAGCTGCCGACGACCGCCGTGGCGGCGCTCGTCGCGGCGAGCGTGGCGACCGTGGCCAGGGCCGCGGCGACCGTGGTGGCCGTGGTGGCCGCGACGGCGGCCGTGAAGCCGAGAAGAGCCAGTTCGTAGAGCGCGTTGTCACCATCAACCGCGTCTCCAAGGTGGTCAAGGGTGGTCGTCGCTTCAGCTTCACCGCCCTGGTCGTCGTCGGTGACGGCAACGGTATGGTCGGCGTTGGCTACGGCAAGGCTAAGGAAGTTCCTGCCGCAATCGCGAAGGGCGTAGAAGAGGCCAAGAAGTCCTTCTTCCGCGTTCCCCGCGTTGGCAACACCATCCCGCACCGCGTTCAGGGTGAGGCCGCTGCAGGCGTTGTTATGCTGCGTCCGGCTTCCGCCGGTACCGGTGTTATCGCCGGTGGCCCGGTCCGTGCAGTACTGGAGTGCGTGGGCATCCACGACATCCTCTCCAAGTCGCTCGGTTCCTCCAACGCCATCAACATCGTTCACGCGACCGTTGATGCCCTCAAGCGCCTCGAAGAGCCGGCAGCAGTGGCAGCACGCCGCGGCCTGCCCCTCGACGAGATCGCTCCGGCGGCACTGGTGAAGGCCCTCCTGGCTCCGAAGGCAGGTGCATAGTCATGGCTAAGAACCTGGTCCCCTCCGACGCACAGTTGGAGATCACTCAGATCAAGTCCGCCATTGGCGGCAAGCAGAACCAGCGCGACACCTTGCGGTCCCTCGGCCTGAAGCGGATCGGACACACCGTTGTCCGCACTGCCGACGCCGTGACCGTTGGAATGCTCAACACGGTTCCGCACCTGGTTCAGGTAGAGGAGGCGAAGTAACAATGGCAGAGAACACTCCTGCAAAGGCTCAGGACGCCGCTGCTGAGAAGCAGAACGCACTGAAGGTTCACCACCTGCGTCCCGCCCCGGGTGCAAAGACCGCCAAGACCCGTGTTGGTCGTGGTGAAGCATCCAAGGGTAAGACCGCTGGTCGCGGTACCAAGGGTACTGCAGCCCGCTACCAGGTAAAGGCTGGCTTTGCCGGCGGCCAGCTGCCGCTGCACATGCGCCTGCCCAAGCTGCGCGGCTTCAAGAACCCGTTCCGCGTTGAGTTCCAGGTTGTGAACCTGGACAAGCTCAACGAGCTGTTCCCGGAAGGTGGCTCTGTCACCGTCGAGAACCTGGTCGAAAAGGGTGCCGTTCGCAAGAACCAGCCCGTCAAGGTGCTGGGCACCGGCGACATCACCGTCAAGGTAGACGTCACCGCCCACGCATTCTCGGCCAGCGCTGCTGAAAAGATCGCTGCAGCAGGCGGAAGCACCACCGCTCTCTAGAGCCGGTGGGTGAAAGCCCGTTGTTGAACTCCCGGTACCGGGGCCCAGGGCCCCGGTACCGGGAGTTTTTCACATCCGTCGGGCGTGTTTTTCCCGCCACCTGGCGCACGTGGACTTCCACGGATTGTTCGCATGGCGCATCCAACCGTTAGACTCGGTTGTTGGGATTCTTAGATCCCCATCACACACTCTTATCCACATCACCAGGAGGACGCTTGCTTAGCGCATTTGGCCGGGCCTTTCGCACGCCTGATCTGCGACGCAAGTTGTTGTTCACGCTGGGAATCATCACCATCTTCCGCTTGGGTGCTTTCATTCCCTCGCCCGGTGTGAACTACCAGAATGTCCAGCAATGCTTGCAGAACGGTCAGACCGCAGGCGGCCTGTACCAGCTCGTTAACCTGTTCAGCGGCGGCGCGTTGCTCCAGGTGTCCATCTTCGCGCTGGGCATCATGCCGTACATCACGGCGAGCATCATCGTCCAGCTGCTCCGGGTGGTTATTCCCCGGTTCCAGGAACTGTACGAAGAGGGCGCGTCCGGTCAGTCCAAGCTGACCCAGTACACCCGGTACCTCACCATCGCCCTGGGCCTGCTCAACGCCACCACACTGGTGTCCCTGGCGCGGTCCGGCCAGCTGCTTCCCGGCTGTAACCTGCCGATCATCCCTGATGACAGCGTGATCACCACCATCCTGATCATCATCACCCTGACAGCCGGCACCGGCCTGATCATGTGGATGGGCGAGCTCGTCACCGAGAAGGGTGTGGGCAACGGTATGTCCCTGCTCATCTTCACCTCGATCGCAGCCCAGTTCCCCACCTCGCTGGGCGCCATCTGGACCTCGCAGGGCCCGGGAACCTTCTTCATCGTTCTGGCCGTAGGCCTGCTGACGGTGGCACTGGTGGTCTTCGTTGAGCAGTCGCAGCGCCGGATCCCGGTGCAGTATGCCAAACGGATGATCGGCCGCCGCACCGTGGGAGGTACCAGCACGTACATCCCGATCAAGGTCAACATGGCCGGCGTTATCCCCGTTATCTTTGCTTCCTCCATGCTTTACCTGCCTGGACTGATTTCCCAGTTCAACCAGCCGAAGCCGGGCGAGCAGCTCCAGCCGTGGGTCGAATGGATCAACAACAACCTGACCCGCGGCGACCACCCGATCTACATGGCGATCTATTTCGTCCTGATCGTGTTCTTTACCTACTTCTACGTCGCGATCACCTTCAACCCTGAAGAGGTCTCGGACAACATGAAGAAGTACGGCGGCTTCATTCCAGGTATCCGCGCCGGTAAACCGACCGCTGACTACCTGCAGTACGTGCTCTCCCGGATTACGCTGCCCGGTGCCCTCTACCTGGGCTTCGTGGCACTGATTCCGCTGGTGGCACTGGTACTGATCAACGCAAACCAGAACTTCCCGTTCGGTGGCACCTCGATCCTGATCATGGTGGGCGTTGGCCTGGAGACCGTCAAGCAGATTGATGCGCAGCTACAACAACGTCACTACGAAGGGCTTTTGCGATGACGAGAATGCTGATTATTGGACCTCCCGGTTCCGGAAAAGGAACGCAGGCGGAGCGGATTTCAGAGCGCCTTGGCGTTGTGGCCATCTCCACCGGCGATATCTTCCGTGCAAACGTGAAGGGCGAAACACCGCTTGGCATCGAAGCCAAGAAGTACATGGACAACGGGGACTTCGTTCCGGACAGCGTCACCAACAAGATGGTGCGTGACCGCCTGAGCGAGTCCGACGTCGAAAGCGGCTTCCTGCTGGACGGTTACCCGCGCACCACGGCGCAGGTTGACTACCTCGACGAGATCCTCGCCAAGGGCGACGAGAAGCTCGACGTCGTCCTGCAGCTGACGGCCGATGACGAGGAACTGGTCCACCGGCTCCTGGGCCGGGCCAAGGAAACGGGCCGGAGCGACGACAACGAAGCCGTCATCCGCCACCGCCTTGACCTGTACCACGAGCAGACCGAAGCAGTGGTGGCCAAGTATGCCGAGCGCGGCATCCTCACCCAGGTAGACGGCATTGGGCCGATCGACGAAGTGACGGACCGCGTCATGCAGGCCATTAAGACCGCACAGGCGGCCTGATCCAGGCAAGTTTTTCCGAGGCTCCTCCCGGTACACGGGAGGGGCCTCAGCCATTTGAAAGGAAGCACCATGGCCTTTGGCCAGCCCCGCATCGAATACAAAACCAACGCCCAGATGCGCACCATGCACGAGGCGGGCCTGGTCCTGAGCCGTGCCCTGGATGCCGCTGTTGCAGCCGCCGTCCCTGGCGTCACCACCAAGCACCTGGACGACGTGTTCGCCGCTGTCCTCAACGAGGCCGGCGCCAAGTCCAACTTCCTCGGCTACCACGGGTTCCCGGCCACCATCTGCACCTCCGTCAACGAGGAAGTAGTCCACGGCATCCCCGGCAGCCGGGTCCTGAACGACGGCGACATCATCTCAATCGACGGCGGCGCCATCGTGAACGGCTGGCACTCCGACTCGGCGCGGACAGTCATCGTGGGCACCGCAGACCCCGAGGACCAGCGGCTTTCCGACGTGACCCACGCGGCCCTGTGGCGGGGGATCGCCGCGCTGGCCACCGGTAAGCATGTGGGCGATATCGGTGCCGCCATCGACGACTACGTATCCTCCGTGCCCGGCAAGCCGCTGGGCATCCTCGAGGACTACGTAGGCCACGGCATTGGCTCCGAAATGCACATGGCGCCGGACGTCCTGAACTACCGCACCAGCCACCGCGGCCCCAAGATCCGGCCGGGCCTCTGCCTGGCGATCGAGCCCATGCTGGTCCGCGGCGGCATCGACACCGCCGTGCTGGAGGACGACTGGACCGTCATCACCACCGACGGCGCCCGCTCCTGCCAGTGGGAGCATTCCGTCGCAGTCCACGAAAAGGGCATCTGGGTGCTATCCGCGCCCGACGGCGGTGCGGAGCACCTGGTGCCCCTCGGCGTCACCCCGGTGCCGATCCCGTAGGTTCCGCTCTCCCAGCCCAACCAGGTAGCGCCAAGTGTCGTTTTGACCCTTCAAAACGACACTTGGCGCTACTCAGTTGGGGGAGGGGGAACAATGGGTGCCATGGGAGCAATCACCGACGTGCCCGGGATCCGGGTTGGCCACGTACAGAAGACCGACGACGGCTGGCTGAGCGGGGTAACCGTGATCCTGCCGCCGCCGGGCACCATCGGGTCAGTTGACGTCCAGGGCGGCGGACCGGCCACCCACGAAACGGACGCGCTCGACCCCACCACCCTGGTCAGCGCTGTTCACGCCGTGGTCCTCACCGGCGGCAGCGCCTACGGCCTGGCTTCGGCAGCCGGCGCCCAGCGCTGGTGCGAGGAGAACGGCCGCGGGTTCCCCGTCCCCGGGGGAGTGGTGCCCATCGTCCCGGCGGCGGCGATCTTCGACCTGGGCCGCGGCGGCGACTTTTCGGCCCGCCCGACGCCGGACATGGGCTACGCGGCAACCGCCGCCGCTGCCGCCGAGAAGGACGGGCACGACATCGGACGCGGCAACGTGGGCGCCGGCACCGGAGCAGTCATCGCCCGGACGTACAAAGGCGGGGTCGGCACCTCATCGGTCACGCTCGATAACGGCGTTGTGGTGGGCGCGATCGCTGTCGTCAATGCTCTTGGTTTCCCGGTGGTTGACGGCGGGCGGGCTCCGCAGCCCTCCGCGCGCTCGGTCGTTCCGCCCCACGAGCCCCCTAACCTCGCAAGCTCGGCCAGGGAACCCGGCTCGCGTGGGCCCACCTTAGACGCGCCGTTGAATACGACCTTGGTCGTCGTCGCAACCAATGCCGTTCTCGACGTGGCCGAGTGCAAGCGGACTGCTTCGGCTTCGCATGCCGGGATTGCGCGGGCTTTGAATCCTTCGCATACTCTTGGCGATGGGGACACGGTCTTCTGCTTGTCCACCCAAGCTGTAGCACTTGACCGCAGCGACGAAGTTGCCCGGCAGATCAGCCTTATCACGCTGCAGAGTGCGGCAGCCGACGTCGTCCGTTTGGCCATCCTCGACGGCGTGGCCAGCGCCCGGGCCGTGAGCACTCCGGCGGGGGATTATGGTGTGTACGGCACCGGGTAGGTTACTATGGCCGATTTAACTTTTACGGCGATACAGAGTAGTGTTGTTTGTTGGTTGTCTGGACTGCCACGCCCTTTTGGGGCCTGAAGCTGACAATCGATCCAACAAAAACGTTCGTGGTCATGCCCGGTGCAATCCGGCGGGACTGCGGCAACAACAGTTAGCGGAGGGTATGGCCAAGAAGGACGGGGTCATTGAGATCGAAGGCGTTGTGACTGAGGCGCTGCCTAACGCGATGTTTCGCGTTGAGCTCACCAACAAGCACATCGTACTGGCACACATCTCTGGAAAGATGCGTCAGCACTACATCAGGATTCTCCCTGAGGACCGCGTAGTGGTGGAGCTGAGCCCGTACGACCTCACCCGTGGTCGTATCGTCTACCGCTACAAGTAAATTGCTGGGCGGCCTCAGTGTGAACTGAACGCCGCTCCAGTTGACCAACTGTTACACGCAAAGGAATGCCATGAAGGTCAAGCCGAGCGTCAAGCAGATCTGCGAAAAGTGCAAAGTGATCCGCCGTAATGGCCGGGTCATGGTGATCTGCGAGAACCCGCGCCACAAGCAGCGCCAGGGCTAAATTCCCTTCATCGGGAATTCCTGGGTTGCTAACCCACGCAAGTAAATAAAGGCAGCACAAGCTGATCTGGGACGTATGGAGCCCGGACAGCTAACCCCCGGTCGGAGGCTGGGGCCGCATGGAACATGCGGGTGTACTGCCTACGACCTCCGGTTTATCAAGGAGTACTGCCACTATGGCTCGTCTCGCTGGCGTAGACATTCCCCGCGAAAAGCGGCTGGAAATTGCGCTTACTTACATCTACGGCGTGGGCAAGACCCGTGCACACGAAACCCTGGCTGCCACGGGCATCAGCGCTGACGTTCGCGTCAAGGACCTGACTGATGCCCAGCTGGTTGAGCTGCGTGACTACATTGAAGGCAACTACAAGGTTGAGGGTGACCTTCGCCGCGAAGTAGCAGCAGATATCCGCCGCAAGGTTGAAATCGGCAGCTACGAAGGCCTGCGCCACCGCAAGGGCCTGCCCGTACGCGGACAGCGTACGAAGACGAACGCACGTACCCGCAAGGGCCCGAAGCGCACCGTCGCCGGCAAGAAGAAGGCCCGTTAAAATCCCGCACGGGATTTACGGACTTCCCCCCAATAACTTTCTGTAGGAGAAATAATGCCCCCGAAGACTCGTGGCGCGGTTCGCAAGCCGCGTAAGAAGGACAAGAAGAATATCGCGCTTGGCCAGGCGCACATCAAGAGCACGTTTAACAACACCATCGTTTCCATCACGGATCCGAGCGGCGCTGTTATCTCTTGGGCTTCCTCAGGTGAGGTTGGCTTCAAGGGCTCGCGTAAGTCCACCCCGTTCGCTGCCCAGATGGCTGCCGAGGCTGCTGCAAAGCGCGCCCAGGAGCACGGCATGCGCAAGGTTGACGTTTTCGTGAAGGGCCCGGGCTCGGGACGCGAAACCGCGATCCGTTCGCTGCAGGCTGCCGGCCTCGAGGTTGGCTCCATCCAGGACGTCACCCCCGCCGCCCACAACGGCTGCCGTCCGCCGAAGCGCCGCCGCGTCTAAGGCTTCCAGCGCCGCTTGAGCTTGCCCGGACCATCGATGGCCCGGGCAAGCCCAGCGCGTTAAGTCTTCAGACCGAATTTCCACCACCTGTGTTGCGTCATATAGCGGATGCTCGCCGAAAGGAAACCTAAGTGCTCATTGCACAGCGCCCCACCCTCTCCGAAGAGGTAGTCTCCGAAAACCGTTCGCGTTTCATCATTGAACCGCTGGAACCGGGCTTCGGCTACACCCTCGGAAACTCCCTCCGCCGTACCCTGCTCTCCTCCATCCCCGGTGCTGCCGTAACCAGCATCCGGATCGATGGCGTGCTGCACGAGTTCACCACGGTTCCGGGTGTCAAGGAAGATGTCACTGAGATCATCCTGAACATCAAGAGCCTGTCGGTCTCCTCCGAGCACGATGAGCCGGTTGTTGCTTACCTGCGCAAGCAGGGCCCCGGAGTCGTCACCGCAGCGGACATCGCTCCGCCGGCCGGCGTCGAATTCCACAACCCGGATCTGCACATCGCCACGCTGAACTCGAAGGGCAAGTTCGAACTCGAACTGACCATCGAGCGCGGCCGCGGCTACGTTTCGGCAGCTCAGAACAAGTCCGGCGACGCAGAGATCGGCCGTATCCCGGTCGACTCCATCTACTCGCCGGTGCTGAAGGTTACTTTCCGCGTGGAAGCAACCCGTGTTGAGCAGCGCACCGACTTCGACAAGCTGATTGTCGACGTCGAGACCAAGCAGGCCATCGCCCCGCGCGATGCTGTTGCTTCCGCAGGCACCACCCTGGTGGAGCTCTTCGGTCTGGCACGTGAGCTGAACACCGCAGCTGAAGGTATCGAGATCGGCCCGTCGCCCACCGACGCTGCCCTGGCAGCCGACATGGCACTGCCGATCGAGGATCTGGACCTCACCGTCCGTTCCTACAACTGCCTCAAGCGTGAGGGCATCCACACCGTGGGTGAACTCGTTGCCCGCTCCGAGGCTGACCTGATGGACATCCGCAACTTCGGTGCAAAGTCCATTGACGAGGTCAAGGCAAAGCTGGTTGAACTGGGCCTGTCCCTCAAGGACTCGCCTCCCGGTTTTGACCTCGCAGCACGCGCCGCAGCAATCGAAGAGGACGACGCCGCCTTCGGCGACGACGAACTCTAAACCAGACCTTGGCCGGCGGGCAGGCACCATGGTGTGCAGGGCCCACGGCTTCCATTTGAGGAGAAACAATTATGCCTACCCCCACTAAGGGTCCGCGCCTCGGAGGCGGCCCGGCTCACGAGCGCCTCATGCTCGCGAACCTGGCAGCATCCCTGTTCGAGCACAAGCGGATCACCACCACGGTGACCAAGGCCAAGCGCCTGAAGCCGTACGCAGAGCGCCTGGTGACTTTCGCCAAGCGTGGCGACCTCGCTTCCCGCCGCCGGGTCCTCGGCCTGATCAGCAACAAGGGCGTCGTCCACGAGCTGTTCACCGACATTGCCCAGGCAGTGGAGAATCGCGACGGCGGCTACACCCGCATCACCAAGATCGGCAACCGCAAGGGCGACAACGCTCCCATGGCTGTCATCGAACTGGTTCTCGAGCCGGTTTCCGCCAAGCAGGCTGTTGTAGCTGAGGCTACCGTGGCTGCCAAGCGCGATGCAGAGAAGGCTGCTCCGGCCGCCGAGGGAGCTCCCGAGGCTGAGGTCGCCGAGGCTCCCGCTGCTGATGAAGCTACGGAGGCTCCCGCCGCTGAAGAAGCTGCGACCGAAGAGGCTGCTACCGAAGAGGCTCCGGCCGCTGAGGAAGCTGAAGCTCCGGCAGCCGAAGAGAAGGACGCGAAGTAATTCGCTGATTTTCTTCGCATAGACTTGAGTCTATGAACGACCAAAAACCCGCGGCCCCCGTATTGGGGGGCGGCGGGTTTTTGCGTGTCCGGCTGGATTTGTCGTACGACGGCGGCCCCTTCAGCGGGTGGGCCCTGCAGCCGGGCCTGCGGACCGTCCAGGGCGCCCTTGAAGAGGCCCTGCAGCTTCTGATCCGGCGCCCCATCCGAGTGACGGTCGCCGGACGCACCGACGCCGGCGTGCACGCCCGGGGCCAGGTGGTCCACCTGGACCTCACGGAAGCCGAGTGGCAGGGACTGCCGCGAGGGCACGAACTGGATCCCGCCGTCGCCATGCTCCGAAGGATCCGCGGCGCCCTCAGCCGCATCCTCGGCGACCTGACCGGGGCAGTGGAGGTGCACCGCATCTCGCTGGCGCCGGAAGGTTTTGACGCCCGGTTCTCGGCGCTCTGGCGCCGCTACAGCTACCGCATCGCGGACGGGCCTGCGCTCTGGGATCCGCTGGGCCGGTACTCCACGCTGTGGCATAAAAACCGGTTGGACGTGTCGCTGCTGAACGAGGGCGCGTCGAAGCTGTTGGGGCTGCAGAACTTCCTGTCCTTCTGCAAGCCGCGGGAGGGCGCCACCACCATCCGTGAGCTGCAGCGTTTTGAGTTCGCGCGCGGGGAAGACGGCGTCATTGTGGCCACCGTCCAGGCCGACGCCTTCTGCCACAACATGGTGCGCGCCCTGATCGGCTCCGCCCTGTACGTGGGCGAGGGCGTGGAGGAGCCGGGCTGGTTGCATGAGCGGCTGTTGGCGCAGAAACGCGATGCCAAGTCCGTGCTGGCCGCCCCGCACCCGCTGGTGCTCGAGGAAGTGGCCTACCCGTCCGACGACGAGCTCCTGGCCCGCGCCGAGCTCACCCGGGCGCTGCGGGAGTACTAGTCCCCTGGATTTCGGCAAGCTCAATCACCGGTGGTTGAGCTTGTCGAAGCCTAGAAGGACGGCGGCGGACCCTCGGCCGGCAGGGTCAGGGTGAAGGTGCTGCCTTGTCCCTCGCCGCTGACGCAGGAGATCTGCCCGCCGTGGCGTTCCACAATCATCTTGGTGATCGACAGGCCGAGCCCGGCGCCGCTGATGGCCGCGTCCCGGGCGGAATCGGTCCGGAAGAAGCGCTTGAAGACCCTCTCCCTGTCCTCGCTGCTGATGCCCATGCCAGTGTCGCTGACGCTGAGCTGCACCCACTCCCTGGTGCTGCGGGCGCTGATGCTGACGTTGCCGCCGCCGGGGGAGTACTTGATGGCGTTTGATACCAGGTTGTCCAGGGCCTGGCCGATCCGGAGCGGGTCCGCGTACGCCCAGAGTGGCGAGGGAACATCCGCTGAAAGGTTGATGTTGGCCAGCTCGGCCTGGGCCTGGGCAGAGCCGATGGTGGTTTCCACGAGGCTCGCCAGGTCCGTCCGCTTCGGGTGGACATTGAGCGCCGCCGACGCCGACGCCGACAGGTCAGCCACCAGGGCCAGCAGCCGCTCGGCATTCCGCTGGACCACCAGGAGGCGGCGGGCCACCTGCGGCGGCAAGGCTGCGTCGTCTTCGAGCACCAGGTCAACGTTGCCGATGATGGAGTTCAGCGGCGTCTTGAACTCGTGGGTCACGTTGGAGACCAGCTCATGGTTGGCCGCCAGCGACTCCACCCAGCCGGTCACGTCGGTGTAGACAACGACGGCGCCGGTAAGCTGGCCGTCCTCATTCACCAGTGGGCGGGCGGCCGTGGACACTGCACGCTGGTCAGCTCCCTCGCCGGCCCACACCAGGTAGTCGGCGAAGGATTCACCGGCGATGGCACGGCTGATGGGCCGCTTTTCCGGAGGCAGCAGGGTCCTCCGGTCCGGTCCGAAAATCAGCTGGTGGCCCTGCCCGGGAACGGCGTCGTCGGCGCGGGTGGCCTGGCGGAAGTTCCGCTGCCGGCTGTTGGACACCAGGAAGTGGCCGGACCGGTCCACGGCGGCGATTCCGACGTCGGTGGCGTCCAGGACTGTCTCGAGCAGCTTTTCGCGCTCCCTGCTCGCCCGCAGCAGTTCGCGCAGTTCCCTGTCCTTCTCCGCCAGCTCACGCTGCTGCAGGCGGACGTGCGCACTCGCGAACCTGATGGCCAGGGACACCGCGAGCGTCATGAGGGGAAAGAGGAACGTACTGGTGATGTCCGAGGCGGTCAGGTTTGGGAACCGTCCGGCGAGGGTGGGGACCATGATGAACATGGGACCAAAAAAGCTCAGGACCAGGCTGCTGCGGGTGAGCATCCCCGAGGCGGAAAGCCAGATCACCGGGAATACAGCCAGGACGGCCAACCCTGGGAGCAGCGGGGCGGCGCCGTTCCGGAGCAGCCCGATGGAGACGAAGTCCAGGACGGGAATCAGCAGGTAGGGGCGGTGCGCCAGCCGCTCCCACGGGACCAGGAGGCAGCCGAGGAACAGTCCGCCGGACAGGATGATGCCGGCCAGATATAGCGGGCTGTGCAGCAAGGTGGGCCACGCAAAGGGCGTGGCTACAGCGAGGGCAGCAACGATCAGGGTCAGGGGCAGCTGGCACAGGGCCACTTGCGAACGTGGCCCAAGCCGCTGGAAAATCCTGGCTGACCGGCGGGGAAAGAGGCGGTCAGCCATTAACTATGCCTGGGCCATGCCGGACGATAATAGGACTTTCGGGCGCAGGTGCATACAAATTCCTGTAAGGCACCTTGGCACACATCCTCTCTGACTCGTAATCCACATGTTCTGTCATAATAATTGACTTTTCAAATGCCATGTTGAAACAGGTGTCATCAGCCTCGGTTACTTGTAGCGTATAAAGGGTTGGAGCGGGAATGGCATTGGCGCTGGGCCAATGGGGGGCCATCACCGCCTGGCGCAGGGATATCAATGGACGATCTTGGTGTGGCTGTAGTTATCGAAGACGACGCCGATGTGCGGAACCTCCTCGAGGGAGTGTTGAGCCAGGCGGGCTTTGAGGTGCATACAGCAGTTGACGGGCGGGCCGGTGTGGAAGTGGTCCGCAATAAGCAGGCCAACGTGGTGACGCTGGACATCGGGCTGCCGGACATCGACGGCCTCGAGGTGCTGCGGCGGATCCGCAACTTCAGCAACGCCTACATAGTGATGCTCACTGGCCGCACTGAGGAGCCGGACCTGTTGTCCGCCCTCAATGCCGGCGCCGATGACTACATTGCCAAGCCGTTCCGGCCGCGGGAGCTGCGGGCCCGCGTATCGGCAATGATGCGCAGGCCCCGGCATGAGATCACCGGGGAAAAGCCCGCGTTGGCGGGGTGGGGAGCCGCGCCCGCAGCGGCAGCCCGTCCCGATGACGCGGCAGTGCTGCACCATAATGGCCTGGAGCTGAACCACCGCACGCGCACCGTGGAAATCAAGGGGGAACCGCTTGGCCTCACCCGCAGCGAGTTCGACCTGCTGCACGTGCTCCTGCGCGGCGGCGGGGCAGTCTGCACGCGCCAAGACCTGGTGCGGGCAGTCCGCGGCGACTTCTACGAGGAAGATACCTACATCAGCGAGGCCGACGAGCGGGCTGTTGAAGTCCACATCGGCAACTTGCGGCGAAAGCTGAAAGAAGACCCCGTTGCACCCCGCTGGCTGCAGACTGTCCGCGGCGTGGGGTACCGACTGGCCCCCAGCAGGCAGGACGCGGCGCAGGGCTGACTTGGTGCCGTTCAGCCGTTCTTGAGAATGTACGTGGATTGGAGCTCGGACACTGTTTGGACCCCGTCCTGGGCAACCCGCGCCATCAGGACCTGTCCCTGGCCGAAGTCACCCTGCCGGATGAGCGTCTCCAGCAGCTCCGCAAGTTTTGCCAGCCGCACTCCGCCCACCATGGCTGAGCTGATCTTCAGGCTGATGGCGGCGTCCAGGGCGGATTCACTGTCCTGGCTGTGGACCGCGGCGGCCAGCCGGGCGCAGCGCTGGTCCCACATGGCCGCATAGTCGCGGGCGAACCTCTGGGCGAGCCCGGAGCCGGCCAGTTCGTCTTCGAGCTCCTCAAGCACGGCGGCGTCAACGAGCGGCAAGCGCCCGGCCGCTTCCTGTGAGAGCACGGAACCGGTTAGTGCTGTGATCCCGGGCCGCGGTGGCTCCGCAGCTGTGCTCCTGTCGCTGGAGCCGGGATCTGGACTTTGCATTCTTCAAGGCTACTTCCTGCAATTCGATGGTTGTCCTATTTCGGGTGATCCTGTGTAAACCTTGAGGGATCCTTGGGCCTGGTTCTGGGGCCCCTATTGTCCGCTGAATGTCGCGATGGTATTGATGACGGCCGGTCCGAGAATTGCGATGAACAGCACCGGGAAAATGAAGAACAACAGCGGGAACAGGATCATCACCGGAAGTTTCATGGCCTTTTCCTCGGCGCGCTGGCGCCGCTTTACCCGCATCACTTTCGCCTGCACCCGCAGCACCCTGCTGATCGCGATGCCGTATGTGTCCGCCTGCACCACTGCCTGCACAAAGCTGCGCAGCTCCGGTATGTTGGTCCGCTCGGCCAGGGCGAGGTAGGACTCGCGGCGGCTGCGGCCCACCTGCATGTCCTGCAGCGTCCGTACCAGTTCCTCGGCCAGGGGTCCTTTGCCGTTGTCGCCGGCGCGGGCCATGGCACCCTCAAAGCCCAGCCCTGCCTCAACAGAGATCAGCATTTGGTCCAGGGTGTTGGCCAGTTCCAGCTGGATGACCTTCTGGCGCTCCAGCCCCTTGCTGTAGAGCAGCAGGTCCGGGATGAAGTAGCCCAGGAACAGCAGGAACAGCCCCGCCAGCTTCATCAGGGGCGTGCTGCCCACCGAGCTCAGGTAGATACCGGCGGCAACGCCCGCCGCCCCGATGCCGAGCTTGGACCCCAGCACTTTGCCCAGTGGCATGGACACTGGCCTGCCGGCCAGGGCCAACAAGCGGTCAAGGAACGCGACATAGGCAGGAGGGGTGAGCCGGCGGCCGATGCCTTCGAGCAGGCCCGGTTTGGCGGCGGGAGCGGCGGCCAGCGGTGCGGCCCCGCGGGACAGCAGATCGCTGACCGCCATGCGGCCCTGCCTGTCCACCGTGAGGGCGGACCAGGCGAGGCCGGCCACGGGGACGCAGACCAGCAGGACGGAGAGGAGAACTACCAGGTTCATGGCGTCCTCAAAACTTCAGGTCGATGATCTTGCGCATCCAGAGTGCGCCGATGGTCATGAGGACAAACGATGCACCGATCATCACCCAGCCCAGGGGATGGGTGAACATGGAGTTCATGTAGTTCGGGCTGACAGCCAGCAGCATGGCCACGATGCCGAAGGGCATGGCAATGAGGATGTAGGCAGAGAACTTGCCCTCAGCCGCCAAAGCCTTGATGTGTCCCTTGATTTCAGCGCGCTCGCGGATGGTTTCGTTTACCTGGTCCAGGACGTCCGCCAGGTTGCCGCCCACCTCGCGGTTGATCTGGATGGCTTGGGATATCCAGACGAAGTCCTCGTTCTTCATCCGGTCAGCGGTGTCGTTGAGGGCAGCCAGCAGGTCCCGGCCCAGGCTGGTTTCGGTAATCACCCGACGCATCTCTTCCGACGTCGGCTTCTGGGACTCGGCGCCGGCTGCATCGATGGCGCGCAAAATACTGTGGCCCGCGCGGAGGCCGCCCGAGAGGAGCTGGAGGGTGTCGCCGAGCTGGCTGTCGAACGCGGCACGGCGTTTTCCGGCGAGGAATCCCAGGACCAGTTTCCCCACGAAGGGCGAAAGCAGCGCCAGCAGGATTCCCACCAGCGGTCCCACAGTGACCACACCCACCAGCATTCCGACGCAAGCGCCAATCCCCACCAGCAGGAAGAACTCGGCCTGGCTCAGGCGCAGCCCGGCGTTCTCGAGTTCGGCCCGGGAGAAGAGGCGGACGTTCCGCCCCTGCAGGAGCCGTTCGAAGGACCGCACACCGGAGACCGCCAGGCGGGAGATCGACGACGGCGGCTCGGGTTCGAAGGGCCGGCGGCGGTCCAGCGGCACGTCCGGAGTGCTGGGCAGCAGTACGGCCACGCCCAAGAGGGTGACGGCGAGCAGCAGGATAACTGCTCCAACAGCGAGGATCACGGCTGTGCCTATCTTCCGGGTGGTTGGTGTGCGGGGTTTTGGGGGCCGGCGAAGACGCTGGGGGAGACGTGGATGCCCAGGTCCTCGAACCGGTCAATGAAGCGGGGCCGGATACCGGTAGCAACGGGCTTGCCCAGGAAGCGGCCGTGGGCGTCCACTCCGGCCGAGTAGTCGAAGACGAACGCATCCTGGAGGGTCACAATGTCCCCTTCCATGCCCTGGACTTCGGTGACGTGGGTGATGCGGCGGGAGCCGTCACGAAGCCGGGAGATCTGGACGATGAGATTGACGGCGGAGGCGATCTGCTCGCGGATGGCCCGCAGGGGAAGGTCCATGCCGGCCATCAGCACCAGCGTCTCAAGTCGGGCAACGGCGTCGCGGGGCGAGTTGGAGTGGACTGTGGAGAGGGAACCGTCGTGGCCGGTGTTCATAGCCTGGAGCATGTCCAGCGATTCCCCGCCACGGACCTCACCCACCACGATCCGGTCCGGCCGCATACGCAGGGAGTTGCGCAGCAGCTCGCGGATGGTGACTTCACCCTTGCCTTCGGTGTTCGGCGGCCGGCTTTCGAGACGGACCACGTGCTGCTGCTGGATCTGGAGTTCCACGGCGTCCTCGATGGTGACGATGCGTTCGTCGGACGGGAGGAAGGAGGACAGGACATTGAGCAGCGTGGTCTTGCCGGTGCCGGTACCGCCGGACACGATGATGTTGAGCTTGGCCTTGACGCAGGCGTTGAGAAGCTCGGCCATTTCCGGGGTCAGGGTTCCGAAGTCGATCAGGTTGCGGACCGTTAGCGGAGTCTTGCTGAATTTTCGGATGGTCAGCGAGGAGCCGCCGACGGCCAGCGGCGGGATCACGGCGTTCACACGGGAGCCGTCCTCGAGGCGCGCATCCACCAGAGGCGAGGATTCGTCAATGCGGCGGCCCACCTTCGAGACGATGCGCTCGATGACTTTGCGGAGGTGCTCTTCGGAGCTGAACCGGGATTCGGTGAGGGTCAGCTTGCCTTTGCGCTCCACGTAGATCTGATCCATGCGGTTGACCATGATTTCCGTGACGGCGGAATCGTCCAGCAGGCGCTGGAGGGGTCCGTAACCCAGCACGTCGTCCGCGACGTCGCGGACCAGCCGGGTGCGTTCCTCGGGGGAGAGGGGTACCTGCTCGGCGTCGATGATCCGGGTCAGTTCCTCCTTGGCGGTGGCCCGGAGTTCCTGCTCGGTGACGGCCGCGTCGTTGAAGCGCGTTCCCATCCGCTCGAACAGGGCGGTGGCTGCCCTGTCCTTCATGGCTGCGAAGACATCCACCTTCGGTGAGGTGGGCACTGAGGGGGTGCCGGCGTCGTAGGTTGGCGTCAGGGGAGCCTGTTGGGCCGGAGTGTGCCGCACCCCGCCGTCTTGAGAGGGGGGCACGACGGCGGGACGCGGCGGCTCGAGCACGGCAACGTTGCTGCCGCTCGCCTGGGCGCGGTCCTGGACTGCGCTGATCCGTTCGGAGAGCTTCATCAGATGACCACCCTTCGGTGAAGTTTGCGCTGGGCCTGGGCACGCCAGGCCGGGTTGAACCTCTCCACGAGCTGGCGGAGGCTTTTCACGGCCGGGTCCTTTTTGGATTCCTGGAGGACGGGGATGCCGCGGTTGGTGGACAGTGCCACGGCGCGGGACCGGGGAACGCTGACGTCCACGGGCGCGCCGATGGTGGATTCGACGTCGCGGACGTTGAGCCCTGCCTTGGGGTCCGCCATGTTCAGGACAACGTGGCGTGATTCGGGCATGATCTCGAGCTGGCGGAGCACCTCGAGGCCGGAGCGGAGGCCGCGCAGGCTGGGGATGTCCATGGCGCTGACCCACACCACGTCTGTGCACTGCTCCATCGCGGCGAGGCCGATTTCGGGCATGCCGGGGGCGGTGTCCAGGACCACGTACTGGAATTCGTGGGACAGTTGTTCCACCAGGCGGCTGACCTGTTCCGGGGTGATGTGGTCCGCGTCCACCGGGTTCGGCGGTGCGCAGAGGGCGTAAATGCCGGCCGGGTGCACGGTGAGGAAGGCCTTGAGGACCAGGGAGTCCTGGGCTGCTGCCGGCGTGACGGCATCCGTAACGGTGTGCTGGGGGTTGAGGTAGAGGCCGGAGGCGACGTCGCCGAACTGGAGGTCCAGGTCAACGATGACCACGCTCATGGGCGCGATCTGCCCCAGGCCGATGGCGATATTCGTGGCCAGCGTGGTTTTGCCGACGCCGCCTTTGGGGGAGAAGACGCCGATCACCAGGCCCTTGCCGTTGGTTTCCTGGTTGCTTTCGGGGCCGCGGTGGCGGGTGGCGAAGGACTGGCAGGCCCGTTCGAGCAGCACCCGGATTTCTGCGGCGTCCGCCTGCGGGCTGAGGATGTCCCGGATGCCGGCGCGCATGGCATTGAGGAGGTGCCCGGGATCCACGTCGCTGACCAGCACCAGGCTGAGGCCGGGGACCTGGACGTCGAAGACCTTGGCGAAGCGCAGAGCTTCCTCGTAGGGCACGTCCGGTCCGATGATGAGGACTTCGGGCTGTTCCTGGTTGAGGAGGGCGAAGAGTTCATGCGGGCCGGCCGGGAGGATGTCCGAGGCGATGGTTTGGACGGAGCCGCGCAGGCCGTTGGCGACGGCGGCGCGCAGCTTCTGGTCAAAGTCTCCGTTGGGGGAGAGCAGGACGAAGCGGCTCACTTGTACACCACTTCCTTGCGTTCGATCCGGGGGCCGTTGTCCTGGGCGTCCAGGGGTTCCTTGGTGAGCCAGAGGCTGCCGTTGATGGAGGTGAAGATGATCTTGCTGGCGTCAACATCGCTGACTGCGACGGTGAGCATGAGGGAGCCCTCCGGGAGGGTGGTGTCTGCGGGATCCGTTCCGTCCGCCGGCTTTTCCGCGCTCGCGGCCTGCGGAGCACGCTGGACGGCGGTGACCAAGACCTTGCGGAGGGTGAGCTGGGTGGAGGCGTCTCCTGCGGCGGCCTTTACGGCGCCGTTTTCGAAGTTGAGCGAGATACCCACGTGGTCACCCACGTTGATGCGCCCGCCCACGACGCGCTTGGGCTCTACCTCGAACGAGACTTCCTGAAGACCGGCCGGTACCTCGACCGCCCCCTTGGCTTTCACATCCGCCGGCGCGACGAGTCGTTCTGCCAGGAGCTGTTCACCGGGCACGAGGTCCACAGCGCTGACCGTGCCAGCCTTGTTGTCCAGGGTGCTGAGGGCACTGACCGACACTCCTGCTGAGGGGATCTTCTCTACAACCAGGGAGGCGGTCATGTCGTTTACTGGCGTGCCGGCCGGGATAGCGTTCTTTACTACCAAGACGTTCTTGGGTTCCGTGGAGGCCAATGCCCGGGCGTCCGCGCCTTGGGCGTAGAAGACGATGAGGAGGGCTCCTACAATCGCCAAAGCGACCGCGGCCGTTCCGGCGAGCAGGCGAGACTTCACTTTCAACTCCTGGATAAGGGGTGGTTCTAGGTGATCAGAGGGTGAGGCGGGCAATCGAAGCCCCGTAATCCGGGGTGCTGCCAAGTTCAAAACCTTCGGCCAGGGAAACGAACTTCACGAAGTAGCCCCTGATGGCCTTGTTTGCCACAGCCGTCCCGGTTGTCCAGCTGATGGATGCGAAGTGGTATCCGGTGACGTGGAACGCTGCAAAACCTTTGATGTAGTACTTGCCGCTGGACCCGGTTCCCGTAGCTATGTCGTACAAGGGCAGGAGGACGGTCTGGTCGTTCATCTGGGTGAAATCAGCTGCGGCGCACGTTGAGGGGACGCTTGCTCCTGTGTCACTGGCGAACCAGATGCCCGAGTTGGTAGATACGCCCGCTGTGGCGGTTATGGAGCATTTTGCTGAAGTGGTCTGGATCCAGCCGAATCCGCCAGGTATTCCACCGCATCCGTTCACTGACTGCTCCAGCACCTGCTCGGGGCCCTTGACGCCCCCGGCAGGAATGTTCAATTTGCAGTGAGCGATGGCCAACGGCAGGATAATGGGTCCTTTGGACGGAGTTCCCCACACGGCCGACGAACGGGCGCCGACTTCCTTGGTTGGGATGCCGATCGCCTTGGCGAAGAAGAGGGAAACGGAGTTGTCCTTGCCCCCGGCTTCCTTGGCAGTGGTGGTGACGCTGACCTTCCGGGCTGTCTTATCGAGCTCGATGCTGTACACCTTGCTCAGGCCGTCCAGGGCGTTCTGGTTCGCGAGGCTGGTCGCGAGGCTTGACGTCGTAGCGCAATCCGCATCGGCAGCGTTCCGCGCGCATTTCTGTGCGAGGGCGACGGCGGCTGCGTCGGCTCCGTTCTGGAGTTGCGCGCGTTCTGAATAAATGACTCCGACGTCGACGGCGATCGCCACGAAGCCTAGGAGAGTTACCAGAAGGATGGCGACGATGACCGAGACGGCGCCGTGCTCCCGCCCTGCCTTGTCTGTCTTCAGCCGCCGCACAACATGACTCCCTTGCCTGTCATGGGGAAGGGCCCGGCGATGCCGGTGATGGTAGGCAGCGTGTAGCTGATGGTGAAGGTGGTCTGCGGGCTGGCCCCGGCGGGAATCATTGAAGGGCACGCTGTGCCGAACTGTATGTTGGTGTCCTTTAACCCGGGATTCAAAGAAGCTGCAGCGCTCTTCGCAGCCGAACGTGCGGCTGCCTGGTTACCGGAAATGGCCATGACCCGGGCGCCGTCGCGGGCAGCGTTGGTCAGGGTGATTTGTGCGTTGTAGGCGCGCCCGAATTCGATGGTGCCCAGAACAAGCATTAAGAGGAGGGGCAGCAGGATTGCGAATTCGACGGCGGCCGCGCCGCGCTCCGAATCGTGTGACACCTGCTGCACCTCCTCTTCAATGTCTCGTTTTGTCGCCCCCGTTTGAGGCGGTGCGGTTCCGATATGGGGTCCGAAACCGGACTTTCTGCTTTACTACGGGGAGGGGATGGCGGTGGTGGTGGGGTGAGCGATGTCGCTCGTGACACCGGTGAAGAGGGTGCCGAGCTGGCCGCCGAGGGTGCTGACAGCGACGATGATGACAACGGCGATCAGGGCGACCATGATGCCGTATTCAACGGCGGTGGCGCCCTTTTCTTCGTTGCGAAGGCGGATCATGAGGTTGGTGTAAAGAGAAAGCATTTTGTACTCCTGAGCGAGACGGATTGGCTGGCCCTGCACCAGCACTGATACGAAGTTAGCAACCAGAATTGGCCCTAAACCTGGATCTTGGAGCATCCTGCGCAAAGGCTTTCCGCGGTGTTCTTTTCCTGCGTTTTCGCTTGGTTTTTGCTGCGCCTACGCTGGGAATTGAATTCTCGTGGGCACACAAACGGACCCCCTCGGTTCTGGGTGCCGAGGGGGTCCGGTCTTTGGGGCGCCGAGTAGGCGCGAGAGGCATGGGACGGCTAGGGGATGCCTAGTGCCGTGGTGATGCCGGTAGAGAGAAAACCGAAAAAGGAGTTGAGCGCGACACCGAAGAGACCCACGCCGGCAACAATGACAATGGCAATGAAGCCGGCCAGAATGCTGTACTCAGTGGCAGTGGCGCCGCGTTCCTGGTTGTGGAAGGCGGTAAGTAATGCAGAAGCGCCTGCCAGAAGCCGCGTCAGATACTTCACGAATCCTCCTAGGAGAATGCTGCAACGATGTTCATGACTGCCGGCCCCAGCAAGATGATGAAGAGGGTCGGGAAGATGAAGAAGATGAGCGGAAAAAGGATCTTTACTGGAATCTTCATCGCATGTTCCTCCGCTCGCTGACGGCGCTTAAGTCGCATCTCGTGGGCCTGAACCTTCAGAACTTTAGCGATGGCAATGCCGTACGCGTCTGCCTGAACAATGGCCCGGATGAAAGATCGCAGGTCCGGGACATCAACACGGTCAGACATCGACAGGTAGGCCTCCTTCCGGGAACGTCCAACTTGCATATCCTGCAAAGTCCGGGTCATTTCGTCCGCGAGCGGCCCGCTTCCATTCTGCGCCGTGCGGGCCATCGCGGCCTCGAACCCCAAACCGGCCTGTACGGAAATCAGCATTTGATCCAGGGTGTTGGGCAGTTCCTGCCTGATCTTGGCCCTTCTTTTCTCGGCATTGGTTCGCACCAGGAGATCCGGCGCGAAGTAGCCGAACGCAATTGCGGCGAGGAGAATGGCAAAGCGAGCTGGTTCCGGGGACGCGAGGAAGAAGAACAATCCGAAGGCCGCTGCTCCCAGCGCCAACATCGGTTTGACCACCAGGAGGCGCTCCAGCGGCCACTCTTTCGGCCGCCCCACCGCCGCAAGCTGCTTGTCCAGCCAAGCGACGTAACCCACTGGAGTGATTTTGCGGGCGATGGCGCTCGCGTCTATAGACACGCCCTGCTGGGACGCGTTCCTGGCCCTTTGTCCCAAGTTTGCCTGGATGTTGCGAATGGCAACCCTGTCGACAGCGAACACGGACCAAACCAAATAAGAGATGGGAATAACGATTGCCAGCATCGCGCCTAGTGCTATCGGTGACATGTCATTGCTCCTAGTACTTAGGTTTGATCAGACGGCTGAGCCAGAAACCCCCGGCGGTCAGCATGACAGCGGCGGCCCCCAACATCAGATAACCGGGCACAGTGCTCGTAAAAGTCTTCGAGTACGAGGGATTGATAAAGATCAACGCGAAGAAGAGCACTACTGGAAGGCCCATGAGGACCGCGGCAGACATTTTGCCTTCAGCGCTCAAAGCCTTTACTTGCCGTCTAATTTGGTTGCGGTCTCGAATTGTCTCGCCAACATGATCCAATACCTCCGCCAAGTCTCCGCCCACTTCACGGTGAATCTCGATCGCTTGTGAGATCCAGGAGAAATCCTCGCTGCCAGTGCGCGCGGACACGTCCAGCATGGATTCGCCGAGGTCCCGGCCGATCCTGGTCTCGTTGACGATTCGGCTCAGCTCTTCGGACATCGGAGCGTCAGATTCGCGGGCCGAAGCATCAATGGCCCTAAGCAGGCTGTGGCCGGCACGCATGCTGCCGGTGAGCATCTGCAGAGTATCGGGCAACTGTTCGTCAAACTTGCTCTTGCGGCGTGATGTCAAGACGGTGAGATAGGCGAGCATGCCCCCGGGAACGATCGCGAACGCCAGGATTGCGAAGAAGAGGCCACCCAACATGAATGCCAAGACGGCGCCGACCAGTGAGCCGGCCCCCATCATCAAGAGGAAGTCGGCCGGCTGGGCCTTCAGCCCCGCACGCTCAAGCCGTTCCCGACTGACAAGGAAGTCATTCTTCCCTTTCAACTTCTTGTTGATCGCGCCGACAGCAGTATCGGTGAGAAGGGTTAGCTTGGAGGCGGCTGCCGCGACGTCCGGGCGGCGCCTCTCGATCGGAATCACGTGCTTGGATTTGAGGACCACGGTGAACAGGAGGATGACTGCCGCGAAAAGCAGCAGCACTCCCAACAGCATGGGTGCTACTGAGTCCTCTGGTACGGTCATCACCGGCTCCTGACTGCCTGGGCACCGAACACGGCGGGAGAAATCTTGATGCCAAGTTCCTCGAACCTGTCAGTGAACCGAGGACGGACTCCTGTGGGTATTGGCTTCCCCATGAAGCGACCGTTGGCATCGATGCCGGCAGAGTAATCGAAGACAAAAGCGTCTTGCAGTGTGACGATGTCCCCTTCCATCCCCTGTACCTCGGTCACGTGTGTTACTCGTCGGGATCCGTCCCTAAGCCGGGAGATATGCACGATGAGGTTTACCGCCGAAGCAATCTGCTCCCGAATAGCCCGTAGGGGAAGATCCATACCGGCCATCAGCACGAGAGTTTCCAAACGGGCTACAGCATCTCGCGGTGAATTGGCGTGAACAGTTGAGATCGAGCCGTCATGACCGGTGTTCATCGCTTGAAGCATGTCCAGCGACTCACCTCCACGGACTTCGCCGACGACGATCCGGTCAGGCCTCATACGCAACGAGTTGCGGACCAGGTCGCGAATGGAAACTTCGCCTTTCCCTTCAATGTTGGCCGGCCGGCTTTCAAGCCTGACGACGTGATCCTGTTGAAGCTGCAGCTCGACTGCGTCCTCAATAGTGACGATTCGGTCCGAAGCCGGGATGAAGGAGGACAGAACGTTCAACATGGTTGTTTTGCCTGTGCCGGTACCGCCGGAGACGATGATGTTCATCCTGGCCAGCACACATGCTCTGAGGAGCTCCGCCATCTCGGGGGACAAGCTTCCGAAACCAATGAGCTTCTCTACTGTGAGTGCTTCGCGCGAGAATTTCCTGATCGTCAAGGAAGCACCGTTCACAGCCAACGGCGGAATGATGGCGTTCACACGGGAACCGTCAGGGAGCCGGGCGTCTACCAGTGGCGATGATTCGTCAATACGGCGGCCAATGCGCGTGACGATGCGCTCGATGACCCGCCGCAGGGCGTCTTCGCTGGTGAACTTGGTATCTGTAAGGAACAGCTGGCCGTGGCGCTCCACGTAAATCTGGTCCGCCCGGTTCACCATAATTTCCGTGACGCTTGGATCGTCGAGATAGCGCTGCATGGGACCGTGACCGAGGACGTCGTCAATGATTTCGCGGGTCAGCCGCTGGCGTTCGCCCTGTGACAGGGGGACCTGTTCTTCATCGACGACTGCCCGCAGCTCATCCTTGACGAACTGATGAAGCTCAGTTTCTTCCAATGACGAGTCAGTGATCCTGGAGCCGAGCCGTTCATACAATGCCTGGCTCGCCCGCTCCTTAAGCCCAGCCAGCGCTTCACTCGCGCTTCCTTCTGTGAGCTGCACGTGTGTCGAAACCTGAGACTGTTCGGCCGCTTGCGCCTGCTGTAAAGCGCTCAGGGTAGCTGTCGGGGCCTGCGGGGCCGAGGAAATTGGCTCGCTCACTTCGGGCGAGTTGCTTCCATCGGAGCGCAGCCTGGCAAATCGGTTTGAGAGTGTCACTGCACTACCGCCCTTCGGTGGAGCTTCTTGCGGGGAGCTTCCCAGTTTGGTTTGAAGCGCTCGACCAGGTGCCGGAGGCCTTTGGCTGCAGCGTCACGGCTGCCGTCCTGCAGGAGAGGAACGCCCTTGTTTGTTGAAAACGGAACTGTCCGCGAACGGGGGAGCACGATGTCGACGGGAGCACCGATGGTGGCCTCTACGTCCTGAACGGTGAGGCCGGTCTTGCGGTCAGCCATATTGAGGACAACATGCCTGTTATCGGGGAGGAGGTCGAGCTCCGAGAGGATCTGGAATCCCGTCCTTAGGCCGCGGATGCTGGGAATGTCCATTCCGCAAACCCACACTGCATCTGTGGCCTGCTCGAGGGTTGCCAGGACGTGCTCGCCAAGACCTGGGGCCGTGTCCACTACTACATACTGGAATTCAGCCCGCAGTTGACGCAGGAGATGGCTTACGTGTTCCCCTGTAATTCGGTCCATCTCAATCGGGTTGCGAGGGGCGCACAATACGTAAATGTTTCCAGGGTGAAGAGACAGATACGTCTTGAGAACCATCGCGTCCTGGCTCGCTGCTCCCACTACGGCATCGGTGATAGTGAAATCGGGGTCAAGCATGAGGCCACTGGCGATGTCTCCAAACTGGAGATCGAGGTCCACCACCACTACGCTCATCGGAGCTATCTGGCCCAAACCGATGGCGAGGTTGCTGGCGATTGTGGTCTTGCCAACGCCACCCTTGGGTGACATGACCGCCACCACCCGGCCGCCTTCGGTAGTTGGACGCTCTGCAGTATTGGGGCTGAGCCCACGCCTGCGCCCCGCGGCTGCCAGGCTCGCCCGCTCTACCAAGGCGCGGACCTGATCCATATCTGCCGAAGGTGGGATGAGGTCCCGGATACCGGAGCGCATGGCATTCAAGGCCAGTTCGCCGTCGTCATCCGCGGCTAGCACGATGCTGATTTCCGGATACTGGAGGTCCATTACTGCGGCGAACTTGAGTGCCTCGTCCTGCGGTAGGCCAGGGCCCAGAATCAGTACCTCGGGCGGTTCACCAGCCTGCTGCCGAAGGATGTCGTCGGGAGATTCGGGCAGGTATGCGGCCTGGAAGAACTGCAGCGATCCGCTAAGCGGAGCAACAGAGGCCCGGACCTTCCGCTCGTAGTCAACGGACGGGGAGATCAATATGAAGCGGCTCATTTGAATACCTTTGTCTGATTGACAACTCCGTTGGTGCCCTCAGTGGCATCAGCCGGCTCCTTGGAGAGGTAGACCTTTCCGAACTCCGCTGCGTAAACCAGCTTCTCGGTGTCGACAGCGTCACGTGCGAAGGTGATCAGGTAGGCATCGCTGGAAGTTTGCGCGTCCTTGTTGGCGTTCAATGAACCAGTGGAGCTCGCTTGCGTGGCCTGCGCCTGTGTCTGGGCGGCGGCCCCCGAACTGAACTGGACAGCTGTCACGAGGACCTTATGGAAAGTCAGTTGCGTCCCGTTTTCGCCAGCGGCGCCAGCCATGGAAATGAAGATGCCCACCGTGTCACCGGCCTGGATCTTGCCACCTACCACTCGTTCAATTCCAAGGCGGAGGGTGATTTCCTGTAGTCCCGCAGGTACCGCAACCCGTGATGGCCCGAGGTACGCGTTTGCGTCGACCAAACGGCTGCTGAGCAGTTGCTCGCCGGGGACGAGTGCGACTGAGGTGACCATTGAACCTACGGCGCCCAGATCTTGGACGCCGTCAGCCGCGACGGCGGTGCGCGGCACCGGCTTTGTGGTGACGTACTGCGAGAGTTGACTGGCCGGCGTTCCCGCCGGCACTTCCTGTTTAACAACCAGGACGTCCTGAGTTTCCGTATTCGCCAGGGCGCGGCGGTCGGCGCCCTGAACGTAATTGAAAAGGAGTACAGTGCCTAGAACTGCTACAACCAGCGCGGCGATGCCTCCCAGTAGGCGTGCTTTCATTACTTTCCCCTTAGTTGGAACTACTTGATGAGTCGGATTTCCGAGGTGCCGAGGTCCTCGCCGCCCGGAATGTAGTTTCCGGAGCCAATGACCGTGTACTTGACGAATTGACCGATAACGCAGCGGTCGTTGCCGCCTGTGCAGGCCAGAGAACTTGTCATCCCGGGGTCGCTGCCGGTGTTCCGGAACTCGTAGACTCCGTTATTGCCGAATTTCCAGCCCCATATCTTGAAGGTGGCGTAACCAATGACATGGAAGGAGCCGCCCTGACCGGTACCTGAAGAAGTGTCGAAAACGGGAAACTCGACCTTGACTTCTCCCCCTGCCAGCAGCGTCGTCTTCCAGGTGCCAAGGATGGTGGCGCAGCCACTTGGAGGATTGTTACCGGGGTCGGAGCCCATGTCGTTGGTGCCCACTTGCGTATTGGCGACACAGGGCGAATCTTCATCAAGCCAGCCCCAACCACCTGGAATCTGTGTACCGGAGGGTCCCGTGCACGTTCCCCCGGGTTTGTAGGAAATTTTCTGGGCCTCTGCCGTCTGGCTCCCTGAGGCCAGGTTGTAGCAGTTGTCCGATAGAGCAAGAGGGAAACCAGAACCGCCACCAGGGGGACCCACAGCTGCCGTCGCCTGGGCTCCCACAGTTACGGGGCCGGCGTTGATGGCATTTGCAAAAAGGTTGGTCAGGAAACTGGATGAACCGTTCTTGGTTGACGTTGTCACTGTCACCTGGCCGGGGACGGAAAGGTCTACGGAGGCGGTGCTCGCGGCATCATTGGAGTTCGAGTTTGCCAATCCGTCAGCTAAGGCAGGAAGGCATGTGCCGTCTTTGCAACTTTTGGCGACAGCCAAGGCACCCGCGTCGGCCCCGTTCTGCAGCTGTGAGCGTTCAGCATAAATCTGGCCAACGTCAACTGCCATGGCGCCTGCGCCTATGAGAACAAGCATCATGACGGCGACTGTTACGCCCGCCGCTCCGCGCTCGCCTTCCGCGACCCTTGCCTTCTTAACTAGCCGCCACATTGCATGGCCCCTTTGCCTGTAACTGTGAGTGTGGATCCGAAGAAGCCTGTCAACGATGAGCCGTTGTACTTGACGGTCACAACGGCGGTCGATGCCGGCGTTGCTGCTGGGCAAGTCGCCGCGGTGTAGTCGAAAGTAAGTAGCGAAGAGTTGATAGAAGGAGCCCCGGCTTTGCCGGCGGCAGTTGCCTTTGTCGCGTCCTTGGTGATGGCCATGGTGCGGGCAGCCTCGCGGGATGCCTGAGTCACCGACACCTGGACGTTGTAGGCGTTGGAGAACTCGACGATCGCGATGATCAAAGCGATCAGGATCGGAGCAACAAGGGCGAATTCGACGGCTACTGCGCCTCGCTCGTCATGCTTCCGGGTTTTATGGCTGCGTTTCAACGGGTCCCCCTGGACGGTTGCAGCGTGGACTTTAAGTGCGGTGTGCCGCGCTGATAAGGCGCGGCACACCGGTTGGGACTGGGCTCTACCAGGTGCCTACGGTCATGGCAAGGCTACTGAAGAAGATTTGCAGATTTCCTCCGAAGAGGGTTACGCCAGCGACAATCACCAGTGCAATGAGACCTACCAACAGTGAGTATTCGGTCGCCGTGGCGCCCTTCTCGTTGGAGAACATCGCTCTGACTGTGATTGCAATTTGCTGGAATGCTGACTTGAAAGAAGACATGAGTCCGGCCTTTCTGATCCGACAGTTGGCTCTACCAGGTTCCGACCTTCATGGCGAGGCTGCTGAAGAAGGTCTGAAGGTTGCCGCCGAAGAGTGTTACGCCTGCGACGATTACGAGGGCGATGAGTCCCACGAGCAGTGAGTATTCGGTCGCCGTTGCGCCCTTTTCGGAGGAGAATCGATCCTTGATGCCGGCGACGAAAGCCATCATCGAGACCATGAGAGAAGTCATTGTATTTTCCTTAATTCGGTGAAATGGATTGAAATGATTTCAACGAATTTCCAGCTGCCCCCATAATTCCTTAGCGGCTGGACTTCGCTAAGAAGAGATTGTCAGTAGGGGTGCAGAGGCAACAATGCGTAGTGGTACTCGACTTTTTCAAAGCGCAGCAGAAGTACGTACTCGGAGGAGGGCAGTAGTACTCAGCAGGCGAGCTGAGTACACGGCTGACTACTTAGAGCGAGCGTTTGGCGCACTGGGCATAGGGGAAGCCCGGTCGTGGACGAGCTAAAGAAGTAAGAGGGTGACGGCCGCGGTAGCGCCCAGCATTGAGGGGCCGTGGGCCACCTCTGCCACTGTTTTTCGACCTTTTTTGTTGAGAAGTGCAGCAGTGACCAGGCCGTTGAGTATGAACCCGAGGAGGCCGCCATATAGCAGCTGACTCCAACCTAGGTACCCGAGGTAAAGGCCGATGGGCGCGGCAAGCTTCACGTCACCCATCCCGATGCTTCTTGGGGAAATTAGACCCAAAATGAGGTAGCTTCCGAACAAAATAACGGCACCAGCCAGTGCGCGCAGCAGATCGTCAGCATACCGATTAAGAATGGCTGGCGTTATAAACAGCAAGAGCCCGCCGGCTAGGAGCATTAGAACGAGTGGATTCGGCAGCAAGTGCAGTGAAATATCGATGCGGGCGAGCTGTACGCCGACTACTGCAAGGAATAGAAATGCGGGGAAGTCAAAAGCAATTCCCAAACGCAGTGCAAAAGCTAGGCATGAGATTCCGGTGACCGCCGCCGTCGTAATCCGCACTGGCGGGCCGGGAAGTCCGCCAAGTCTCGGAAGGCATTTGGCGATGAGGATCTCAGCTGCGGGGGAGAGCATCAAGCCTAGAAGGCCCGCCCCAAGGGCGAGGAGCCACTCGGAACCGACATTACCTGCTGCAAACACCGCGACCCCCTGCGTCCATGCCGGCGGGAGCTGAGACGCCGTCCGGCTACCCCATTTTGACCCTGAACGCCTTAACGCGCTAATCTTGGTAGTCGTTGTGCGTGTCCTATTCCGATGGTGCGTGCCCGCTTGAGAATCCGGTTGCAGGATGACTACTCAACGTGCACATTCGGAACCTCAGGATGACTGGTTACATAGAGCCCTCACCTCTGTTCCGGTAGCGCGCAGACAGTAGGTGCACGAGCTAGTGACACCTAAAAAAGAACGCCAGAACAAGAACGAGGCAAACACCGTGCGTACGTACACCCCGAAGCCCGGCGATATCAACCGCCAGTGGCACGTCATTGACGCCACAGACGTTGTCCTTGGTCGTCTTGCAAGCCAGACCGCAATCCTGCTGCGCGGCAAGCACAAGGCCACCTTTGCGTCCCACATGGACATGGGCGACTTCGTCATCATCATCAACGCTGAGAAGGTAGCCCTGACCGGCGCCAAGCTGGAGCAGAAGCGCGCATACCGCCACTCCGGCTACCCGGGCGGCCTGACCTCCGTCAACTACGCGGAGCTGCTGGAATCCAACCCGGTCCGCGCCGTGGAGAAGGCCATCAAGGGCATGCTCCCCAAGAACTCCCTCGCTGCCCAGCAGCTGGGCAAGCTGAAGGTGTACCGCGGTGCAGAGCACCCGCACGCCGCACAGCAGCCCAAGACTTTCGAAATCACCCAGGTCGCCCAGTAGTCCTGGCCACCAACAACTTATCTATACAAGGAGAATCGTGGCTCAGAACGAAGAGACCACCGAGGCCGTCGAGGCCGAGGAAACCCTGACCAGCTACACCTCTGAAAGCTCAGCTGCCGAAGCTGCGCCCAAGAAGGAGCGTCCGGCACTGACCGTTGCCGGTGCTGCAGTTGGCCGTCGCAAGGAAGCCGTTGCACGCGTTCGCGTTGTCCCCGGCTCCGGCAAGTGGACCATTAACGGCCGCGCGCTGGACAACTACTTCCCGAACAAGCTGCACCAGCAGGACGTCAACGAGCCCTTCAAGATCCTCGATCTCGAAGGCGCCTACGACGTCATCGCCCGCATCCACGGCGGCGGCATCTCCGGCCAGGCTGGCGCCCTGCGTCTGGGCATCGCCCGTTCGCTGAACGAGATCGACGTCGAGAACAACCGCGCCACCCTGAAGAAGGCCGGTTACCTCTCCCGTGACGCCCGCGTCATCGAGCGTAAGAAGGCCGGTCTCAAGAAGGCCCGCAAGGCTCAGCAGTACTCCAAGCGCTAAACCCGCTTGCACAGAAGCCCGCCCCGCCGTTTGGCGGGGCGGGCTTTTTAGTTAGGCGTTGGGTTACAAGTCCTTGAGCCGATATACGGTGGTAGTCCCAAGTACTTCTGGAGCATAATTCTCGCGAACCCAAGTTGAGATGGCAGTGACTGGAGCGCCAGGTGCTTGGACGTCGAGGAATGCCTCTTGCTGTACCAGATAACAAATGTCCCCTCTTGCGACCATACGCTTGAAGTCCTCGAGCGTTGGAGAAGGATCGCTTCCCGCGAAGCCCCCGATAGGCATCACAGGGCGCCCTGACTCCAATTGCAGTCGCGCAGCTGTTTGGCTCGCGTAGCTGGCTGCAGCCCACTTGCAGTGGCTGGCTTCTGTCAAAACGTCCACCACCCCAATTTCGGGGACTCGTCCGTAGGCAATGTCGTGCGCCCACGGTAGGTCGTTCTTGCGCAGTGAATTCAGAAGGTGACTGATGCTGCCCGGATTTTTTGACAACCCGCCAGAGAGAGGATTGGATCCGTTGAAACCCACAGTGACATTATGAATTGATGTCATGCCCTGCCCAAACAAGAGGCTAGCTCCCAGGAGTAGCGCAGCTACAGCTTCAACCTTGCGGTTGGGAGGCCGGATTGCGAGAGCAGACACAGAAGCGATGCCAGCACCCAGAACTATTGTTGGCAACCAGTCAGGCCACAATATTGTGCCCCCCATGATAAGCCATGAGGTCAGCAATCCTGTCAGTGCAACAGCTGCCCCGATAGCGCGAACCAGCCGTGAGCTGCGCGTCCGAGTAAAGGCTGCAAGAGCAATTCCTAGGACTAACGCCATCGCTGGCCCTAAAGCAGCAGTGTAGTACGTGTGAATTTGATTACCCATAAAACACAACAACAGGAATGTTGTCAGCAGCCACAGTCCCGACAGGAGAATAAGCGCACGGGTTGCACCCGTTTTGGCAATACTGCGCCAAGTAACGGCTAGCAGAACGAGGGCCAGAAGCGCTGCGAAAAGCAACCAACTTGCTTCCTGATTGTAATTTGCGTTTAGTAGCCTAAATATGCCCGCGTCGCTATCAACGCTACGGAACTGATCGGGAATTTGCTGGGTTGTCGGGTCTTGCTCACTCCCGGCGATGCGCTCGATGCCGTTATAGCCGAGAGTAAGCTGCAGAAAACTGTTCACCTTGGATCCACCCACATATGGGCGATGTTCGGGGGATACAAGATCAACTACAGTCATCCAAAGACCGCCCGTAACGGCCAAAGCGCATAGTCCGACAGATATCGTTCCCAGCCTGCTGAGGAGTCGTTGCGGACTATATAACAGGTAGGCAAGACCCAAGGCGGGCAGACCTAGTAGTCCCTGTAGCTGTTTCGTCATGAATGCCAAGCCGAGGAGCGCTCCGGCCATTACAAAGAAGCGTCCTTTCCCCGTCTCGATGCTTCTTAAGACAAACCAAACAGAGGAGGTCATCAATAGCAGCATCAGAGGATCGGGATTGTTGTAGCGGGACATAAGCGTGACGATAGGCGTTGTATAGAAGACGAATCCAGCAAACAGTGCGGCCGGTGTGCCGAAATGCTTTCGAATAATTTTGTAGATAAGCCACGTGGTAAGGACGCCCATGACGGCCTGGGGGATAACCACGGCTCCAGGGTTGAAACCGAACAGCCGAACGGATAGCCCCATTACCCATAGGCTGAGAGGCGGCTTGTCCACGCTGATGGAGTTGCCCCAATCCGAGGAACCGAAGAAAAAGGCCACCGGGTCCTTGCTCCCGGATTGAACCGCCGCGCTGTAATAGTAGTTTGCCCACCCGTTGATACCAATGTTGTAGACGTAAAGTACGGTATTCGACAGTAGAAGTAGTAATAACGCCAGACGTTCCCGCGCAGCAGAAGCCGGTGGTCCAGTGGGGCTGACTCCACCTGCCCAGGAAGGTTTCAACAACGAGGGTAGCCGGAGGCTACTGCCGGAGGTCGTAGATGCGGACGCCGTCAATGGTCTGCTCCTCGAAGTTGTCCTGCACCCATTTCGAAATGCTCATCGTCTCCGTGCTCAGCTCTGCCCTGTCTAAAAGATCTTGTTGCCAGATGAAATATCCAATCCTGCCATTTGACACCAGAGCCTTGAACTCAGAGGCCGTGGGCGTCGGATCTGTACCGAGCCAGCCGCCCACGGGAATTACAGGTCGCCCTGACTCAAGTTGATACAAAGCTGCGTTCTGCGCTGAGTACGTTGCCGCCGCCCATTCTGGTGCGCCGGCTTCACGAAGGAGGGTGACGACGCTAGGTGAGGGGGGTGCGCCAAATGCAGTCTGGGTGGCCCACGCGGGCGTGCCGGCTTTGACTCCGACCATGTGCCTTGAAATAGCCCTGGGATCATTGGCCACTGGTCCCGACTGTGGGTTCGTCCCCTTCTGCGAAGTGGAAATCGTATAGGCGTTGGCACCAATAGGCCCCAGGAGCAGAGTTGCCGCTACAAGAGCCAGCGAGAGTCGTTTGGACCCGTGCCCCTTGCTGAGGAACCATCCAGCCGCAGAGGCTGCACTACAACAGATCAGTAGAGCGCGGAACCAGTTCGGCCATTCATCGCTGTAAGAAAGGATCCTAACCGCCATGTACCCTGACGCCCCGATTAGCACTGCTCCGGTGAGACGGAGCACCCACCTTTCTCTGGAGCGCCATAGTACCGAGAGGCCGATGGGCACGACTAAAGAGATAGGGGCAGCAAGAGAGTAGGTGTAGTAGGTGTGAATCGCTGTTCCCATAAAGGAAAGTAATAGAAAGGCCGTGAAAAGCCATATGAGCGATAAGAGTGCGATCTGTTTTTGGCCCGGATCGAGGGACATCGCTCGATTGAGTGCCAAAAGGATGAGCCCGACAGCAATAGCTGAGAACAACAACCACGCTATTTCTGGAGCGAAGTTGCCGTCGAACATTCGAGGAAAGCCGCCATTGTATGGCGCCAGTTCGTCGTTACTTGAAGTCGGTCGGTCGCCGGCTACGGTGATTGGAACCTGAATGAAACGGCCAAGTCCGTTGTAGTCGAGAGTTAATTCGAGCGCGCTGTTGGTCCACGATCCCCCAATATATGGCCGTTGCGAAGGTGGTGTGAGTTCAACCGCCGCAATCCACGCCGCTGCAGTCATGACGAGAGTTGACGCTGCCAAGGCTATCCGGCGAAGACGTGCTCCAGCGCTTCCTTGCCCGAAGACAATGATGGTGGCGAATAAGGCAGGAATGACTACGAAGGCCTGAGCCTGTTTCGTCATGAAGCCTAGCCCCAGAAGGATCCCGACCGCCGCGAAGGAGATCATCCTCCAGCTGGACATTGCGCGTAATGAAACATAGACAGCAACGAGGGTAACCAGACCCATCAATGGCTCTGGGTTGTTGAACCTTGACATAAGGAAAACAACTGGCGTGGTGGCGTAAATTGCACCACCCAGAAGCGCAGGTGCAGGGCCATATCCCCGCCTGATAATGCGGTAGGTGAAATAGGTGCTTGCCACGCCCATGACAGCTTGGGGTGCCAGGATCGCCCACGAGTTCAGACCGAACAGCCTCACACTCAGCGCCATGATCCAGATGCTAAGTGGTGGTTTGTCAACCGTGATTAGGTTTCCCCATTCAAACGATCCGAAGAAGAACGCCTTCCAGTCTTTAGACCCCGCCTGCGCCGCAGCGGAGTAGTAGGGGTTTGCCCACCCATTGTTGTCCAGTGCCCAAAGGAAAGAAGCTGCCGTCGTGGTCAGGAGGACCAGTAGGCCAACCCGTTCCCAGCTAATGGTCCTCCGAGAACGGGTCCCAGGCCTGGGTGTGACGGTCACGGCGCTTGTAGCGATTGTCAACGTGCTACCTCCCCTACGGAAATCAGTGCGAGCAATGTGGACGGCTCGTCGGTCCGTCGGACCCGGAAGACCCAGATCCTGAGAAGGATGAACCGCATCAAGGTTGCCAGCACATTGGCGGCGGTCAGGGTGAGCAATTCAGTGCTTGGGGTGGCATCCGCAGTAATGGAATGCAAAACCAGCAGTGACGAAGAAGTGATGGTCCATGCAAGAAGAAAGACGAGGAGCCCCTGGAATTGCTGGGTGAACAGTTTTGCGGGCCCGCTGATGCCGAATGTAAACCTTCGGTTGGCCGCCGTATTGCCCATTGCTGTTAGCAGGAGGGCCAGGAAATTGGCCTCCTGCGCGCCGAAGGGGCCTTGCATGACGAGATAAAGTAGGGCAAAAGCAAGTGTTGAGATAGCCCCCACGAGTCCGAATCGGACCACTTGGCCAAAGAAGCTCGGCCGTACCTCTGGCGCAATCGGCCGGCGTCCCAGTTCCGCGTAAATCGCCTGAACTGGTATCACTCCCTTAACCAAAGACCCGGTTACCCGTACCATGCCCCGGAGATCGTCAAGGGCAGTCTGCTTGATGTCCACCCGGCTATCCGGGTCATCTACCCAGTCGACGGGGATTTCATGAATGCGGAGACCTGACCGCTCAGCAATGATTAGCAGCTCGGTGTCGAAAAACCATCCGTTGTCCTCAACGTGAGGGAGTAGACGCTTGGCAACATCAGCGCGAATTGCTTTGAAGCCGCATTGAGCATCGGAAAAACGCACCTGCATCGTCCGGCGAAGGAGGAAGTTATAGGACCTGGAAATGAATTCCCGTTTCGGGCCTCGACTCACCCGCGCGTTCTGCCCCAGACGCGTGCCAATTGATATGTCTGAGTGTCCGGACAAAAGCGGAGCGACCAAAGGCGGCAAGGCTGCAAGGTCAGTGGAGAGATCCACGTCCAAATACGCAAGAACCTTGGCTTTGGAAGCTCCCCACGCGTCTCTCAGCGCGTATCCCCGTCCTTTTACCTCGAGGCGGCGATATTCAATGTTCGGCAAGTGCTCGCTGAGTCGAGCGGCAATCACCGGGGTCCGGTCGGTGCTTGCATTATCGGCGATGGTTATTTTCCACGTCGACGGCATTTCGTGCGTCAGATATTCGGCGAGCCTTCTGATGCTGTTTTCGAGTACCGCTTCTTCATTGAAGACCGGTACAACAATTTCGAGCGCCAAGCCCCCATAGCTAGGTGTCATGCATGGATCGTAGGGCCGGCGAAACAGGACTGGCGAGGCTTTTGAGCAAAGACAGGTACTCGAACGCAAGAACCAAGTAGTGGAGTACTTGAGTCAGCCTAAAAGGTAGTGGAGTTGTTTGTTTACGGGTGCTGTACTTGCTGAGGCTTCCGAGAGGGGTATTGTTGCCGAAGCCATCGCTCCGCCGGTTTCTCCACGAACTCGTGGAGCAGCCCCGACAAGGAAACCGACATAAGAACGACCAGGGCAGCCAACACAAACCCCTCGCCCATAGATAAGCTGGCGGAGTACTGCCTCGCCACCCTGATTACCAGCTCATGAACAAGGTACAGGGCATAAGACCATTGGCCGAGTCGAACCAGTACAGATGAACGAAGCAGTCCTGTCTTACCCGACAAATCACCATCAGCGCAGGTGGCGATCAACGCCAGGAACCCGGGGACCATCACGAGGTTAGCAATCGTCACGGGTACGGGGCCTGCGAGGCCGTTTGTGATCAGTGAGGCGACAAAGAGCCCAACGGTCAGGGTGACTAGTAATAGGGTTGCGTGCCAAGTATGGAAGGGTGGACGCCAGCCCCCTTTCATGAGCTGGGCAAGGCACATCCCCAGGATGAATTCGCCAAGTCTATACAGTGGCATAGTTCCCAACAGATAATCTGCTGTGGCCACTGATGAGACCGCAGCCAGACTGCCTGCCAAGACGAGCAAGACTGCGGGTATGGTGACGAACGCTCGAGCACGCCACTGGGCGGAAGCAACTTTCTTGCACAGGAATGGGAATGTTAAGTAAAAAAATGCCTCGCATGACAATGACCAAGAGACCCCATTGAAGGCATTCAGGAACGGGCTGGCCGGAATCCATGCTTGGGTCAAGGACAGAACGAATGGAACGGCCAGCCATCCAGAGCCTGATGATGTTGGCAACTGCGGAGCCCAGATGGCGAGCATCATGGTGAAAATGTGGAGAGGCCAAATTCGTGCAAGTCGATTCCAGTAAAAGGCGCCTCGGCGCACATCTTCCCGGCCGGACCATGTCAGCACAAAGCCCGAAAGAACAAAGAAGAAGCTCACTCCGGTAAAGCCGTAACCAAACAGGGTCAGACTGTCGCCCAATGGACTGATATAGAGGCGCAAGTGATACGTCACCACCGCCAGCGCTGCGAAGAACCGAAGTCCTGTCAGGCTAGACAAATGATTGCTTCGTGTGTGCATACTCCCCCCAATTCGCGGCGCTCAGCACCGCTGGTGTGAGCATACCCAACGGCTGGCGAGGGAGCATCCTAATCCTTCTGCTATTTATCGTGGGTGCAGGAAGGAATCCAGCCTCGCGACCCCCATCCTCTAGACTTGACCGGTGTCTAGATTATTTGGAACTGATGGTGTCCGGGGGCTGGCGAACGGTCTGTTGACTGCGGAGCTTGCCATGCAGCTGGCCCAGGCGGCCGCCGTCGTGCTCGGCCACGACCGCAACTCCAACGGCTCCCGGCCGCGCGCTGTGGTGGCCCGCGACCCGCGTGCCAGCGGCGAGTTCATCGCCGCCGCCGTGGAAGCAGGGCTCTCCAGCTCCGGCGTTGACGTCTACGACGCAGGTGTCCTTCCCACGCCCGCGGCGGCCTACCTTGTGGCCGACCTGGACGCCGATTTCGGTGTGATGATCTCCGCCTCGCACAACCCGGCGCCGGACAACGGCATCAAATTCTTCGCCCGCGGCGGCCAGAAGCTCCCCGATGACGTGGAGGACGCCATTGAGGCCCAGATGACCAAGGAAGCTGTCCGTCCGGTCGGTGCCGACGTCGGACGCATCCAGCGCTTCTCCGACGCCGAGGACCGGTACATCGTCCACCTCCTGCAGACCCTGCCACACAACCTCGAAGGACTCACGGTCGTCCTCGACTGCGCGCACGGCGCCGCGAGCGGCTGCTCACCCCAAGTCTTCAAGGACGCCGGCGCGAATGTCATCGTTATCGGGGCTGATCCGGACGGCCACAACATCAACGACGGCGTCGGCTCCACCCACCTGGGTCCCCTCAAGGAGGCCGTGGTGAAGTACGGCGCCAACCTCGGCATTGCTCACGACGGCGACGCTGACCGCTGCCTCGCGGTGGACCACGAGGGCAACGAAGTGGACGGCGACCAGATCATGGCCATCCTCGCAGTCGCGCTGAAGAAGTCAGGCAAACTCAAGGACGACGTCCTGGTTGCCACCGTGATGAGCAACCTCGGCCTGAAGATTGCCCTCCGCGAAGCCGGCATCAGCATCCGTGAAACGGCGGTGGGGGACCGGTACGTTCTCGAGGAAATGCGTGACGGCGGCTTCAACCTCGGCGGCGAACAGTCCGGTCACGTCATCTTCGCTGACCACGCCACCACAGGCGACGGCGTCCTCACCGGGCTGCAGCTGGCCGCCCAAATCGCCCTGACCGGGACCCCGCTCAAGGAACTCGCCACCGTGATGACCAAGCTTCCCCAGGTTCTCATCAACGTCAAGGGCGTGGACCGCACCAAGGTGGGCAGCAACGACGTCCTCGCCCAGGCAGTAGCATCGGCGGAAGCCGCACTGGGCGACACCGGCCGCGTCCTGCTCCGCCCGTCCGGAACCGAGCCCGTGGTGCGTGTGATGGTGGAAGCCGCCGACGAAGAGACGGCGCAATCCATCGCCGAGCACCTCGCCCAGGTGGTCCGGTCCGAGCTGGCCCTGGAACTCGTTACGGACTAGCGGCCACCAAGCGTCGCTCCCAGGGATCGCGGTTCTTCGCTAAACAGAGAAATAGCAGGAAGACTCCCAAAGCCTGGACGACTGACGCAATCATCAGCGGCCATGCATAGTGGTTGCCACCAAAATAGAGAAGGTAAACCGTAAGCCCAGTCACTGAGAAAACCCACGGAATCATCCGGACGCTGCTCGCTCGTAGTAGTAGGAGCGACATGACTTCGGCCGTGAAGAAGTATCGGTCGTGCATTTGTGGCAGCAGCAGGGGGCAAACGGCGACAGTGCATACCGCGAGGAGGATACGACTTTCTGCTGTGTCTTTCCGGCGCCAGTACGCCAGGGCGATCAAGACAATGACGACAGCACACGACAGGATCCCCCACCCTCTACCCTGGGTGACGCTGGCATAAGGAAACCAGGCGAAGACGTTAGCGGCGCCTGATAGAAGGCGGTCCCCTTGGGTTTGTTCAAAGTAGACACCTAATGCGCCGCCCGCAGGACGCCCGAACACTACAGGTGGCAAGCTAAGCACGGTCCAGACAGCGGTTGCCAAGACGGGAAAGAACAGGCTGTAGCGGTTTCGCAACGAGACCATCGCGAGCACCGGCAGTAAAAAGACGGATTGCAGCTTGAATGAGAACGCAACGGCCCAAAAAAGCCATGCGCTGCGGCCATCGTCCTGGAGAAGGCTTCTTAGTGAAAACAGCAGGAACGCCGTGTAGATGGCATCACATTGGCCCCACATGCTGGCATTGAGTAGGACGGTAGGCAAGAAGAGCGCGATTAGCGCTGCCAGCTTCGGTGCGACTCTTGCCTGAGGAAACTGAGCGGCGAGTGCTGCAACGGAGAATGCAAGGAAAAAGTCGCCGGCCAGAGAAACGATCTTGATGGCGATCAAGGGGTCCGCCGGCAGCAGGCTGGCCAGGAACATCAAGAACAAGTAAGGGAAGTTGTAGTTGGAGAACTCTCCGGCCAGCGCGCCAACACCACGATCTCGGAATTCCTGCATCCAGGGCAGAAGAAAAAGTGCGGAGTCTTCACTGACATATGGCAAAAATGCCGCCCGGGCTGCTACTGCGACGGCAGCAAAACACCAGAAAACGCTGCGGGGAATTTCCCAGTTCGTATGACGGACCTGCGTGTCCTCGGCTGTTGGTGATTCCCCCATTGGGCCATCATTTGGCTCGGTGGCCGGTATGTCAATGAAGCTGGTCTCGGAAGACCACAGTGGCCCGCCTCCATCAGGAGACGGGCCACTGTGATCAGAAAAACTTACGGCGTGCGCTCCTTCAGCGCATCGCGGATTTCCGTTAGCAGTGCAACCTGCGGATCCTCGGCCGCATCCTCTTTCACGTCTTTGTTGATCCCCAGACGGCGGTTCCGGCGCTCGATCATCATGTTCATCGGCAGCACCACCACAAAATAGATGGCCGCGGAGATCAGCAGGAAATTGACGATCGCCGTCAGCAGCACGCCGAACTCGATGGCGTTGCCATTGAGCTCAACCTTGGCGAAGCTGTCAAAGTTGGGGGAGCCCACAACGGCCGCGACGAAGGGCATCAGCACCTTGTTCACCAGCGCAGTGACCACCGCGCCAAAAGCGGTGCCGATCACGACGGCCACGGCAAGGTCAACAACGTTGCCCTTCATAATGAAATTCTTGAATCCAGTCAGCATAGGAACCAAGCTAGCCCACCTGCGTTAGCGCCGCATGACCGGCCAGTAAATTCTTGCGCCGAGTTGCGACCAAAGCAGGGTTCACGGATACCCGGGCGCAGCGTCCACGCCGAAGTACTCCTCCAGCGTGTTGATGCCGCGGTTCACCATATCCGTAGCCGCCTCGACACCGACATACCGCAGGTGCCACGGCTCGTAGTAGTACCCAGTGATCGGGTGGAACATCCACGGATACCGCACCACAAACCCGAACCGGTGCCCGTTCGCTTTGGCCCACACAGCTGCGGGCTGGTCCGCAAAGCACGGCTGGAAGCTGCACGCGCCCCCGCCGTCACCGATATCGAACGCCCAGCCGGTCTGGTGTTCCGAATAGCCGGGCCGGGCGCTGGCCGTGTCAGCGTCGGCCTGGCCGCGCGAGGTTACGTACCCGTTGTAAGTCGCCACCTGCGTCGAATAGGAACGGTAGCCGCTCGCCAGGACCATCGCGACGCCGTCCTGCGCGGCCGCCGCGAACATCGCCTCGGCGGCCGCCGCCGTCGTGCTGTTCAGCAGTGCCGCCTCACCGGACGCTGTGGTCGCGACGGCGGGCTGCACCAGGTCAGCCGGCACATAGTCGGCGGGAACCAGCGGCCGGTGCTTGTTGACCACCAGCCACGGACTTGTGGGGTCGGTGAGCGAGTGCTGGCGCGGCAACGCAGAGGAGGGCGACGGCGTGGGGGACGGCTCCGAAGGTGGGGGAGCCGCCGTCGCGCCCCCCGCCGTCGTCATTGCCGAAGAGACGGAAGGCGACGGTGACGCAGTGGGGGAGGCCGACGACGGCGCCGCCGCCTCAGGTGCCGCCGGCGCGCAGGCAGCCAGGACAGTGAGCCCTGCTCCCGCCGCGAGGAAGCGGGCGAAGCTTCGCCGGCTGGTCGCCGTCCCTGCAGATCCGGCAGCAGGAGCGCACTCGTAGCACACCTGTGCTAGACCTTCCGGAGCAGCATGCGGCGGATCGAGTGGTCCGCATCCTTGGTGAGCACCAGCTGGGCCCGGCCACGCGTGGGGAGGACGTTCTCCTCCAGGTTGGGCTCATTGATGCGCTTCCAGATGTCCCGCGCGGTGCTCTCGGCCTCGTCATCGGACAGGCTCGCATACCGGTGGAAGTAGGACTCCGGCTGGGCGAAGGCCGTGGTGCGGAGCTTGCGGAACCTGTCCACGTACCACTCTTCAATGTAGGAGGTCTTGGCGTCCACATAAATGGAGAAGTCGAAGAAATCGCTCAGCGCCAGCCCCTGCTTGCCGTCATGCCGCGGCCGGGCCGGGGCCAGGACGTTGAGCCCCTCCACGATCAGCACGTCCGGGCGGCGGACCACCACTTCCTTGCCCGGAACAATGTCGTACGTGACGTGCGAGTACCAGGGCGCCCGGACTTCCTCGGCGCCGCTCTTGATTTCGCTCACAAAACGCAGCAGCGCCCGGCGGTCGTAGGACTCCGGAAAGCCCTTGCGCTCGAGCAGCTGCCGGCGTTTCAGCTCTGCCAGCGGGTACAGGAAACCGTCCGTGGTGATCAGTTCCACGTTCGGGGTGCCTGGCCAGCGCCGCAGCATCTCGCGCAGCACGCGGGCAATGGTGGACTTTCCAACGGCCACCGAGCCCGCCACGCCGATCACAAAGGGCGTGCGCTGGGTCTGCTCGCCCAGGAAGGTGGTGGTGGCGGCGTGCAGTTGGCCGGCGGCCTCAACATACAGGTGCAGGAGCCTTGAGAGCGGCAGGTAAACCTCCCGGACTTCCTTCAGGTCCAAGGGGTCGCCAAGGCCGCGGAGACGGAAGATATCCTCCTCGTTAAGAGGCTGTTCCATCTCGTCTGCGAGCCGGGACCAAGTCTGCCGGTCCAGCTCGACGAACGGGGAGACACCCTCTCCGTTCGCTTCGTTGCGTTGCACAGTCACTTTAGAGATTCTGCCCCCAGCCCGGCTGAGAGCGAAATGCGTGTGCGCTGGAGCACAGTCTCCCGCGCAACAGAAGCGGCCGGTGCGCCGCGTCCCGGTTTAAGTCCCGGGCACCCCTGCCGATAGTCTTGAGCCTATGTGTGGAATCGTAGGATACGTGGGCCGTTCTGGTAACGGCGGAAGTCACAGTGCGCTGGATGTGGTCCTTGAAGGGCTGCGCCGCCTGGAGTACCGGGGCTACGACTCCGCAGGGGTCGCTGTTGTGTCCCAGGGTTTGATTGAGTCCCGGAAAAAGTCGGGCAAGCTGAGCAACCTGATTGCCGAGCTGGAAGCCCGTCCGCTGCCGGAGACGGCCACCGGGATCGGCCACACCCGCTGGGCCACGCACGGCGGTCCCACCGACCGCAATGCGCACCCGCACCTGGCAGATGACGGCAAGCTCGCCGTGATCCACAACGGCATCATCGAGAACTTTGCCGAGCTCAAGCTTGAGCTGCTGGACAAAGGCGTTACCTTCCTTTCCGAGACGGACACCGAGGTGGCCGCGGCCCTGCTGGGCGACATCTTCCGGAACAAGCTCGGCGGCGACGCTTCCGACGGCGGCCTGACCCGGGCCATGGAGCTGGCCTGCCAGCGCCTGGAAGGCGCCTTCACCCTGCTCGCCGTCCACGCCGACCAGCCAGACGTCGTAGTGGCCGCCCGCCGCAACTCACCCCTGGTGGTGGGCCTGGGCGAGGGCGAGAACTTCCTCGGCTCGGACGTGTCCGGGTTCATCGACTACACCCGCCGCGCAGTGGAGCTGGGCCAGGACCAGATCGTCACCATCACCGCGGACACCGTGCAGATCACCGACTTCTTTGGCAAGCCGGCCGAGGGCAAGGAATACCACGTGGACTGGGACCCGGCCTCCGCGGAAAAGGGCGGATTCAGCTCCTTCATGGAGAAGGAAATCCATGACCAGCCCGACGCCGTGGCGCAGACCCTGCTGGGCCGCTCGGACATCAACGGCAAACTGACGCTGGATGAGCTGCGGATCGATGTTGAACGGCTGAAGCAGGTCAACAAGATCATCGTGCTGGCCTGCGGCACGGCCGCCTACGCCGGCACCGTGGCCAAGTACGCCATCGAGAACTGGTGCCGCATCCCCACCGAGGTGGAGCTCGCGCACGAGTTCCGCTACCGCGACCCCATCCTGGATGAGAACACCCTGGTGGTGTCCATCAGCCAGTCGGGCGAGACCATGGACACCCTGATGGCCGTCCGCTACGCCCGCGAACAGGGCGCCAAGACCATCTCCATCTGCAACACCAACGGCTCCACCATCCCGCGTGAGTCCGACGCCGTGCTCTACACCCACGCCGGCCCGGAAATCGCTGTGGCCTCCACCAAGGCCTTCCTGGCCCAGATCACCGCCGCATACCTGCTGGGCCTGTACCTGGCACAGCTGCGCGGGAACATCTTCTCCGGCCAGATCAAGGACGTCCTCGCGGACCTGAACAAGATCCCGGCCAAGATCCAGACCATCCTGGACAACGCAGGCCCGCTGCGCGAGCTCGCCCGGAGCATGGCCAACGAGAAGTCTGTGCTGTTCCTGGGCCGCCACGTGGGCTATCCGGTGGCCCTCGAAGGCGCGCTGAAGCTCAAGGAAATCGCTTACATCCACGCCGAAGGCTTCGCCGCGGGCGAGCTCAAGCACGGCCCCATCGCCCTGATCGACGAAGGCCAGCCGGTGTTCGTGGTGGTCCCGTCCCCCCGCGGCCGCGAATCGCTGCACGCCAAGGTGATCAGCAATATCCAGGAAGTCCGCGCCCGCGGCGCCCGCACCCTGGTAATCGCCGAGGAAGGCGACGAAGCCGTGAAGGCCTACGCCGAGCACGTTTTCTACGTCCCCGAAACGCCCACCCTCCTGATGCCCCTGCTGACCACCGTCCCGCTGCAGATCTTCGCCGCGGAACTTGCCGCAGCCAAGGGCTACGACGTGGACCAGCCCCGCAACCTCGCCAAGAGCGTCACGGTGGAGTAGTTCGTCCGCGGACAGCGAAACCCCGGGTTCACCAACCCGGGGTTTCCGCTTTTAACCCCTCCTGCCGCAGCGCCGTGGTCCGGCCAGTAACATGCGTCACCGTAGAATAAGCCGCATGATTGTTGGCATTGGCGTAGACGTTGTAGACATCGAGCGGTTCGGCCGCCAGCTTGAGCGCACCCCCGGCCTCCGGGACCGTTTGTTCGTTCCCGCCGAGCGCGAGCTGAACACCAGGTCCCTGGCCGCACGGTTCGCCGCCAAGGAAGCAGTAGCCAAAGTCCTCGGTGCGCCCGCCGGCATGAACTGGCAGGACTGCTGGATCGGCCTGGACCACAACGGCCCCACCGTCCAGGTCAAGGGCACCGTGCTGGCCGTCGCCGAGGCCAAGGGCGTCAAGCGCTGGCACCTTTCCATCAGCCACGACGGCGGCATCGCCACCGCCACGGTCCTGGCCGAAGGCTGAACCGGCGGCCCGCGCCACTGACACCGTGATCAGCGCCTACACAGGAAAACAGGTCCGGCAGGCCGAGGAGCCACTCCTCGCTGCCGGGCTCGCTGATGTCCTGATGCAGCGCGCCGCGAACGGGTTGGCGCACGCCATCATCCGGGAGCTCAAAGTCCGCAGCCTCCGGACGTACGGTGCGCGCGTTGTGGTCCTCGCCGGTAAAGGAAACAACGGCGGCGACGGGCTTTATGCCGCAGCGTTCCTCGCAGCCCGCGGCATGCGTACGACGGCGGTAGTTACCGCAGATTCCGCCCACCCCCAGGCATTGGCTGCTTTTGAACGCGCAGGCGGGCGGGCCCGTCACCTTACTGATGTGGCACTCGGCGAGCTGGCCGCAGAAACGGCGCGCGCCGACGTCGTCATTGATGCGGTGCTGGGAACAGGTGCCAAAGGCGGGCTGCGGGGGAGTGCCGCCAGCCTGATCAACGCCATCAACGAGGCACGCTCCCAAACCGGCACCTCGGGCTTTGTGGTCGCGTGTGACCTGCCCAGCGGCGTGGACGCGGATACCGGCGGGGTCTCCGAACCGGTTATCTCCGCAGACCTCACAGTGACCTTCGGAGCAGCCAAAGCAGGACTGCTGGCCGACCCCGGCGCTGACCATGCCGGCAGGGTGGAAGTGGTGCCCATTGGCATCGAAGAGCACCTCGGCAGGCCGGAGTTGCGCAGGCTCGAGGAGGCTGACATCGCCTGCCTCCTGCCGAGTCCCGCGCGTCGGGCCCATAAGTATTCACGTGGAGTGCTGGGAGTGGTGGCCGGCTCGGCAGACTATCCCGGCGCAGCCGTCCTTGCCTGCCGGGGTGCCCTGGCCGCTGGAGTGGGGATGGTCCGGTACCTTGGGCCGGCCGAGGTGGCGGATCTGGTGCGCCAATCCTGCCCCGAGGTGGTCTGCAGTACCGGCGCTGTGGCGGACAACCGGGTCCAGGCCTGGCTGGTGGGCTCCGGTATGGGGCCGAATGACCATGACCAGCTGCAGCGCGCCAGGGACGCCATCGCGTCGGGCCTGCCTGTGGTGGCGGACGCCGGCGCGCTGCCCGTCCTTCCCGAAGTCCTGGCGCCGCATGTGGTCCTGACCCCGCACGCCGGGGAGCTCGCCGCACTGCTGAAGAGGCTGGGCGGCGACGAGGACCGTGCGGCCGTGGAAGCCGGAACCCTTGCCGCCGCGCGCCGGGCAGCCGCCCTGACCGGTGCCACGGTCCTGCTTAAGGGGGCCACCACGCTGGTGGCCGCGCCCGGCGGGGACGTGTTCAGCCAGGCCGACGGGACTCCCTGGCTCGCGACTGCAGGCAGCGGCGACGTCCTGGCCGGTGTTATCGGTGCACTGCTCGCCCAGTCGGGTCCCGACGTCGGACGCTACAGTGAGGTGGGCGTGGAACCTGACGTGCGCTGGGCTGCGGTGGCGGCGCTGGGAGCGGCGCTGCACGGCAAAGCCGGGAGGGCGGCGTCGGACGCTGTCAGCGGCGGCCCGATCGCTGCTGGCGGAATCGCGGCGGCCTTGCCTGGCGTATGGGGTAAAGTAAGCACGCTTAGTAACTCTGGGGTCCGGAAACGTAATAGTCACACCTTGCCGTTACGGTAGGCATTAGTTCGCACCTGCAGTAGGGGCCCTTGGTTTTTGCTGTGGAATCACAAAGAGGAGCATTATGGAAGTCTGGCCTGGATCGGCTTATCCCCTTGGCGCCACGTACAACGGAACCGGCACCAACTTTGCCCTGTTCAGCGAACGAGCAGAAAAAGTCGAGCTCTGCCTCTTCGACGACGACGGCAAGGAAACCCGCATTCCCCTGGACGAGGTGGACGGGTACGTCTGGCACTGCTACATCCCACAGATCCAGCCGGGCCAGAAGTACGGCTACCGCGTCCACGGCCCCTACGACCCCGCGTCCGGCAACCGTTTCAACCCCAACAAGCTCCTGTTGGACCCGTACGCCAAGGCCGTCCACGGCCAGGTGGACTGGGATCCGTCGCTGTTCACCTACAACCTGGGCGAGCCGGATTCCATCAACAACGAGGACTCCGCCAGCCACATGATGATGGGCGTGGTGATCAACCCGTTCTTCGACTGGGATGGTGACCAGAACCTCCGGATTCCCTACCACCAGTCGGTCATCTACGAAGCCCACGTCAAGGGGCTCACCCAGCTGCACCCGGAAATCCCCGAAGAGCAGCGCGGCACGTACGCCGGCGTGGCCCACCCCGCCGTCATCTCACACCTCCAGAAGCTCGGCGTCACCGCCATCGAGCTCATGCCGGTGCACCAGTTCGTCAATGACGGCACCCTGCAGGACAAGGGCCTGAACAACTACTGGGGCTACAACACCATCGGGTTCTTCGCCCCGCAGAACACCTACAGCTCCACCGGCGATACCGGCCAGCAGGTCCAGGACTTCAAGGCGATGGTCCGTTCGCTGCACAAAGCTGGTATCGAGGTCATCCTGGACGTGGTGTACAACCACACTGCCGAAGGCAACCACCTGGGCCCCACGCTGTCCTTCAAGGGCATCGACAACGCCGCCTACTACCGGTTGATGGAGGGCGACGAAAAGCACTACATGGACTACACCGGCACCGGCAACTCCCTGAACGTCCGCCAGCCGCACTCCCTGCAGCTGCTGATGGACTCGCTGCGCTACTGGGTTTCCGAAATGCACGTGGACGGTTTCCGCTTCGACCTCGCCTCCACCCTGGCCCGCGAGTTCTACGATGTGGACAAGCTCTCCACCTTCTTCGAACTCATCCAGCAGGACCCGGTGGTCTCCCAGGTCAAGCTCATCGCCGAGCCCTGGGACGTTGGTCCCGGCGGTTACCAGGTGGGCAACTTCCCGCCGCAGTGGACAGAGTGGAACGGCAAGTACCGCGACACCGTCCGCGACTTCTGGCGTGGCGAGCCTGCCACCCTGGGCGAGTTTGCCTCCCGCATCACCGGCTCGGCGGACCTGTACGAGCACTCCGGCCGCCGCCCCGTGGCGTCCATCAACTTCGTCACCGCGCACGACGGCTTCACCCTTTCAGACCTGGTGTCCTACAACGAGAAGCACAACGACGCCAATGGCGAGGGCAACAACGACGGCGAATCCCACAACCGTTCTTGGAACTGCGGTGTGGAAGGCCCCACGGACGATCCCGAGGTCCTGTCCTTGCGGGCCCGCCAGCAGCGGAACTTCATCGCCTCGCTGCTGCTGTCCCAGGGCGTGCCCATGCTCCTGCATGGCGACGAGCTGGGACGTACCCAGCAGGGCAACAACAACGGCTACTGCCAGGACTCCGAGCTGACCTGGATCAACTGGGAATCCATTGACCAGCCGCTGGTCGAGTTCACCGCCGCCGTCAACGCCCTCCGCGCCAAGCACCCCACCTTCCGCCGCAGCCGCTTCTTCGACGGCCGGCCCGTCCTGCGGGGCGAGGGCGAGCGGCTGCCGGACATCGTATGGCTCGATCCCGACGGCGAAACCATGAAGCCCGAGGCTTGGGAAGCCGGTTTCGGCCGTTCGGTGGGCGTCTTCCTGAACGGAGACGGCATCCAGGGCAAGGACGCGCGCGGGCGGCGGATTACCGACGTCAACTTCCTGCTGTACTTCAACGCGCACGATGACACCGTCAAGTTCACGCTGCCCTCGGACGAGTACGCGCCGGCCTGGGACATCATCATCGACACCGCCGGGCAAAACGCTGACACCGAACCTGTCAACGCCGGACAGCCACTGCCTGTGGAGGCCAAGTCCCTGGTGGTCCTGCGCGCCCACACCATCGAGGAAGTTGAGCCGGACCACTCGGTGGCGGCATCCCTGGCTGCCCTGACCCAGACGTCCACCAGCGAGACTGAATCCCTCAGCACCCCCATGGTGGCAGAGCCGGGGAAAACCACGAAGGTGGGCTCGCGAAAGGCTACGAAGAAATGAGGGTCCCCGCCTCCACCTACCGGCTGCAGATCCGCCGCAGCTTCACCCTGTTCGATGCTGCGGAGCAGGTTCCGTACCTGAAATCGCTTGGCGTGGACTGGGTGTACCTTTCGCCGATCCTCACCGCGGAGCAGGGCTCGGACCACGGCTATGACGTGACCGACCCCTCCGCTGTGGATCCGGAACGCGGCGGCCCGGAAGGGCTGCTGGCCCTGTCCAAGGCTGCGCGCGAGCACGGCATGGGTGTCCTGGTGGACATCGTGCCCAACCACGTGGGCGTCGCGACTCCGGCGCAGAACCCTTGGTGGTGGTCCCTGCTCAAGGAAGGGCAGGGTTCGCCGTACGCCGAGGCATTCGACGTCGATTGGGAGCTGGCCGGCGGGAAGCTCCGGCTGCCCATGCTGGGTTCGGACGAGGACCTGGACAAGCTGGAGATCAAGGACGGCGAGCTCCACTACTACGACCACCGCTTCCCGATCGCCGACGGCACATATTCCGACGGCGATTCGCCGCAGCAGGTGCACAGCCGCCAGCACTATGAGCTGATCGGCTGGCGCCGGGCGGATGCCGAGCTGAACTACCGGCGTTTCTTCGCCGTCACCACGCTGGCCGGTATCCGGGTGGAAACCCCGCGCGTGTTCCAGGAAGCCCATGCCGAAGTGGGCCGCTGGTTCAAGGAGGGGCTGGTGGACGGGCTGCGGGTGGACCACCCGGACGGCCTGGCCGACCCCGCCGGCTACCTGCGCTGGCTGAAGGACCTCAGCGGAGGCGCCTACATTCTGGTGGAGAAAATCCTCGAGCCGGGCGAAACCCTGCCGCAGGACTTCGCCACCGAAGGAACCACCGGGTACGACGCCCTGGCTGACGTGGACCGGGTATTTGTTGACCCCGCGGGCGAGCAGCCCCTCAACGAGCTTGACGCCAAGCTCCGGGAGTCTGCCGCACCCGCGGACTACGCAGAGATGATCCGGGGCACCAAGCGGATGATCGCTGACGGCATCCTCCGGTCCGAGGTGCTGCGCCTGGCCCGCCTGGTTCCCGAGTCCCACGGGCTTTCGGTGGATCAGGCGGCTGACGCCCTGGCGGAAATCATCGCGGCCTTCCCGGTGTACCGGACCTATCTGCCCACGGGGGCGGAGATCCTCAAGGAGGCCTGCGAGTCCGCCGCGGCCTACCGGCCGGAGTTGGAGGTTGCGGTGGGAACACTGCTGCCGCTGCTCCTGGACCCGGCCAACCCCATCGCGGTCCGGTTCCAGCAGACCTCCGGGATGGTCATGGCCAAGGGCGTGGAGGACACCGCCTTCTATCGCTACACCCGCCTTGGCACGTTGACGGAGGTGGGCGCCGAACCTACCGAATTCTCCGTGTCCACCGAGGAGTTCCACCAGCGGATGCTGCGCCGGCAGGAACAGCTTCCGCTCTCCATGACCACGTTGTCCACGCACGATACCAAGCGCAGCGAGGACGCCCGGGCCCGGATCTCCGTCATCGCCGAACTGCCCCAGGAGTGGGCGGCCGCCCTGAACACCCTCCGCGAACTGGCACCGATTCCGGACGGCCCGTACGAAAACCTGCTGTGGCAGGCCATCATCGGAGCCTGGCCGGCAAGCAGGGAACGGCTCCAGGGTTATGCCGAGAAGGCTGCCCGGGAAGCCGGCAACTCCACCATGTGGACGGACCCCAACGAGGAGTTTGAGTCCAGCGTCAAGGCGGCTGTAGATGCGGTGTTCGACGAGCCTCGGGTCACGCAGGTGGTGGAGGACTTCGTTTCACGGATCGACGCCTTCGCTGCGTCCAACTCCGTTTCCGCCAAACTGGTCCAGCTGACCATGCCCGGCGTCCCGGACGTGTACCAGGGCAGCGAGTTCTGGGAACGTTCGCTGACTGACCCGGACAACCGGCGGCCGGTGGACTTTGCAGTCCGCCAGCAGGAGTTGGCAAAGCTCGACGCCGGTACGTTGCCGGAGGCGGGAACGGAAACCAGCAAGCTCCTGGTCACCTCCCGCGCACTCCGGCTGCGCCGGGATAGGCCCGAACTGTTCCAGGGCTACACCCCGGTGAACGCGTCCGGTGCTGCTGCCGGGCACTTGCTAGCGTTCCACCGCGGCGCATCAGATGTTCCGGGAGCACTGGCGCTGGCCACCCGGTTGCCTGCAGGACTGGCGGCCGGCGGCGGCTGGCGGGACACCGCCGTCGAACTTTCCGCGGCCATGCGTGACGAGCTGACGGGGGCCGCTTACGGTCCCGGCAGCGTTTCGGTTGCGGATGTGCTGGGTACCTACCCGGTGGCTTTGCTGGCACCGGTGGATGGAGAACAGGCATGACCCTCGTCAACAGCGGCCCCGGACGTTTCGACGTCTGGGCGCCGGACGCGCATTCGGTGATCCTGCAGGCGGACGGCCGGCAGTATCCGATGCTGAAGAAGGAGACGGCGCCCGGGCACGAAGGGTGGTGGACCGCGCCGGATGCACCCGGTGAGGGCGAGGTGGACTACGGTTACCTGCTGGACGGGGACGGCCACCCACTGCCCGATCCACGCTCGCGCCGGCTGCCAGCCGGCGTCCACGAGCTGTCCCGCACCTTCGACCCCGCCGCGCACAACTGGCAGGACGGCGGTTGGAAGGGCAAGGACCTGCAGGGCTCCGTCATCTACGAACTCCACGTGGGCACGTTCACTCCCGAGGGGACGCTGGACGCCGCCGCCGGAAAATTGGACTACCTGGCGGACCTCGGCGTCGACTTCGTGGAACTGCTCCCGGTCAACGGCTTCAACGGCACCCACAACTGGGGCTACGACGGCGTGCAGTGGTACGCGGTCCACGAGGGCTACGGCGGCCCGGCGGCCTACCAGCGGTTTGTGGACGCGGCCCATGCGGCCGGCATCGGCGTCATCCAGGACGTGGTGTACAACCACCTTGGCCCCAGCGGCAACTATCTGCCCAAGTTTGGCCCGTACCTGAAGCAGGGGGACGCCAACACCTGGGGTGATTCGGTGAACCTGGATGGCCCCGGCTCGGACGTGGTGCGCGAGTACATCCTGGACAACCTCGCACTGTGGCTCCGGGACTACCACGTGGACGGGCTCCGGCTGGATGCCGTGCACGCCCTGCGCGATGAGCGGGCAGTGCACATCCTGGAGGAGTTCGGTGCCTTGGGCGATGCCATCTCGGCTGAAACCGGGCTGCCTAAAACCCTGATCGCTGAGTCGGACCTGAACAACCCGCGCCTGATCTACCCCCGCGACGCCAACGGCTACGGCCTGGACGGACAGTGGAGCGACGACTTCCACCACGCCGTGCACGTCAATGTCAGCGGCGAAACCACAGGGTACTACTCTGACTTTGAGTCCCTAGCGGTTCTGGCGAAGGTCCTGAAGGACGGGTTCCTGCATGACGGCAGCTACTCCAGCTTCCGCGGCCGGCACCACGGCCGTCCCATCAATGAGGCGCTGGCTCACCCTGCGGCGCTGGTGGTGTGCAACCAGAACCACGACCAGATCGGCAACCGGGCCACCGGGGACCGGCTCTCGCAGTCGCTGTCCTACGGGCAACTGGCCGTGGCCGCCGTGCTCACGCTGACGTCTCCTTTCACGCCGATGCTGTTTATGGGTGAGGAGTTCGCGGCGAGCACGCCCTGGCAGTTCTTCACTTCGCACCCGGAACCTGAGCTCGGCAAGGCTACGGCGGAAGGCCGGATCAAGGAGTTCGAGCGGATGGGGTGGGATCCCGCCGTCGTTCCCGATCCCCAGGATCCCGAGACCTTCCGCCGGTCCAAGCTCAACTGGGACGAAGCATCGGGCGGGGACCACGCGCGCCTCCTGGAGCTGTACCGGTCACTCACGGCGCTGCGCCGCGAGTATTCCGAGCTTGCCGGCCTTGGCTTCGGCGAGACGGACGTGACGTTCGACGACGACGCCGGCTGGCTGCGGTTCCGCCGGGGAAGCGTCGAGGTGGTGCTGAACTTCTCCGACGCCAAGCTGCGGCTGGACGACGTTTCGGGGACAGTCCTGCTGGCTACCGACGAGGGAACAGGCCTTGACGGCGAAGCCCTCGCCCTGGCGCCGTGGAGCGCAGCAATCCTGAAATCCTGATTCCTGCTGGGAAGTTACGCCGCGGGTGGGCTCTGTCAGCCCGCGGCGTAACTTTTCCCGCCACCCTCTGTAGCGCCGGTCACAACTGGCAGGATGGAACGTATGACTTATTCCGCGGCGGAAGACCGCTACGAGACCATGCCCTACCGCCGGGTGGGCCGCAGCGGCCTGAAGCTCCCGGCCATCTCGCTGGGCCTCTGGCACAACTTCGGCGACGACAAGCGCTTTGACGAACAGCGCGCCATCCTGCGGCGTGCCTTCGACCTGGGCGTTAACCACTTCGACCTCGCCAACAACTACGGCCCGCCGGACGGCTCAGCCGAAACCAACTTCGGCCGGCACCTCAAGGACGACTTCAAGCCGTACCGCGATGAGCTGGTCATCTCCACCAAGGCCGGCTACTACATGTGGCCCGGACCCTATGGCGAGTGGGGCTCCCGCAAGTACTTGATCTCCAGCCTGGACCAGTCACTGCAGCGCATGGGCCTGGACTACGTGGACATTTTCTACAGCCACCGGCCGGATCCCGAAACACCGCTCGAAGAGACCATGGGTGCCCTGGATTACGCCGTGCGTTCGGGCAAGGCCCTGTACGCGGGGATCTCGTCCTACACCCCGGAACAGACCCTGGAGGCAGCCCGGATCCTGAAGGAACTGGGGACGCCGCTGCTGATCCACCAGCCCAGTTACTCCATGCTCAACAGGTGGACCGAGAACGGCAGCCCCAACCTGTACGAGGCATTGGACCAGGTGGGGGCGGGTTCCATCGCCTTTTCGCCGCTGGCTCAAGGCATGCTCACCAACCGCTACCTCAACGGCATCCCTGCTGACTCCCGGGCGGCCAAGGCCCGGTTCCTGTCCGAGGACGCCATCACGGACGAGAAGCTGGAACGGATCCGAGGCCTGCACGCCATCGCCGAGGGCCGCGGCCAGACGCTGGCGCAGATGGCCATCGCCTGGATCCTGCGGGACCAGCCCAAGGGTTCGCCGGTTACCTCGGCACTGGTTGGCGCCTCCAGTGTTGCACAGCTGGAGGACACCCTGTCCGCCATCAACAACCTCGAATTCACCGCCGACGAGTTGACTGCCATCGACGAGTTCGCTGTGGAATCGGACATCAACCTCTGGAAACAGCCGGTCTGATTTCCGTCCTGCCATTCCAACAGGCGGGACGGGGGAACAAGCCTCCGTCCCGCTGTGTTGGGTACTATGAAAAGGCGCCGCGCGGCGCCGAGCCTGCCGGCCGTCGTCGTACTTCCCTCGAAGCCGAACCGGCCGGCTGACGTTTGTCCTAAAGGAGTTCCGTGTCTTCACATCCGATTCGTGTTGCAATCGTCGGCGTAGGAAACTGCGCCGCTTCGCTGGTCCAGGGTGTCCACTACTACAAGGATGCCGACCCCAAGGCCACGATTCCGGGCCTGATGCACGTTGAGTTCGGCCAGTACCACGTGGGTGACGTTGAGTTCGTCGCCGCGTTTGATGTCGACGGCAAGAAGGTCGGCGTTGACCTGGCCGACGCCATCCTGGCGAGCGAAAACAACACCATCAAGATCGCCGACGTGCCGCCCACCGGTGTCACTGTCCAGCGCGGCCACACCCTCGACGGCCTCGGCAAGTACTACCTCGAGACCATCGAACAGTCCACCGAAGAGCCCGTGGACGTGGTCCAGGCCCTTAAGAACGCCGCAGTTGACGTTATGGTCTGCTACCTGCCCGTTGGCTCGCAGCAAGCTGCCGAGTTCTACGCCCAGGCAGCAATCGACGCCGGCGTGGCATTCGTCAACGCCCTGCCCGTCTTCATCGCGGGCACCAAGGAATGGGCTGACAAGTTCACCGCCGCCGGCGTGCCGATCGTCGGCGACGACATCAAGAGCCAGATCGGTGCCACCATCACGCACCGCGTCATGGCCAAGCTGTTCGAAGACCGTGGTGTCACTCTGGACCGCACGTACCAGCTGAACGTTGGCGGCAACATGGACTTCAAGAACATGCTGGAGCGCGACCGCCTCGAGTCCAAGAAGATCTCCAAGACCCAGGCCGTCACCTCCAACGTCGAAGCCGAACTGGCTGCGAAAGACGTCCACATCGGCCCGTCCGACTACGTCCAGTGGCTTGATGACCGCAAGTGGGCCTTTGTCCGCCTCGAGGGCCGCAACTTCGGTGACGCCCCGGTTTCACTCGAGTACAAGCTGGAAGTCTGGGACTCGCCCAACTCCGCCGGCGTGATCATCGACGCCATCCGCGCCGCCAAGATCGGCCTGGACCGCGGCATCGGCGGCCCGCTGCTCTCCGCGTCGAGCTACTTCATGAAGTCCCCGCCGGAGCAGTTCAACGACGACCTCGCCCGCGAAAAGGTCGAAGCCTTCATCCGCGGAGACCTCGACCGCTAACCCCTTATTTCCTGCAGTTGGTACAAGGCCGCTCCCTCACCTTCGGGTGGGGGAGCGCCCATGTTTAACACGCCCCATCACCTTCCGCACCAATTTCGGGACGCCCCATCAGATCGTGCAGATTTTCCCGGAACGCCCCATCAGGTCAAGCAGGTTTTTGGTGGAACCCGTCCTTCCCACTGACTGGATTGCCCAAAAGTTGCCAGCGTCCTGCCGCTGTCCTGTTGCCCCGGTTCAGGCAAAGCCCGCTGCGTACGGATGATCTGTCCATGCGGTCCGCAGGTGCCGTCGAATCGCCTTAATAGCGAGTTCGAAATCGTCAGCGGTGTCGGCCTTACCGAATACCAGAACCGTCCAGCCAGCTGATTCGAAAGCCTTGTCACGCCGTCGGTCACTGAACTGCTGTGCATCAAGCAGGTGATGACCGCCGTCATACTGGATCGCAAGCCGACTGTGACGATAACCAAGGTCAGCAGTAGGAGACATGGCGTCATCTGGCCGAAGTGCAATCTGTAGATCTGGCTCGGGTAAGTTGGCGTCGGCCATGGCCAGCCGGAGCATTGATTCGGGAGCCGAATCAGCCCCTACCCGCATCAGCTCAAGCGCCTCCCGGGCGCGGATGATGCCCTGCAGGTTGGGGTGTCGGCCAACCAGAGCGCGAAGCCCGTCGAGTGTGTCGTAAGGGTCCGATCTACCCTCGAACTGCGGCCTTGGGATTCGAATGATCTGGTCTCCAAGACATACCAAATCGGCCAGGGACAGTCGGCGCGCTAAATCGAGCCAAGTACGCGACCGGGTACTGATCCGGATGCCACCCACTGATTCAACCTCGCCGTCCCTGGCAATAACGTTATGTGCGATCACGCCCTTTCGTCGCACTTGGGGCAAGTGCTTGGGCTTGCTCAAATGCAGTTCCGTGGAGTCCGAGAGCCAGGGCGGCAGTAGTTGGCAGTGCAGTCGCGCCGCAGTGACGTGGGAGATCCAGGCGCCTGGCGACACCTCGGACAGGACCTGTGCGGCGGCTTCGAGTTCAAAGCTCCAGCCGGACGGCCGGTACAGCTCCCGGCTTATATGGACGACATCCTGTCCGCGCAATCTGGAGGCGGGCACGCCTGACGCAAGCGCCGAGGCGTAGGTGAAGGGGGAACCCACCAAACGGGTAGGCAACTCGGAGCGATTATGCATGCTGGCATTGTGGCTCAAGAGGCCGTCCCGTTGCAGAAGTTATCCACAGGCGGGCGACGCCCACGCGGGAGATGGTGGGGCGTTGGTGTTTTGGGTGTGGGAGGTGGTGGGGCGTTGGTGTTTTGGG
>NZ_JARVSG010000029.1:0-54604 GCF_030209335.1 Pseudarthrobacter sp. fls2-241-R2A-168
AGCCGAAGGCCAGGGCGCCGTCACCGACGTCAAAGACCGCGCCACCGACGCCAAAGACCACGTCCAAAACACGTAAGCACCAACGCGGTACCCAAGGCATGAGCATCACCCTGACAGGCCGGCCCCGCCATACCGCGGAGCCGGCCTCTCAGCTTTTGCACCCATAACGAGAGGACAACCCCATGGCCACTCAGGATTCATCCGAAACCAGCACTGCCAAGGCCAGGCAGGCACCGGATCCCAACGACTCACGGAAACCGGACAGTCCCACAGACCTCGACAAGCCGAACTGGAAGTACATTGCCAAGAAGACGCTGCGGGAGTTCACCAAGGATGATTGCCCGGACCTTGCTGCAGCCCTGACCTACTACGGAGTGCTGTCCCTGTTCCCGGCCATTCTGGCGCTGGTTTCACTGATCGGGCTTTTCGGCGACCCGCAGAAAACGACAGATGCCCTGCTCCAGATAGTGCAGGGATTTGTCCCCGCCGAAACGGTGGACACCGTCGGGGGCGTTGTGTCCGATCTGGCCAACGCGCCGGCAGCAGGCTTCACCCTGGTGATCGGCCTCGCCACAGCCCTCTGGTCCGCCTCCGGCTACGTCGGCGCCTTCGGCCGGGCAATGAACCGCGTGTACGAGGTGGACGAAGGCCGTCCGTTCGTCAAGCTGCGCGGCACCATGCTGGCAGTTACGCTCCTGGCCATCGTCATCGTCGCCGTCCTGGCCGGCATGCTGGTGCTGAGCGGCCCTGTGGCGGAGGCAGTGGGCGGGCTGATCGGCCTTAGCGGCGTCTTCCTCGCCATCTGGAACATCGCCAAGTGGCCGGTGATGGTGGTGCTGATCATCGCGATCATTGCCGTGCTCTACTACGCCACGCCTAACGTCAAGCAGCCCAAGTTCAAGTGGATGAGTATGGGTTCAGGTATTGCCTTGTTCGTCTTCCTGCTCGCGTCCGTTGGCTTTGGTTTCTATGTGGGCAACTTCGGAAACTACAACAAGACCTACGGCGCCCTGGGCGGTGTGATCGTTATGCTGCTGTGGCTGTGGATCCTGAACATGTCCCTGCTCTTCGGTGCGGAGTTTGACGCCGAGATGGAGCGTGGCCGCCAGCTTCAGGCCGGCATCGAGGCAGAAGAAACCATCCAGCTGCCGCCGCGGGACACCAAGAAGAGCGAGAAGCTGCAGAAGCAGGAGGAAGAGGACATCCGGCACGGGCGCGAACTTCGCGAAAAGTACAGTGCAGCAAACGGCGGGGACGATGATTCCGGCGAGAACGCGGACCGGGGCCAGCGTTCCGGCCAGTCTGCTGAGCGTCACCGCGACCGGGTCCGGGACAAGGTGCGGGACCGCGCCAGCCACCCCCAATCCCGCGATGACGGAAGCGGCCGCCGCTAGTTCGTTGCCGCTCGTTGAGAGGCACAGTCCGCTCCGGGCACTGTGCCACTTTGTTGTGGGGCTGCTTCACGCAAACGCCTTGTCCCCCTTCACCGTTTCAAGGCGCAGCGCGCCGCAGCAGGTACTAGGGCGTGTTTCCTAAAGCTGTCACCCAGATGCCGATGGCCCGGAGGACTGCTCCGCCGCGATAGGTGAGAGCAAGTTTGTCGTAGCGGGTCGCCAAGGCCCGCCACTGCTTGCAGACTTGGAAGTTGCGTTGGAGGCGTAGCGGCCTTTGTAGTCCTCTTCGTCGAAGGCCTGAGGGCGGCCGCCGGCGGATCCGCGTCGTTTCCGGTGACCGACCTGTTTTCGGACGGTTGCGGGATGACAGCGACGATGCCGCGGTCACGCAGGTGGGTCCTGATTGCTCTGGACGAGTACGACTTCTCACCGCGAACCCGGTCCCGGCGGTTACCTGGCAGGCCCGGACCGGCGCGGTTGACCTTCAGCTGGTCCATCAGGCGGGTGAACATGGGTGTGTCCCCGCCTTGCCCGGGGGCAACGAGCAGTCGTCGGGCTCAGCAAACAGATTCATGTAATTCGAGCAGGCCCCTGTGGTGCGGGGAAGGTTGGTGCCGTGCTAGTGGGCGCGGTTCACCGTCGAGTCGACCGAGACCGACCAATCCACTTCGCCATTGGCATCCGCCGTCGTCAGCAGCGCCGTCAGAATGGTGCACAGTTGCCGTCACCGCTGTAGTGGGGTGCCGCTTCCAGTGGTCTGCCAAGGACCGAACTCCGCTGGCACATCCCCAAGGCAACCCCACACCGTTACCGGCAGATGATGCCGGGTTTCTATCAACAGACATTTGTAGCGCTCTTTCAGTGCCGGCCCACGCGCAAACTCCGGCTAGTTCTGAGTGCCGCTTTCCCAGATTGCGAGAATCTCCGGCACACTGAGCACCTCGGCGGTTTGCGAAAGTCTGCCAAGTGCGTCCTGATGCGTGTCGGCAGTGAAACTTCCGGTACCGTCCGACGCGACGACGCACGTGAAACCCAGCGCCAGACCGTGCCGAGTCGTCACCTCGATGCCGTGGTCGGTGGCGACTCCCGCCAGCACCAGGGTGTCAATCGACCATCCGCGAAGCAGCGAATCCAGTCCTGTACCAACAAAGAACGTCGGGAGAGACTTGGAGAGGACGACGTCACCCGAGTCGGGCGAAGCCCACTCAACCCATTCCCCGTCGGGACTCCCCTCCGGCATGTACTGCGCGATGGCCGCAGGATCACTCACACCCTGCATTCGCATGGCAATCCTGATTGCCGCGGGTGACAGTTCGTCCACCGGAGCACCGACGTGCCGACTCCAGATCACTCGACAACCCGCTGCGCGCGCTCCCGCAATCAACTTGGGAACCTGCTCTGCCAACACAGCCCGGTTGTCCGCTTGGCCCGCAAGCCCCGCTTGCAGGTCCCAAATAATCAGCGCGGTCCGGCTCGCATCCAGTGATTCCTTGAGCGTGACATAGCCTGACATGTTTCCTCCTTGTGCTCGATGGTGTCTCCGGGACCGGGACACCCAAAGCCCCGTCAAGAACCGTGTGATTGTTCTTAGCAATGGTAGCGTTAACCATGCAAATGGTTATTAGGTAATGGTTACCGTCCGCGCATTAGGAAATAACGACCCCTTCCCTACCCAGCGTCATCATCGCCATCCCATATCGCGTTGCAGAGCTGCAGAACGCCGGCGTCATTCTCATCAACGGCGCGACCAGTTTGATGCCAAATCGCTCGTACGGAAGCCTCGGCCTCAGCGTATACGGCGGCGAGGCAGGGCGGAGGGCTTGGCTGAGTTCGTGCCGGTCCAACCACCGCTATGACGTGAGATTCGATTCTCCTGAATACAAAGGCACACGGCGCACTTTCGAGAGTGCCCAACAGTGGTATCAACGAAAAGACAAGAAGCTGGAGCACCAGCAAACTTGGATGATCTGCTCGCCGTTGAGGCAATCAAGCAGTTGAAGGGTAATTATTTTCGCTATCTCGACACCAAACACTGGGAGGCATGGCGGCAGCTGTTCACGGATGATCTACGAACAGACGGAACATTTTTCCGAACGCGTCGCACGACGTCTTCGTGAACGGCGCGCGTGACTCTCTTGTGAATGCCGCTACTGCTCATCACGGGCACAGACCGCTCATCGAGATCACCGGAGCCGGCGCGCTCCCCCGCCGCATGGGGTACGGGGGCTACGAGGAGGAATACCGTCGAATGAACGGCGAGTGGAAAATTTCGTTCATGCGCCTGGCCCGTCTGCACCTGTGGAGTGAGCCCATCGCCGGTGTCGACGTCAACGCCAAGACTCGAAGTTCCAGCGAACAGTGGCTTTGAGCTCCTTTTCATTTTGAAGTTACAACTCAGCAATGACTTCTTGACTAGTGATCCTGGTCCAGCAGGCGGAGCGGGTTCATGCCCGGCCGTCGGTTCCCCTCCCCCTTAGTTCTCAAAAGGACACTGGGGCGGCTGGCTCCCGAGGGTAAATAACCGGCGATCGAGAAGTCGGAGGCGGCAAGCCGGTGAAGCTAGTGAGCCTGGACCGGCAGGCGATGCGTGTCCTGCCCTTTCCCACAGGACAGACTGTTCCAGACAGGCACGGCTGCCGCGGGAGTACTACGTTCGGTGCACTCCGACGATTACTCGGTCGACTGACGATGACCGGCCGAATTGTCGAGGTCATCATAGACCTAGAGCAGGTCCCCCGATCAGCCATGGCGAATTCCGAATAAGGGCTTTGACTGCGGGGAGAGATGCACTATGCGCCGCAACTGTCTGAGGGCACGTCCGTCAGGCCCGTATCAACCCAGCCTGGTAGGCTCGTTGACAGATTGCACGGGCCAGGCGCAGGAGTCCAATGCCAGGACCTTATTCCATGCTTGGCCTAAATCGGGCCAGTCCCTCGACCGCCTTCGCCCGAACGCTGCCAAGATCCGAACCGATAGTGAGGAAGTCGGCTTCGTCATCAAGCCCCCACCCAGCCGGCACTCCCATCCGCGCACCACTCGAGCGGATTGATGCCTGCGCTTCTATAAAGATGTCCCGGATCTGTATCCGGTCCGCGTCGATGCTCGTATCCAGACCGAGATCCTGTGAAAGGTCAGCCGGACCGAAGAAGAGGTAATCGACTCCGTCGACCGCCGCGATCTTCTCTGCGTTGTCGACCCCCGCTCTCGTTTCGAGGAGTGGCAAAAGAAGCACATTCTCGTTGTGGCGGGCGGCGACCGGCCCCCAGTCATTCATGGTCACGAACCCCGCGCCCGGCGTTGACCCACACTTTCCGCGACCGCCCGACGTATACCGGGTCGCCCGGACCAGGCGCTCAATAACCCCTGGATCCTCCGCCTTCGGCACGACGATCCCGTGCGCGCCAGCATCGAGCGCCTGCTGAATCGTGTTGGCGGAAGGCTCGAGGACCCGCATCAGAGGACTTGCTCCGCCCAATTCAATGGCCCGGATATGGTTCACCGCCCCGGCTAGATCGATCATTCCGTGTTCTCGGTCGATGATGACGAAGTCATAGCCGGCTGACGCGACGATTGCGCTGGTCGAGGGGTCGCTCGACATAACGAATGTACCCAAGGGCCTCATGCCCCGTGCCACAAGACCGCTAAAGCGCTCCCTCGCGTTGGTCCTCACTTGGACTCCACCTCCAGGGCGTGTCCGTCGAGCGACTGGACGAGCACGACCTCAAACGAAACGGGACTGAAGGCCCCCGCTCTCTCCGGAATCTCCACGACCGCACCAGCGGGTTGCGGAATTGCGTATGTCATGAACTTCCTTTGGGGTCGAGTCCATATGTGCGGACACGTGCGCCAGTGGTAGGGGCTAGCCGTAGAGCGCGACACCTCGCACGTCCACGTCAAATGTCAGAACCCCGCCACGTCCAGCATCAGTCACGTAGAGAAGCTTTTGGTGGAGACCGAAGCAGAGGTTGGTCGGACGGGATCCCTCACCGCAATCGAGTTTCCTCACCAGTTGCCCGTCGGCGTCGAATACCTGAACTGACGTCCCTCGCACCGCCGCTACCCAGAGATTCCCCGTGTCATCCACGGCAATGCCGTCAGGCACGCCGGCATCGAGCACTGCCAGTGCTGCTGGTTCCCCTAGCTGACCGGAATCCATCGACGCTTGGAAAATGCGGTGGGGGGTTGCCGTCTCGGCCACGTAGAGGATGTCCCCGCCAGGACCGAACGCTAGACCGTTGGGAAACAGAATGCCCTCATGAACGAGATCCATTTTGCCTCCGTCGCGATCGCAAGCGTAGAGACGCCCAGCAGGGGCTGACGTCCGATCGAGGATGTTGGGCACTTTACGCGGATCCGTGAAATAGAGTCGACCATCAGGGCCGAAACAAAGGTCATTCGGCTGATCCAGACCAGTCGCTATGTGGCTAACCTGCCCGCCCTCGACGCGCTGTATTCCGGCAGTTGTCGTGTCGTCTCCGGCTTGTGTGATGTACAGAACCCCCGCATCATCTACGGTCAACCCGTTGGGACGACCGCCGATTTCGATAACCTCTATCGTCTCGCCGCTCGGATCAAGATGATAAAGGACGCCATGGTCAATCGACGTCACCCAGAGGGTGCCGTCTTCGAGCGCGGTCGGCCCCTCGGTGAACCCGAGGCCTGTAGCTAGCGTTTTGAAATCCATGTGATTACTCCGATCGATTGCATTAGTCGTTCCCAGAATCGCGTCCGGCTAGCCCTTCATGCGTTGAAACTCACAACAGATAGCGGAGGAAGCGATCGGTCCGTGGACTCCACCTCGTACCGGCGGAGGGTGAACCGTCAGACGCCATCCCGCCGAGACGGAGCCGGTCTCCGCAGCGACCACAGCTGCGTATGCGCGGGAGATTGCCTTCGTCGACCACGAGCACAAAGTAGGAATCGCTGGCCGTCGAGTCGTCCTGGGGGCGATCCCAGGCTCACCCAACCGATGTTTGTGCCATCGGCTTGGTGCCTGGCTAGGACCGGAAATGAACAAGCGGAGTTCGTCGTTCCCCTGTAAGCGAAGCACCACCTCCTGGCCGGGTCCGACTACCTCGAACACACTGTCCTGGGTGAACGTGTCAGCTAATGCCGTCTCGTCGCCATAGTCGATGGCGTGAGCGGGCGCATACAGCGTTGCCTTAATCGCATGGTGGGCCTCAAGAAAGGCCACCCGCCGCCCCAGTTCGGGTATCGTGTCGGCCTCGCGGACGCACGTCCATTCACGAGTCACTTTCGATCAGCTCAAATCAACGCAAGCATGAAAAGTGTTTGATTGGCCCATTGCAGTTGTCAGGCAGACAGTGTCGGGTCGAGTGCCGTCTTGATCGGCCGTTCGTCGGTCTCGCCGCCTGTTACGCGGATCGCTTCCTCCGCTGCCTCGAGTGGGTAGACGTGCGACACGAATTCGCCCAGGTCGATCCCCTCATCCAGCAGCTGCGCGGCAAGCTCGAGCGCCGGTTTCACGGAATGCGGGTGCGAGTTCGGGGCGAACATCGTGATCTCGTTCCTTAGCATGTGCATGAAGTCGACCGGCTGGACATGGGGCGTCGCGACCGCCGGGCTGACCACCGCGCCCAGAACCTGCGGCAAACTCAGTGCCAACTCCTTCGCCGGGGCATAACCGGCAACGTCGATCGCGACGTCTATCGGACCCATCGCAGCGATCACTCGATCCCGCGTCGTCGCGGCGTCTTCGCCGGGGGCTATCGCAATCGTCTCGACGGCACCAAAGCGCTTGGCCACCGCCAGGCGTTCGGCGTCCGACTCCAAGCCTATGGACACGACCTGCGCACCCCGGCGCGCCGCCGCGAGGACCGTACATAGACCTTGGGGGCCAGGACCGACCACGGCAACACGCGTGCCAAGGCCGATATCACCGAATGAACTCCAGCGGAGGCCATTGGCCAGCACCCCAGACGCGATCAACGCGGTCTTCGAGTCCATCCCATCAGGCACTTTATGGACGATTGCTTCCGCCGGCACGTACGCGTGTGTGGCGTAGCCGCCCCACAGCCCTGGCGCTCGATCGAGATTCATCACTCCGTACCCCGTCATGACGGGCACCCTGTTCTTCCGGCAGAGGTAATAATGGCCCTTGATGCACGGGCGGCACTGGTTGCAACCCCACCTGGCTTCAACGATCACCCGGTCGCCGACATCCAGCCCCCGCTTCTGCCTGGCCCCGTTGCCAATGACGGCCACCCGGCCCACGATTTCATCGCCGAAGATCACCGGCGCAGCAGCGTTCATCCAAGCAACCTCGCCTCGGAACATGTGGACCTCAGAGCCGTCAACACCGCACAACAGCACTTCGACCATCAACTCTTCGGGACCAATGTCCGGAAGCGGCAACTCCCGCAAGACGAACTTTTCCGGGCCTTCGAATACTACAGCCTTGGCTGTCTGCGCCACAGTTGCCTCCACTCCCGGCGTCCGGATTAGAACGGGCGCCATCATCCCTGCACATTCCATGCGAGCCTTCGGCGGAAACCGCCTTCATTGCTTCGACGCTGAACTATAATCGAATCATGCTATCTATTACAATAGACGTTTCCAACACCCTGTCAAGGACGAGCACGCCCGAAACCCTGGCAGCCCTTCGGTCGCGGCCGATCAGTCGAACTAGCTTTCCCTCGCCGGTGGGCAGCCGGTAGCGCTTCTGACTACGCCTTCACTGACAGCATGTGCATTGAGAACCTGCAGTCCCACTACGGCTTCACCCGCATGCCTTTCGGGCCCTTGCATTCCGCCCCAAACCCTGCACCCCCACCCATACACCGGGAAGCGAAGGCGCGGTCCAGCGGTGCGTCAGTCAGACCGGCGTCATCACCGGCTAGGACGGCGCCAAAAAAACGGTCGCCGTCCTCGCCGCCCTGGCCCAGCTCGAAACCTCCCGAAACCCGAGATCATCTACATCGCCGACCCACGATCACTGTGCGCGGGATCCACGCGGCAATCATGGCCACTGTCGGCGGCAGCCGCGTTCTACTCATAAGCCTGGCTTCCCAGACCGCGTCCCTGCCGGCCGGGATTGGACGAACGATCCCGCTGCCCGTGGTCGTCATCGACGAAGCCCACCCTCTCGGCAATACTCAACGCCCCGCCGGAAACCTGCCGCGGGGCGTTTCATGCCCGACCCGTCGTCACCGAACCGGAGCATGACTCGAACTGCCCGTACGCCGTGGCGACCGCCCTCGCCTAAGCCGTAGCACGGCGGACCACTCCCTTGCTGGCGTAGTTAATAGTGTCGCGACACGACCGCCACCAAAGCGTGCGGACGCAGGTTACTCAAATGATGCGGAATCTACCTGCACCGGTCGGATCAGCTCGCTGCCAGCTTCGAGATGTTGCCGGCGAGGCTTTTCACTTCAGCAACAAACTCCGCGAGGCGCTCGTTGTCGAGAGGCTCGAACCCGCCCACGTGAAGCACGAGGCCGACCCGCCCGCTGGCATCGAAGACCGGGACATGCACGTTACGCACGCGTGCCGCATCCCGTTCATCAACCTGCGGAACCATCAGCTCACGCGTGCGCTTCGTAAGCATCTTCTCTCGCGACTGCCTGTCCTCGAAAGCTTCCGACATCGCGTCCTGCCAGTCTTTGATACCCCCGCCTTCGAGCGAGTAGGCAATGCCCGAGCGACGAATGGCCTCAAGCCGCGAGAGGACGTTCTCGGTCTCCTCTGCGGGAGCTAACGCCGTCCAGGTTGCCACACGTTCATGGGGCTCCCACGCCATGATGGTTCCTCCGATCGGTGGGACGGCGCGTACTCGCACGCCCACGAACGTGCCCGACGCACGGTCCTCCGCTGGCGCTCCTGCCACTGCGAGGACGACGAGTTCGTCGCCGACCAGACCGGTCACTGCCACCTGCGTGTTCGAGCGTTCGGTGAACTCTTCGAGCGCAGGGCGCGCGAGGTCAACCAAGCGCAGGGGCACTCCCAGATCGTTGCGGGGGTCCCCGGCTACCAGGGACACCGGTTCGAAGCCGCCATAGCCACCCCGGAAGAACACCAATGGGCCCGAGCCCTCTTGAAGCCGCATGTCCTTCACCCGCCCGTACGCGGCGTAGTGGTCTCCCGCTTCATCCACTCGGAACAAATCGCAGTCGATCCAGGCCACTGCGTCTTCCAACGCAGGCATACCGCCGGGTGACGGATACCACGGCACCCCCGCGAACTTGTCGGTACCGGACCGACTGAAACCTCGCGATACTTTCTCCTGCCGCGTGCTCAGGATGTTGATGCAGAAGCCACCGCAGGATTCGATCTCAGGCCAGGTCTTGGATGAGACGGCGGGGAAGAAGGCGACCAGCGGCGGCTCCAGTGAGACGGACGTGAACGCGTTCACGGCCATGCCGACCGGGTTTCCGTCTTTCCCCATTGCCGTCACCACCACAACGCCGGTGGGGAAGTGACCCAGGACGCGGCGGAAGAGGTCCGGCTCGATCTTAATCATCGAATCCGCCATCAGGCCACGCCCTTTCCACTGCCCGCGCCACGCCGGTACTTCGCGGCCGGATGACGCTCATTCACATGAGAAGCCCCGAACCACTTCTGCCTGAGCGTGCCTGACGCGTACTCCGTCTGCATGAGCCCGCGGCGCTGCAGTTCCGGCACGGCGTAGCGGGAGAAGTCTGCGAGCTCTCCAGGTCCGTTAATGAATATGAGGTTGATGCCGTCGATGCCTGTTGCCGCCCACTCCTCAATGGCATCGGCGACCTGCTCACCAGTCCCTACCACGTCGGGCTTTTGCGTCCACTTCGCGAAGTCACGGAAGGTCCACTGCTTGTCGGGCGCGGCCTCTAAGAGTGCACGAAGGTTTCCCTGCATTGCGTTCGTGTCCATGTCACCGATTGGGGTATCTAGTTCGACTGTGCTCAGGTCAACACCCAGCGTGGCGCTCTGGAACGCGAGACTCGCCTCGTCATTCCAGTAGCTAAGCATCTCGTCGGCCTTCCGCTCCGCCTCCTCCTCGGTAGCAGCGGTGATGCACTTAAGCGCTTGGAATACCAGGAGGTCCTCGGGGCGCCGGCCTTCCTGCTTCACCCGCGTCCGCATGTCGTCCACGACAGCCGCTGCGCCGCGCGGATTCCTCGCTCCGATGAAAATCGCCTCCGCATTTCGGGCAGCGAAGGAGCGACCATCGTTCGAGGAGCCCGCCTGGAACAGAACGGGCATCCGCTGAGGGGAGGGTTCTACGGATATCGGTCCGGCAGAGCTGTAGAGCTCACCAACGTGATCGATGGAATGCACGGCCGTCGGGTCAGCATAGACTCCGGTTTCCACGTCCCGAATGACGGCGCAATCTTCCCAACTGCCCTCGAGCAGCTTGTAGAACACATCTACATACTCCTCCGCGCGCACATACCGGTCAGCGTGCGAGGCAATGTCTTCGAATCCGACGTTCCGCCAGGCCGACTTCTGGAACGAAGTCACGATGTTCCACGCCACTCGGCCCTCGGTGAGGTGATCGATCGTAGCCACACGCCGAGCAAAGCTGTACGGGTGCTCCTGAATCACGTTTGCGCTGAAGGCAAGTCCCAGGTGCTCGGTCGCCCCCGCAAGCGCGGCCACCAAAGCGCTTGGGTCGTTGCTCGGGAACCCGACACTCCAGCGCACCGCGGCATCACGCGACCCCTCGTAGGTGTCATGGACGCCGGAGTGATCCGCCAGGAAAAGGCCGTCGAACTTCGCCTCCTCGAGCCCCCGCGCGAGCTCAGTCCACGATTTCAGCGACCGGTAGTCGTGTCCCACACCAAGCGGCTGGTTCCAGGGTGACCCTGGAATACCCGCCGGGGCGTTCGTCGTGAACAAGCAAAAACGTAGCGGACGCCCCGCTCTATCCGCGTCTGTGTCACCGTCGTACATTATCTTCGCCCCTTTGATAGGTCTGTGTCCTTAGATGTGTTTCTGGGCCTCGGCGACTTCGGTCCGTTTCGCTGTCGTCAAGCTTGACAGTCCGGCTCCTGTAGCCTTCGCCAGGTGCCTGGCTTTGGTTCTCTATGACAGACACCTGTTCGCGATTGAGTCAGAGTGCTTTCCACGCGGCGAGAAGGTCGGGCGCCGTATTGACGAACGAAATGTCGTCGACCTGAAGATGCTGGGTCGCCACGGCCATATCACGGAAGACCCGTCCTATCCGGCTAGGCTGACGGAAGGAGGGCGACCCCGACCACAGTCGCGCGAAATTGACAACTCGCTCGGCGACTTTGTGAGTCCAGGTCGCCGATTGCTGCATACGGCTCATGAGCTCGGGAGTCGCCTGACCCGCATGCTCGGCCATCTGCTGCGCCTGCTCGACAGTATTCAGCGCATATGCTCGTGCGGCCTGGTACTCCGCTTCATGCTTGGCGAACTCGTACTGGAAGACCGGATAGTCGCTCACAGGAACCGGGTAGCCTCCTCGGTTCTTGCCATCAGTCAGCTTCGCAACCTCACGCAACGCACCCCGCATCAAACCGAGGGTGATCGCATTGTGGCCTGAAGCGAAGAGGCCGTTGAAGCCCATCTGATACATGGGTTCTGGCCGGACCGGGGTGGCGCCCGTCAGCCTCTGGACGAAGTCGTTGGGAACGAACAGGTCGGTCGCGGAGTAGTCCACGCTGCCGGTGCCTACCAGCCCCGCAACATCCCAGTTGCCGTGGAACTGGATTTGGTCACGCGGTGCGAAGGCAAAACGCATGTCGGGCACACCGTCGTCGATCATCAGCATGTTGCCCTGGTCGTCGTACATCGTCGCAGCGCAACCGATATAGTCCGCGTAATCGCTGCCGCTCCCGAACTGCCAACGGCCGGTGACACGAATTCCACCATCAACGAATGTTCCGCGTCCTCCGGGAACCGCTGCGCCGCAGGTGAGCCGCTTTCGCTCCCCTCCGAATAAGTGCATCGTGGCTGCCTCGGGCAACACGCCCGCCTGAAACCCCGCCCCGATGGTATATACATTCAGGCACCACCCCGTGGACCCGTCAATGGACGCAACTTGTTCAATAACCTTCATCGCCTCAGTCACGCGGAGACCACCGCCGCCAGCCGCCTCCGGAACGAGCATCCAGGGGAGGCCAGCCCCTTTGAACGCCTCGATCACCTTTGGGGAGATTTTGCGGTTTCGCTCCATCTCATCAGCCTCAGCTTCAATAAGAGGCCTGAGCTCCCGCGCAATGTCAAGGTACCGCTGCCCGTTGTTGGATTCCATAGAACCCGGGGTAGCTTCACTTATCGTTTGGTCTAGCAATTTCTCCCCGATCCACGCCAGTGTGTTTTGATTCGGCTAAAGTAGTCTATAACAATGTCAATGGTACGCCTAGATTCCTTTCCCAGTGACGAGCGCCACCTTAGGCAACCAGTTTTGAAGTCAACGTAGACGAACCAGTCGAGGAACTGGACGGTCAGATTGGAAGGCACCTCGATGAACAAGGTTGAGTTGGACCGGAGTCGACCCACCGTCGGTTTGAGAATCGGAAAGCATGTCCTTTTCGAAGGATCGGGGGGCATATACAGTCATATCGATCCGACGACCGGACGGCCTGACCGTGAGATTCCATTGGCGGGACCCGAAGAGATTGATCGGGCGGTCGAAATCGCCCATCAGGCACACTTGAGGTGGCGGGACACCCGCCCAGCCGAACGCAGACGGCTCCTCCTCAGACTGGCTGACCTGATGGAAGCGAACCGGGACGAGTTCATCCGCCTTGCAGTTTTAGACAACGGCACCCCGGTCAAGACCGCGAAGGACCTTTTCACCCTTCCGCTAGAGTGGACCCGTTACTACGCCGGCGCGGCGGATAAGTTGCAGGGGCGTGTTGCTTCATCCTTTGGTCCTGACGGTGAGTTCAGCTACGAGTTACCCCAGCCTTACGGGGTGATCGGGATCATCATCACCTGGAACGCTCCTATGGGTTCAATCGGAATGAAGGTGCCGGCCGCGCTGGCGGCGGGCAACACTGTGGTGATCAAACCGTCTGAATTCACGCCGTTCGCAGCCGACCTGTTCGGAGCACTCGCCGAGGAAGCCGGATTCCCCGAGGGGGTCATCAACATCGTCCCGGGGACGGCGGCCGCCGGGGCAAGGCTGGTAGAGCATCCGTTGGTGAAGAAGATTTCCTTCACCGGCGGACCCAGCACCGCAAAACTGATCCTGCGGGCATGCGCGGAACAGATGAAGCCGGCGGTTATGGAACTCGGTGGGAAGGCCGCTTATATCATCTTCGATGATGCCGACATTGACGCCGCGGTCACCTGGGGCACATCCCGCGCCGTTAGCACCCTGGCAGGACAGACCTGTGGTTCGCCGGCCCGGATGCTGGTTCAGCGCAACATCTACGACGAAGTTGTCGATCGGGCAGTAAAGGCGGCTTCGTCCGTCATCGTGGGTGACCCCTTCGACGCGGCGACGGACGTCGGACCCGTCATCAACGATGCAGCCCTAAACCGGATCTCCCAGCTGACGCAGCGAGCGACGCAAGACGGCGCTACTCTCGCTCACGGCGGACGCCGGCTGACGGGCGACGGACTCGCCGGCGGCTACTTCCTGGAACCCACCGTGCTCGCTGGCGTTGACCCCCGTTCCGAAATAGCCCAGACAGAGGTTTTCGGTCCCGTTCTGAGCGTGATTCCTTTCGACTCCGAAGAGGATGCCATAGCTATCGCCAACGCGACCCCATACGGTCTTGTTTCGTACATCCAGACGAACGACCTTCGTCGAGCGCACCGCGTGGCGGAGCGATTAGAGGCCGGGGTGACCCTCATCAACGGTGCGCCCAGCATGATGCCGAATCGTTCTTATGGGGGGTTGGGCCTGAGCGGGTACGGCCGTGAAGGCGGCCCGGAGGGTCTCTCCGAGTTCCTGCGGGTCAAAACCATCGCAATCACTTGAGTTGCGTCCTGAATCGCCCCGGATCGATAGACTGCAGGTTTTCCATCCACGGCCAATGCCATGGGCTCTCTTGCACGTAGTGCATGTATACGTTCTTGATCGAGCGCCAGGTGCCCGATCAATGGTTGGCGGGTTACCCGATCAGTGGTTGTCCGGTTTAACCGCTCGATCGAGCCAAGAGACCGGGGCGCGCCGAAGGATTGATATGTCGGGACCGAGCCCAGGTAAGCGCCGATTGTGGAGCCGGTGAACAGGTCCCAGCCGCCGATCTTCACGGCCCGGGCGAGGGCGATCTGCGTTGACATCTTTAGCAGAGACTGCCATGACCGGGTCCCTAGGTGTATCTACTGCTGAATGACTTCGGTGTGGCCGCTTGGTCGAGGCGGTCCGAGATCTGATGCATCACCTCGAGCGGACTCGTAGGTCAGCTACCGGGCCGGTTATCGAAACCCTGGCGGGCCAGCCAGAGTCCGTGGGAACAGTCCAGGCTTGCCTGCCGGAATATACGACGCCTTGGCGCAGCAGCAGGTTGCAGATGCGGTGGCGGGAACGCTTCAGATCGCCGCGGACGTCTTCGCAAAAGCGAACCAGGTCCGCGCTGCTTCCTGGTCGGCTGAGGGAATTCTTACCCGTGACCTGTCCCCGCTTCAGCAGCCAGGCCAATGCAGCGGACCCTTGGTGTTGGTTCATACTCGGCCACCGAGCGGACCCTGGAATTTCGATGGTGCCACGACCACTGTTCTATCCGAGAGTCCAGCAGGAATCGGGCCAGACCGAAGCCCGTCGGGCCGGCCTCGCAAACGACTCTTATCGCCAAGGACAGGGAAAGGAACCACACAAGAATGTCATTTTGATCCGGAGTCATCCGGTACGGAATTAAGGCGCCGAGCTCCTGCGGCTGGTCGTGGCCCAACTACTGCTGCACGGGCTCGTCATCGGGATCACGATGGATACGCTCCGTACCGGCACAAGTGCACGGGGTTCCAGCAGATCCCGTGCCACTCCGGCTACAACAAACGCGTCCACGCCGGCGGTTCGCTCATCGCCGCACTGGTCGCCACCATGGCCAGGACACGCCGTCCTGGCACGAGATCCTGCGGCTTGTGGACTCCACGCCTGTCCGGTTCGGCAAATACCGGGAACCGGTAAAACGCTCAACCTTCCCGTCCAGGCAGGTGCAGCTATTGCGACTCCCATTGCCGGTTTTTCTGCGACTTTCGGCTCTACTTGATCAGCGCCCCCGAAGGCATGCCCGTGATCCGGGGACTGGCTGACCGAAGATCGGTGAACGCAAAGCCACATAGGCACTGCTCACGAATGGCCGCCGCTGATCCGGTCCGTGAAGTTTACCCCCTGCGACGAAGGCTTCCGTGGCCGCGACATCGCGCAGATCATCACCGAGGGCCTCGGCGCAATTCTGCTCCCCAGGACCGCAATGCCGAGAAACCACTTCGAAGAACTCGGCGGAGTCGACCAACGGGTCCAGTCCGCCTACTCCTTATTCAAAAGAACGTGGAGGGTGGACGAAAATCCTGGCGAATGATAGCAATAATACGGTAGCTTGAAGTACAAGGCCAAATACTGGAGGGAGTGAAAGTGGATCAACTGGATCTAGGGGGGCGAATCGCGGTCGTCACGGGAGGAGCTTCTGGGATGGGCGCCGCCTCGGCGCTCCGCCTCGCCCGCGCCGGCGCCGTTGTGATCATCGCCGACATGGACCTTGCGCGCGCTGACGCAGTTGTCGATGAAATCGAGCAGGGCGGAGGTACGGCCTGCGCGATCCAGGTCGACTTGCTCGACGATTCGTCGGTGGCTTCGTTCGTCGAAACCGTGACCTCTCGCTACGACCAGATCGACATCCTCTTCAACAATGCCGGCGGCCCGGCCCCTCAAGGACTGGACGTCGACTACGCCAGGTGGGAGCGGAGCATGCGGCTCAATGTCTGGGCCCCGACGGTACTCACGCAACGCCTGCTTCCCCTTCTGCGCGCTTCTGGGAAGGCGTCGATCATCTACACGGCGTCCACCTCGGGGCTGGTAGCTTCCCCCAGCAGCCCCACGTATTCTGCCGCGAAAGGCGCCGTCGTTATGCTGGCGAAGTCCGTCGCTTTGCTCCTCGCCCCTGAGGGCATCCGAGCGAACGCGATCTGCCCCGGCATCACTGAGACGCCGATGCTGTCGCGGTTCTACGGCAGCGAGGAGCTTACCGAAGACGTGCAGCAACGCGTCGATGCGTACATGAGCAACGTTCCGCTTGGTCGGATCGCACAGCCGGACGAAATCGCTGGAACGGTGCTATTCCTGGCGAGCGACCTCAGCCGCTATCTTACGGGGGCGGCAATCCCCGTAGACGGCGGCCTCGTCGCCGGGTGACGAGCGAATATACGACGGCGAGAATTGATCGAATGCCCCGCCAGCCGACGTGACGAAGCGGCGAAAGCCACGCGTAAATTCTCCCGACGCCGTCATGGTGCCCGCGCGATGCCGCCGGGGTGCGTAAGGCTTTCAGTGGCCCCTGAGAATGGGAAACTCGTTCACAGTTCACGCCCGGAATTCATGGCAGGACGTCATGACGGCTGGCACCCTGATCTACTGCGACGCCTTCATAAGCGGGAGGTGGACGATTTCGCCCGCCAGAAAGGTGAACTGAATTCCCGCGATGCCCAGTCTGACCGCCGAAGCTTCAGTACAGGAGTTGTTGGGCCCAGACGTGGCCCGGTGGTCCGCAGTACGCCATCGTTCGTCACGCAGCGACGAACCAGATGCCGACGCGATGCCTTCAGTTCATGCCCCGCCAGGCGAGTGCGCCTCCGTCCGCGGTCACGACGACGCCGTTCACAAACGACGCGGCGTCGGAGACGAGAAAGGCCACCAGACCCGCCACCTCGTCCGGCCGGCCCGCCCGCCCAATCAGAGAGGATGCCGCCGACTTGCGCTCGGCCGCTTCTCGATCCGGCGCAACATCAAGGATCCGGTCACGCATCGGAGTGCTGGTCGCCCCGGGGCAGTAGGCATTGACCCGGATGTGTGGCGCGAGGTCGACTGCAGACGCGCGGGTAAGCTGAATCGCCGCTCCCTTGCTGGCGCAGTACGCCGGCGCCATTGGGTATCCCGTGAGTCCGGCGACCGAGGAGCAGTTGGCAATTGCAGCGCCGTTGCCGAGTCGCAGGTGGGGCGCGGACAGCTTGGTCAAGAGCCACATCGCCTTAACGTTGACATCGAAGACGAGGTCCCAGTTTTCCTCCTCAAGGGTGTCCACCCTTGAGACGTCAGTGAGGGTGGAATCGACGACACCCGCGTTGTTGACCAGGGTATCGAGCCCTCCCATGGCAGCTACCGAGGCTTCAACCAGCCCAGCGATCTCAGCCGAGCTCCGGAGGTTTGCCAGCAGAACGGTCGCCTCGGCACCCATTCCGCGCACCAGTTCAGCGGTCTCTTCAGCCAGCTCCGCATTCCGGTCGGTCACGATTACGTGCGCCGCACCCTGTTGGGCCAGCATCACCGCGGTGGCTCGTCCGATGCCTTGGGCGGCGCCGGTCACTAGCGCACGCTTGCCAGCCAAGGGCGCTGGCACGGTCTTACTCGTCACAACTCCACCTCAATTTGGGTCTCGGTCGACTTCTGCTCTTGAAAGCGTTAATCCACTGCCAAGAAGATTGGCCGTAAACAGACTATTCATAATAAGAGTTACATGCCATGCTAGTGCGAGACGGCGAGGATGCAAAGCGATCCGGGCACCCCGGGTTCATCGGCGCTTCTACGCTCCTTGCCGACCCGTGTCTGATAAGGAGACTCCGTGAAACTGGAAGAGTTGCAAGGTCGTGGAGCGGTGATCACCGGCTCGGGCGGCGGAATGGGTCGTTCGATCGCCCTCAGCCTCGCAGAAAAAGGTATGAATATTGTCATTGCCGACGTTGACTCGGAGGCTGCGGCCGCGGTCACTGAGGAGGTCCGGAAACTGGGCGTGAACAGTATTGCGGTGCCGGTGGATGTTTCCAAGCTCGACCAAGTCGAGGCGCTGGCCGCCGCTGCGTACGAGGAGTTCGGCGACATCGCTGTGCTGGCAAACAACGCTGGCGTCACCTGGCGCCCCTTCCGCTCAAGCTGGGATGCCAGCCTCGAAGACTTCGAGTGGATGATGAACGTCAACTTCTGGGGTGTCTTCAACGGTCATAGGGCATTCGTCCCGCGGATGCGTGAGACCGTCGCACCGAAGCACATCATAAACACCACATCATTCGGAGTGTTCAACGCTTCACCGGGGCACTCTGCCTATACGGCTGCCAAGTGTGCGGTCGATGGGCTGTCGCGGGTGACGCGAGCCGAGTACGAGGCCGCCGGCTTCAACATCGCGGTGTCCGTTCTTGTGCCAGGAGCAGTGAAAACGCGTATTTCCACCAGCGAGCGTCTCCGTCCGGAGGCTGAGCGGTCGGAGGCGCGGCCTGTCGTCCCGTGGGCTAGCTATGTCGACAACTGGGAAGCGCTCGGCGCGGAGAATAAAGACGTCGTCACAGACCAGACAAGGGTTACGCATAATATGCAGCCGATTGATCCCGATTGGGTGGGCCCGATGGTGCTGGATGGGATTCTCGAGAATCGCGCCTACATCTTAACCCACCCGGCGCCAGAGGTGATTTCCCGGCAGGCCGAGACGCTCGCGTCGTCCTATCGCCAAGTGAACTGAGTGTAGTGGCGAATCCACCCACTACCGGTTCAACGATGCGCAGAGCGTCGAAGTCGCCGAGATTTCCTGGTGCGCCCCTGGGGGCATCGGCAGACCTTAGCCCGCGCAGGGTTTCCGCTTCATAGACGCTACGGGAGAGCCCGCGTGTGCGGCGGATACGGATGACATGATCGACGTAGAGTCCTCCAGCCCCCATGCAGGGTGAGCGGCACGACCAGGGGGACGTCGGACGCGCCCGTATTGAAGCACGATGCGATGACGTCGGCCGTTTGCTCGGGCCTGCCGGCGCGCTTCTGGTGGCCGCGGCTACCGTCGAGCCTAGTGAGCAACTCTCGGCCGGTGAGGTTCTCTCGGCGAACTATCGCCTTGATCTCGTAGAGGCTGCCCCGGCGCCGGGTGTCGTTTGGCCGAGGACTGTCGAGGGCAATGCGCTCGATCGGGACGCTGGCGTGGTCGACCAGCTGCGCGTGAGCTTGATCAACCACAATCAGTTCCAGTTCAAGCGCCTTGGCTGCACTTTCGCCGCTACGCCCACGATAATCGTCACGAGCCCGGGTAGGACCAGCCCGTGCTCGGGTTGTGTCCGTTGTGACTGGGCCCGCGACTTGGGGTTGGGAAAGACGGCGGGCCCCTCCTCGATGGTGCCCTGCGCTGTGAAGACTGCCTCCGAGTGTTGGCGGCGGACGTGATTTCGGGTGCCGACGAGCTGGCCTGCACGAGAATGGGACGGCCTTGCGGCGTGAGAGGCAGAAACGCTTGGTCTCGCAGCGAGTACTGCCTACCAATATGGTCGATTCCGTGCACTTTGGCGGAGTCGACGCAGACTCCGGCCGCCTTGTCGACCACGATCGCGTCCTTCTCCAACTGTCCCAGAGCTGGAGAAGGACACCCGGGAACTCGTCGGCGCGTTCGTCACGCTTCTCGAGTGAGCGAGCTCGGTGATACCAAGTTTGGTACGGTCGCCGTCGACATGCTGGCGACCACGTTCCAACCGATGCCGCCGCCGACGATGATGTCTCCCGACGAGAAGCGGTGCGCCAGGTCGTACGGGTCGTCGAAGTGGTCGATGCAGTGGCGATCGGACCGGCCCGTTCAGTCGCACCTTTCTGCGCCGCCAGCTTGACGGTGGGACAGCACCCGAGGCAGACTCCATCTACAAATACAGGGTCTGCCTATTGTGTGCGAATAAACCTTGGTGATCACCTGCGAAGGGTGCCAGATGACGGCTCCGGCGTGACCGACGTGGATTCGCCGGCCGTACGGTCCCGGACCGTCGGTATTGGGAGCGAAGACACGGAGCGGCCCTGCAGCTTCGGTCCCACTGTGTGCAGATAGCACTTGGCCATTGTCTGCTCATCTGTGATGAAAGGCTCTGGCATCTCCTCGGCGCAAATGGGCATAGCCCAGGGGCAGCGGGAGCGAAAAACGCACCCCCGGGTGACGGAGCCGGGTCGTGGCACGTCTCCGGGTAGCTCAATTCGTGCCCCGCGCTCCTGACGGGACCGGGCCGAAACCTGCGGCACTGCGGACAGAAGTGCGCGGGTGTATGGATGTCTGGGCGAGGTGAAGATGTCCTTCGGGGCACCTGACTCCACCACGCGGCCGGCGTACATCACCAACACTCGGTGGGCCAGGTGCCGGACAAGGGCCAAATCATGGCTAATGAACAGGTAGGCGATCCCATGCTCCTCTCGAAGCCGCGCGAGCAGCGCCATGATCTGGTTCTGTGTCGAGACATCGAGCGCGGACACCGCCTCGTCGCAGATTATGAGGTCGGGTTCGAAAGCGAGCGCCCTCGCGATGGCGACACGCTGGCGCTGGCCGCCGGAGAACTCGTATGGGTACCGGTCCGCATGACCCGAGCTGAGGCCCACGTCCTCGAGCAGTTGCTGCACCCGGCCGCGCCATTCCGTCCTCGGGAGGCTCGTCTGCCCAAGTGCCTCAGCGATCAGCTGAAACACCGTCATCGCCGGGTTCAGGGACGAGTATGGGTCCTGAAAGATCATCTGGGCTCGCGAGCGCAGCGGCCTCAGTTGCCGCTCGGACAACTGGGTGACGTCCACACCCGCCCACGAGATACGGCCCGTCTCGCTGTCGAGAAGCCGAAGGGCTGCGCGCGCGGTTGTCGACTTACCCGAACCTGACTCACCGACCAATGCGACTGTTTCGTGACGTGCCACCGTGAGGTCAAGATCTGAAACCACACGAAGTCTCTTGGACCGCACGGGACCCTTGACGGGGTAGGAGATGGAAACTTGCTCCATGTCAAGAACTAATTCAGAGTTCATGGTCTGCCTTCCAACTCGATCTCTTCGGCACGTAGGCACCTCACCTGGCGTCCGTCTAATGCGCGCAGCTCCGGGCGTGAATCCACGCATTTAGCTGAGGCAAAAACGCAGCGCGGATGAAACCTGCAGCCCACGGGGAAACGACCGGGCTGCGGCGGCCTGCCTTCAATCCAACCCAGTCTGCTGGTGTCGTCCAACGAATGCACCGATGCCAAGAGCCCCCCCGTGTAAGGGTGCTTCGGCGTGCTGAAGAGCAAGGGAGCCGTTCCGGACTCGACAACCTCACCGGCATAAAGGACGGTAACTTCGCTGCACAACTCCGCCACCGCGCCCAAGTCGTGCGAAATGAACAGAACCGCCATTCCATACTCCGCGGAGAGCCCTCGGATGAGGTCGAGAATTTGTGCTTGCACCGTAACGTCAAGCGCGGTTGTTGGCTCGTCCGCGATTAGCAACTGCGGCTTGCATGCCAGCGCGATCGCAATCATTACGCGTTGTCGCATGCCTCCGGAGAACTCGTGAGGGTAGCGGTCCAGCTGTCGCGTCGGCTCAGGGATCCCTACGTCATTCAGCAGTGCAGCCGCGCGCGTCCGAGCGGCGCCTTTGGACATGCCTTCGTGGTGACGCAGCACCTCACTGATCTGATCTCCGACAGTGAAGGCCGGGTTTAGACTCGACATCGGCTCCTGGAAAACCATGGCCAGCTGCGCCCCCTGGAACCGCCTCAACTCCCGGGGTGATTGGGAGAGTAGATCTACTCCATTGAAGCGGATCTGCCCCCCGACCACCCGGGTGCTCGTCTTTGAGAGCAAACCCATAACCGCCAGAGCGGTGAGCGTCTTTCCGCTTCCTGATTCGCCGACAAGACCTCGGATCTCTTGCCGCGCGACCGTCACGCTCACACCGTCTACAGCCCGGCGCCACCGTCCTTCAGCGGCCACGTCTATCGTCAAATCGACAATCTCTAGTAGGGGAACATCAGACATAACTACTCCTTCACCGGGTGCCGGGTCTCGCGACCCAGGGAGTCCCGAATGCCGTCACCCAAGAGGTTGAACGCCAACACGACTACAGCGATACACAGACCGGGCCAGAGAATCATGTCCGGCGCGGTGAAGATGTTCTGGTACCCGATGGCGATCAGCACGCCCCAACTCGCATCGGGTGGTTGAACACCGAGTCCGAGGAAGCTGAGTGCGGCCTCAGCCAACATCGCGTGGCTTGCCAGCACGGATACAGTCACCGTGAGCGGCGCAACCGTGTGCGGAACGATGTGTCGAGACATGATCTGCCACCTGGGAATTCCCATCGACCGCGCCGCTTCTACGAAGACCTCTTCGCGTACCGCCAAAACCGCCGACCTGGCCATGCGTAAGAACCGCGGCGCGAACAGGATGCCGATCGCAATCATCGCGTTGACGAGTCCCGGCCCCAATGCCGCGATAACAGTCATCGCCAGGATCAGCGGCGGGAACGACATCATTGTGTCCGTTACCCGCATGATCAACCAGTCGGTACGTCCGCCCAGATATCCGGCCAAGAGACCGGGTACCACTCCGAGGGCAGCGCCTACGGCTACTGCCTGCACTGCGGCAAGCAACGAAACCTGGCCTCCGTACAACAGACGACTCACGATGTCCCGCCCGAGATGATCTGTCCCGAGCAGGTGGCCCTCCGAACCGGGGGGTGCAAGCAGGTTCGCCAAGTTCTGGGCATTGGGGTCGTAGGGCGCAAGCACAGGGGCCAAAGCGGAAGCTGCCACGAACAGGGCCAGCACAATCAGAGCCACCACCGCGAGCCGCTCGCGGCGGAAGCGGCGGATGAATCGACGTAGCGGGCGCTCACCCACTACCGCGGCATCGCTACGTTCCGCTGTTGCTGGGACCGCTTCATCGGTTGTCGGGCCCTCCGGGGCCATCTCCGGTATCACGAGAGGTCCAGCTTCGGGTTGAGGTACATAGTCACCAGATCCATCAGGAGATTGACGGTAACCGCCATAACTGTCACGAGAAGGGCCACACCCTGGACTACCGGCATGTCGCGAGTTGAGATGGCCGCCACCGCCAATCGTCCGACGCCGGAGATCGCGAACACCGACTCGATGACCGCCGTTCCGCCGAGAATCACTGCTGCTTGGAGACCGAACGCGGTGACCACTGGGAGCGAAGCGTTCTTCATTCCATGTTTGGCAACCACCACTCGCGGAGGAAGACCTTTCATCTGGGCAGTACGGATGTAATCGTTCTGTAGGACCGACGAGAGCGATGACCTGGTTTGACGCATCAATTCAGCCGCTCCCGTCACGCCGAGGGCAACAACCGGAAGCACAAGATGTCCCGCCCACTCCTCGAAGCCTTCAGTCAAAGGCACATAACCCGCCGTCGGCAACCAACCTAAAGTCACGGAGAAGACAGCGACGAGCATGACTCCAAGCCAGAACGACGGCACAGCGAGTCCGATTGATGCCAAAACGACGCTCCCCCGGTCCCATAAGGACCCGGGCTGCGAAGCTGCGATCATCCCCAGCGGCAGGCCTAGGAACACCGCTATCAGCATGCTTCCCACAGCCAACTGCATTGTTGCCGGAAGTGCTTCGGCAATCAGGACGCCTACAGGCCTTCCTTGGCTTATGGACAACCCAAAGTCTCCGCGAATGGCGCCGCCCGCCCACTCGAGGTAACGGATGATGAACGGGTCGTTAAGACCCAACTCCCCCCGTACGGCCTCCACCTGTTCCCTGGTGGCCGATTCGCCTGCGATCACCGCCGCAGCGTCGCCAGGAATCAAGTACGTCATGGTAAAGACCACGAACGAAACCATGACGAGTATGGGGACTGTGGCCAGAAGTCGCTTCCCGACCATAGCCCAGACGTGGCTGCTCACTGGACGCTCCGAGGGCCCGTCCAGCCGCGTCGCTCCACCATTGAACGAGCCATGCAGCGAAGTAACCCGAACCGCCTGGCTCCAACTTGTGTCATAGTCGTCACTTGGCAGCCACCCCAACACCCCGCAGGGACGGGAGACCGGTCTGGTACGGGCGGAGACCCACGGCGGACTTCCCGCCGACAACCTGAATCGCGGTGTGCATCACCGAAAGCACCGTTTCATCCTCGGTGATGGCCTTGGCCACAGCCTGGAGCGTCTTGGTGCGCTCCTCCGAGGGTGCTGTGTTGAGCGCCGCAGCGAGGGGTTCTGCAACTGATGCGGGCGGAGCGCCGTTGAGGTTGAGCACCGCGTTCTCGCCGATCAGATTCTGGAAGAGAACGGCAGGGTCCGGGTGCCCAAGGTTGTAGATGATGGTGAGGTCGTACTTCCCTGTTCCCCACTCCTGCGTGTGGACCGTGGCCTCAACCGGGACGATCTCAACCTTCGCCCCGACCTTTTCCAGCATTCCTGCGACGCCTTCGGACACGGCCATGGTGGTGGAGACGTTCAACGACAGGAGCCGGATCGTCTTGCCGGCGAGGCCGGAGCTTTCCGCCAACCGCTTCGCCTCCTCCACATCAGCACCGTGCTCAAGATCAGGCACGAACACAGGATGGCTCTTCGGGAACAGCTGGACGTTCGGCTCGCCCTCACCGTAGGTCGCGTTCAATACCGCCGCTCGATCCATCGCCAGATCAACGGCTCGTCGAGCATCAACTGACTTGAACACGCCATTTTGATTTATCGGCATGACGAGCTGTCCGTATTCGGCGGCAGCTGCTTTGTGGAAGCCCGGTCCCAGTGCCTTGAACGACTTCAGGTCCGTGTTCGTTGCCGTGATCTCCCCGGACTTAAGCTGGTTCAGTCGCGACTGCTGATCCGGTACGACCTTCATTTTCAGCACCGCAGCACCCGCTTGATCCTTCACCCATGAGGACTCCGAGCGCTGCAAGTCGACCTCATCCGGCCTGACCGAGGTGATCTGGTACGGGCCGGTCCCGGCCGAAGTCGAGGCCAGATCGCCGCTTTTGATCGCCTTGGGGCTGACCATCATGCCCGCCATCGTCGCGAGCTGACCCAGAGTAGTTCCGCGCTTTTCCCCCAGGGAGAGAACCACGGTCGCGGTGTCAGCAGCTTTGACGGAGGTGATCGAGGCAAGTGCGGCCTGCTGCTGCGGGCCGCCAGCCTTCCCCGCCTCGATATTTGCCACGACCGCCTCGGCGTCAAACGGCTCACCATCGGAAAACGTAACGCCTTCCCGCAGTGTCATCATCAGCGTGGAATCGTCGGTGAACTTCCATTCCTTCGCCAGCTGCGGAGACAGCGTCCCATCGTTGCCCACTGAGACGAGCGTGTCGTAGACGGGACGTAGATACAAGGCGTCCTGAGAATTCGGCGTCTTATGCGGATCCAGCATCGTCGGTGCCACGGGTGCTCCCCAAACAAACGTCGCTGCCCTGTCCATCTCTGCGGTCGAATCAGGTCCGGCGGAGTTGTCCGGAGCTGACTGGCTGCGCGCACTGCAACCCGCGAGCACGATCGCGGCTCCGGCCATCAGGCTGACAGCGCTAAGAAGCACATGGCCGCGCTTAGCGCCTGAATCCCGTTTCTGCTTCCCGTCGGTTGTCGTCGTGTGGTCTTCAATCGGCTTGAACCTCAATGTCCATGACCTTTCCTTTGGGGGCGGGGTCCACGTGGGTGGCAGCCTCTTGCCGCCGTCGACAGTTACGTTCTAAGGCTGTCGATTGCATTCCTGTCATTCATAGGTATGAACCGCCTCTTTAGTGAAGATTATCCGCCCTTCACCCCGTCGTCAACGGTCCGTGAATTGCAGCCCCTGTTCGAGATGGAGATCATCCGAACGGAGCGCCCCGGGTGATGCCGAATCCGCATCCTTCTCGTCCGCATGTCCGACGCACTTGTGGGACATCTGTGCCAAGCATGTCGTGATGGTGTTTGCCACTCGGGCTCCGCGAAGCCGATCGCCCTGGCTTTGGTGGGTACGACCCCCGGGCGTCCCGTGGCACCAGTTACGGGTTTATCGTCAGACCCGTCGCCTGGCTAGTGACCTATCTCGAGCCTGCTCTCCCCGAATGTATTCCTGGGATATCCCGCCGTCTATCAACTTGCGGCCAAAATTCGGCTCTTCGAGGGGATTGGCTTCTTGTGGAATCGGAGAGTGTAGCGCGCGCAGTTGTTGTATAGCGCGCAGTTGTTGTATAGACAGTAGGAGCTGCTCGGAGGTGCACCAACTGATCCAGTCTAAAATTCACACTCATTAGAATGAATAGGGTGTGGCTGGTTTACCCTCAGCCGGGCCTCCTACCCGCCGTCTGGCGGTGAAGCGCAGACGCAGTCGACTGACGCTCAACCACGAAGGGACGTTTGGCAAGATGATCCACCCTAAAGTGATGCGCGCTGTCCGCAACACGACACATGGCGGACCGCACGCCCTGAGGCTGGACGAAGTTCCCCTACCCGTGCCCGCGAACGACGAAGTGCTCATCCGCGTTGAGGCGGCGGGTGTGACATTCCCCGATGTCCTGCAGACACGGGGCGACTACCAATTACGGATCCCCCTTCCGTTCACAGTCGGGTGCGAGTTCGCCGGAGTGATAGTGGGTGCACCCGCCATGTCACCTTACGCCGTCGGTGACAGAGTGGCGGCGATCGGCCCCGCAGGGGCATTCGCCGAATATGCGGTGGCAAACGAGAAACAGGTGCTCCCGCTGCCAGACTCGGTAGACTTCCTGCGCGCCGCGGGAATGCCGATGAACGTATTGACCGCTGACTTCGCCGTGCAACAAAGAGGCAATCTGCGCGCCGGAGAAACCGTTTTGATACACGGTGCTGCGGGAGGACTGGGTGTCGCGCTCATCCAGCGTGCCAAGCTGGCTGGAGCGAGGGTGATAGCGGTGGTCTCAACCCCCGCCAAGGAGGTCGTCGCCCGCGGCGCCGGGGCTGACGTCGTGATTCATCCCGACGGATTCCTCCAGGAGATCCGGCAAATAACGAGTGGCCGCGGAATCGATATGGTGCTCGATCCCGTTGGCGGTGACCGGTTCACAGACTCGCTGAGATCACTGGCGGCGAATGGACGGCTATTGGTGCTCGGATTCGCCGGTCGGAGCATCCCCACCGTGAAGGTAAACCGTCTTCTCCTCAACAACATCGCGGTGGTCGGTGTGGGCTGGGGCGGACTTATGGCAAACGGACGGATCTCCCCCCATGAGCAGTGGATGAATCTACTGCCCGAGATCCAATCGGGCAGGTTCGACCCGGTAATTGGGGACGTCGTCCCATTCGATCGAGCCCTGCAAGCCATCGCGAGCCTCGACGAGCGCCGCGCAGCCGGAAAGATCCTCATTCAAGTCGGCACGGGTTAGGGCAGAAATCGCACACGCAGCGGAACCGTCACGCTCATCCCAACCAGCTTCTCCAGGTGCGGCCTACATCGAAGGGCCTCCCCCAGAACTTTGATGTCGACGAGCTTGGTACGGCGGCTCTGGGATATTTGCGTATGTCTTTGTCGACTGGGCGCCGCGGGACGGGGTGCGGGTGGTCATGCTGGCCATCCCAGCCGCCGCGAGGATGAGCTTGCAACGCTAAGCATCCAGACGATCCCGTTCCGCGTAACATGCTCCCATTCGGCCTGCTGCTGCAAGGCCTCCAATAGATGAACAGTGCACAACTGGCCTCCCGGGCGTGAGAGTCAAGCTGATGTGGCCGGCCATTACCGCTGACCCGGCTGCCGCTGTCGCGTCGTATACCTGTGTGTAGCCCACTGGGTTAGCGACGTCGATGAGCGCCTCGATGAAGGACCTCAACGCCGGGAATCGTTGGCGGGCGCAGATTTCCTAAAAGGCCCGCGGCCTGCAGAGTCGCAGGGCTCTGGAGCCCAACGAAGTTGGCGAAGTCTGCTGCCGCAAATCGTTAGGCCCTACGATTGCCTTGGGAGTGTGGCAGCCGACGCCTCCGCGTGAGGGACTTCAAGAGGTCGCCAGGAGCTGGTGAACTGCGGTCATATGGTCATCCTTGGAGGGGTGTTTAAGCTGAGCCTGGCGTACCTTCGTCAAGGGGAAGACACCAGCATCTTGTCAAGGGGCGCGTTCTGCTATGGCGGGAGCTCGTAGACGATAAAGCTCGGCCGGTGACGCCTATACTCTGGGACGTGACGTGCTCTCGAAAGCTTCTTCAAACACCTACCTGCCGTACTCGACGTATAGCGGAGAAGAATCCGCGATCGCGTTCCTGGTGTCCGGAGCCTGGTCAGCGGGCATCCGACTGAGGTCCCGTTGATCCATTTTGTCGGCGCACGTGGTGATCCGTGGGGGGGTGCCGTTCCGCCGCTCTTGATATGTGGGGAAAAACGTTGTAATACCCGGGAACGGCCCTGCATTGGTCCAGCCAGTTTCGCACGGAATGCAAACAACGAGTCGCGCATAATGCTGGTTGCCGTATCGACAGTGATGCTGCTCACTGTCGTGTAAGGCGCAGGTGCACGCCGCGGAAAAGACGGCCAAGGAGCTCGGCATTCATATCACCGTGTTCGACGGGGCACAGGACCCCCAGCAAACAGCTCAACCAGATGTAGGCCGCACTGTAACCGGGCAACTTTGACGCGCTGTTAGAGGCCCCAACGATGGTTCGGCCCTTTGCAAATCGCTGTTGAGATCTGGGCGGCGGACATTTTGAACCTCGTGGGTAGTAACAGCGCCGGCTTGTTCATCGACAGTTGGTTCGCCGCATCGGCAAAGGCCAACCGGGCGAGCAAAGGTCGGGCTCGTTATGGGCCTGCCGGTCCAAGAGCATCGTAGACGTCCCTATTAGGACGTTCGCGGAGGACAATGTGGACTACACAATTGACCCGTATATACCGACTACACTGCGGCCAATGCGTTCAAGAAGACGCAGACCTATCTGCAGGCCCACCCGGATACGACCCTCCTCCTGTCGGCGTACTCGCCCAACATCTCGCACGGCCTTACCGGGGCTGTGAAAGAGGCTGGCCTTCAAAGGACAGATCAACATCGTGGATCTGGGCTTCGGCAAGTTCCTAATGGAACAGTACGGGCTGGGACTGTTCGCGCCAGCCGGCGATGCCGCCCCTCGTTTTGTTGATGACTCGTTTCCTGACCCTAACTTCGCTTCGCATCAAACATGTCGGCGACAGTATCCGGCAGTTGCCCGGTCTCCCAGGTTCATGCTTGCCTCGATGATGAACGAACGATCGACGATGGGTAGCGGGTGCCCCTCCTTGTCCTGGCCGCAGCCACCAAGGCATTTGCCTTCAACGTCCCCCACACGCCTCGCTTCTACAGCGCGCTCCACGGGATAAGCCTTGAGCAGATGCTTCCGCAGCCCCTAAAATCGCCGCTTACGTCATCACCAACTCCAGCCGGCCCGTCGGCAGCCGCTACAACTTGACCCCAGCAGCGGCACCCCCCACATGAGCACCCACGGGCCGACGGGCTTCCGGCTTCCGCCCGTGCACTAGGAGGTAGACCCCGATCGTGAGGACCACAGACGCGGACAGGGCCGCATACATTCCGGCAAATCCGGTCAGCGGGAGGAAAGCGCCCAGCAGCACCGGGCCGAAGCCCACACCGACATCCAGGAGCACGTAGAAGGTGGAGATAGCCAGGCCGATCCGCGCTTCGGGCACAGCCTTGACCGCCATGGCCTGAACGCTGGGCATCAGGCCGCCGAAGCCCAGGCCGCTGCACACCGCCGCGAACATGATCGTGAGGACGCCGGGCTGGAACGCCAGCAGCGCCAGGCCCACTGCAAATATCAGCAGCATCGGATACATGACTATGTTGTCACCGCGGCGGTCCTGAATTCGTCCGACGACGAGCCGGGCGACAAGGACGGCGATGGCGTAGACCAGGAAGAACAAGGCGGCCATGGAATCCCGCCCTTGTTCCCGCGTGTACGAGGTCAGGAACGCGACGATACCGGAGTAGGCGAAGCCGCCCAGCAGCGTGACCACCGAAATCGGTAGGGCGTCCTTTTCCACAAATGAGGTCAGGCTGAGGCGCCTCCTGCCCATCCGAGACGGAGCCGGAGCCGATGGACTCGATGCAAGAACAGGGGAGGCGCCGGGCAGGCGGACTAGCAATCCCACCAGCAGAGCACAGATCGAGGACGCGGTGCAAAACCAGAAGATGCCATGGTAGTTGCCGCCCGCAGAGAGCACCACAGCCAAGAACGGACCGACGGCGGTCGAGCTCGTTGTGGCAACTCCGAAGTAGCCGGTGCCCGCGCTGCGCCGCGCTGGCGGGATGAGCCCCTGCACCCCGGCAGCGAGTGTGGTATTTCCCGCCCCAAAGGCCATGCCGTGCAGCAGCCGCAGTGTCAGCAGCAGTCCGAGCGAGCCGCTGGGAATGTAAAGGCAGGACAAGATCGTACAGGCCGCGAGACTCACGATAAGCATCCGCTTACGCCCCACGACCTCCATGAGCCTGCCGGCAAATAGCCGAGCCACCACCGAGCCGATGATAAAGGAACTGGACGCCAGGCCCGCCACGCTGTCCGACGCCTCGAACCGCTCACCGGCGTAGAGCGCCATCGAAACTATCAGGAGGTAGTGGACCATCGTAATGAAAAAATTTGTGACCAGCGCCAGGATGAAATCCTTCGTCCATAGCGTATTTGTCTGCTCAACTGCCACGTTCGACAATGCTTCCTCTCCTCGACCTACTTTTGCATGCTTGCCTTCGCACCATTCGTTATCTAGTACTTGTAGGAGACCTGGGTTCTGCTCCGGGCCGGATTACTTGGCGGCTGAAGCCGCGAGCTCGTGGCGCCACGGCGCTATTCCCGGTGTCTCCCAGCAGTGACCTCATCAAGGGCAGGGAAGCGAGGTCTGCGGCCGCCACATCGACCTCGATCCGGGCGGGAGTACTTTGGTATTGGCCCCGCTGATAACGACGACGAGATGTGCGCCCTCGCTGGGGAACAGCACTACGGTCTCGCGGTCCATTCGGGAGGCGCTCTGGAGAAGCACGCGATCTTGCCTTCGGGATATCAGCTTCTCCTGCCTGCATACAACCGTGCCCATTCCATGGCGGCTGCGCCGGGGGTCATTGGGGTCATCGCCAGCGCCCCCCACGAGTGAGCCACCAGCCGACGGCGTCAGAAGATTGCCGCCGACTTCACGCATGAACTCTGACAGACCCTCGGCCCCGCTCTTTAATTTGGCCGCTGGGGTCTCGTGGACAAACGTCATCTGCAGCGCCTTTCACTTGGAACCTACGCTTGAACCAGCCAGCGATACCGAAATGTCGCCCGTAATGCTTCGACACCAACAGCCTGCCGCAAGAAGTTCATTCGAAATACCCAGCATTTAGGCGGCCTAAACCCTTCGGCTGTTGTCACAAAGCGCCAATGCAAGACTGGGCATCGTCGACTTCAGACGAATCCACCTTTGCCCTAGATTACCGTATTCATACGAATTAATACCTAGAAGAAATATGCTGAAGGCATCCAGCAGCACAGCGGTCCAGCGATGGTAGGGGCTCGGTCGCGAAAGGGACGATCTCCGACGGCGACGCGGCGACGTGAGCTACTCCCCGTCGGAACGTCCATCGTCGAAGCCTTAACAACGTGTGCCGGCATTTTCGGCCTTGAACTCCATGCCCACCTCGATCGATTGAGCACAGAGGTAGACCACACGGCTAGCTGCAGTCGAAGCCGTTGAGCAGATGCGAGGCGTTGACCGGGATCAGGCAGTATGCAATTCTATGGGAATGGATATTAAGATTAAGGCTAACAACGCCCTGGAGCAGCTGTTCACTCCTATTAAGCTGGGCCCCCTTGTGGCGCGCAGTCGCGTCATGATGTCGCCGCACCAGTCCGCGATCGGAAGCCTGTGGGGCACGGAGGAGGAGGCCGCGAAGAACCTGGCCTATCTGCGTCTCCGGGCGGAGTCCGGCATCGCCTGGGCCACAATCCCCGGTCGGATGCGCAACTTCTACAACCTCGGATTCGAGCCGTCCGGACTCAGCGCAGAGACCGGAGGAATCTTCCGGAACCCGCTCTATGCGGAGCGCGTTCCGCGGTTCGTGGAAGTGATGCACGAAGCGGGTGCGCTCGCCGCCGCGCAGTTCACCTTGATCGGCGGGTACCCGCACAGTCCGTCGGCGACCATGAGCAACCAATGGTCGAACCAGATGCCGCATGTGCTGACCCGGGACGAGGTCCGGCAGTTTGTGAAGGAGTACGGCGACTCGGCGCGAATCGCTGCCGATGCCGGCATCGATATCTTCGAGCTCCACGCCAATCACGACGACCTGCACGAGTGGTTCCTGTCGCCGCTGACCAACAAGCGTACGGACGAGTACGGCGGCGATCTTGCCGGCCGACTCCGGTTCACCGAGGAGACCCTCCGGGCGATGCGCGCCGAGATCGGGCCCGACAAGGTTCTCGGTGTTCGGATGAATATGTTCGAGGACGACGGATACGACCTCGAGGGCGGTCTTGAGATCGTCCGTGCCCTCGATGCCATGGGTCTGGTGGACTACTTCCACATGGTGATCGGTACGCCCTGGGGAAACCCCAGCTACATCCAGCCCCACTTCCACGAGCCCGGTGGCTGGTCGCAATACGCTCGCCGCTTCCGTGAAGCGGTGTCCGTGCCGGTGGTGCACACAGGACTCGTCAGCAGCCTCGAGGTGGCGGCCCGCATCATCGAGTCCGGCGAGGCGGACATCGTGGGCATGTCTCGGGCGCACATCGCCGACGGAGAGCTTCTGGCCAAGGCGAAGGCCGGCAAGGCGGAGTCCGTTCGGCCGTGCGTGGGTGGTAACGAATGCATCAACCGTCGCTACACGGACGGGCTGCCCTTCGGCTGTGCGGTCAACCCCCATGCTGGTCGCGAATACAAGGAGGTGTGGGGCGTTCGGCGGATGTCGCGTGATCTCGTCGTCGTCGGAGGCGGCCCTGCCGGACTGGAGCTCGCGGCACTGGCCGCCGAGTCGGGCGCCAAGGTGACCCTGTTCGAGCGCGCGGAGGAACTGGGCGGTCAGCTGCGTATCGCGGCCAATGCGCCCTCCTTCGGTCGGTACGGGGATTACCTCGACTGGCAGGTCAAGCGAGTGCATGACCTCGGCATCGATGTCCGGCTGGGTTCGAAATTCGAGGTCGGGGATGAGAAGGACGTCCCCACAGGCACAGTTCTCGCCTTCGCGACTGGGGCCGTCGAACGAGTGCCCGACATCGCCGGTGTCACCGCTGACCACGTGCTGCGCTCACGAGACGTGATCAGCGGCCGCGCCACGACGGGACAGTCAGTCGCCGTCGTGGTGCAGGATGACCATATGCCGCCGATTGCCCTCGCCGAGCACCTCGCAGTCCAGGGCGTCAAGGTCACGATGTTCTACCCCACGCAAGGCCCCGCCCAGCTGGTAGGCAAGTACATCGTCGGTTCCGCGCTCGGTCGACTGGACGCACTCGGCGTCACGATCCGGACGATGGAGCAGGTCATCGGGATCGAGGGGGACTCCGTGCGCGTGCGGCACCTGTATTCGCGTGTCGAGACCTCGATCGGCGGCTTCGACAACGTCGTCCTGTCCTGTGGAGGGGAATCCGACGCGGCTACGTTTAACAGCATCGCTGCAGCGCGACCCGACGTCCACGTGCTCGGCGACGCCTACGCACCCCGTCGTCTGGTGTTCGCGACCCGCCAGGCAATCGCACTCGCTGACCTGCTGGTTACTGACTCAGCCGTCAGGTCTAATGAGCAGGTCCCCGTACGAACCGGCGCCCTTTAACCGTAGTTTCGGCTATGCGCGGGAGGACAACGCACGCTAGCGTATCCCACTCCTCCGTGCGACTAAGGCCATACCGGCCGGCTGAGAGGGACAGACCACACCACCTGTGTGTGGCCTGTCCCTCGGCCGGTCCCTCAGAGCCGGGATCAGGTGGAGCCTTGCAGCACCGTGCTTGCGGAACAGCTCCAGTCTGCCAGCACCCGCTGCTTAGGGATTTCGAAGCACTGCATCCGGAAGACCACCTGGGGTCGCCTCGATGCTTTCGAGCTCCTTGAGCACCTTCACCGCCAGGGCGGATCGGATAGGGTGCAGGGCTCGCGCACCTTATTCTCCGCATCCTCGGCCTCGGCGAAGTGAGTACAAGGTTGCCACTTACTGCGAATGACTTGGACCACGGTGAATCCGAGCCACCGCGACTTCAACCGTCCCTGGTGTGGCACTGTTACCTTGCGACTAATCTCACGACTGCATAAGGGTCGATGTCGAGGATGGTGTACCCGGGCGGGAACTGCGGCGAGGCGAATAATATCGTCAAAGCAGGACAATTTTCTTCGCGGGGAACGGGACCCCGACGTCGCTGTCCCTGGGCTTCAGCGACCAGCAGCGAGCTATGGGCCGCGCGGGGACGGATGATGTGATCTGTGTATTTCGAGCACGGCCATCCAGGTCGTTCCGCGGACATATCGAGCGTGGCAAAACGCTAAACCTTCCGAACACACCGCTCCGACGCGATCATCGATGACGCCTTAGAAACCAAACCGGAACACCGGAGGGAACGTTGGCAGACGGAGGATGACCGCCTGGCTGCGCCGACAGGGGTACGACGTGTCCCGACCTATTGGACCCCAGCTCAGGGGTCCCTCCGAACACAACGACGCCGCGAACTTCGCCTATTTCAGGACTTGGTCCGGGCCTTCTGCGTCACGTTCTGATCAACTGCTATTCGAGCGGGCGTCGGTGGGCAGGCGCCACCACAAAGCAGGCAGCATGGGTGACAATGGCGCTCCGGATGGCGCCTTCGGCGGCGTGACCGCCAGACCATCCCGCTTGCGGCGGACTCATGCATTACAGCGACGCCAGTCTCAGTACATGTTGGTTTATTTCGCAGAGACCCTAGTGTTGGAGGCCAACGCAGCGTCGCTCCGATCCGTCGGACACCTATGATAATAATCCCGCCGAGATCCAATCGCATTGTTCGAAGCGGAAGTGATCCGTGACTGCAGTCCCTTCTGCGGCTGACGTTACAAACATCGAACAACGTCCTATGGGTGACCTCGCCTGCATCGACTGGTATCAGACCCGCCGCTCTACTCGACCATCGGGACGTACCACCCGATAAACACAAGGCCGGGCAGCTACTTCGGTAGCCTCACCCGACATCCCGTTCGAGATGTCATCCGCATAGAAGTGGCAGACAACCGGGATCGGTTCATCATTAGAGGGCCCCTGCAGATCGCCGCGCTCAGAAAAGAAGAGGCTCCAGGCTCCTGATCGGGTCCGTCCCGTCCCAACCCTCGGCGGCTTCGCGCACGATTTTGTACATCTTCTGACCCACCTCGCTGTCGTCACAAATTTCTATGAAGCAACCCACAGTGTCGCGCGCATCCAAGTAGCAGAAGCGGGGTCCCCCCTCGCCCCATTGTCCTTCTGTGACGAGGACGGATCCTTCCGCTTGAAGTTTCGCGACGGCCTCGTCGTAGTCACCGTAAGCGCGACAAATGTGGTGGAAGCCGGCCGCTCCAGAGGGTTCCGCATCGGTGTAGGCGGAAGGTTGGTCGCTGGTCTGTTGGATCAACTCGATCTGGACCGGTCCCGCCTGCGCGAGGCCGATCACCATGCTGAGGGAACTCGGTTCACCCCGGTACGTCGCAGGCACCTGAGTGTCGAGTGTGAAAAACGGGCCGACTCCAAGGTTCAGCCACTGCGACATCGATTGTTTAAGATCACGGACCACCCATGCGATCTGAACGACGGGCATACCTGAAAGGCGCTCGGTCAAAAAACCAGTCATTATTGCTCCTATTTCGTGCGCGGCCGACGATCAGAGGACTGCCTCAGATTGTTCGGGAGAACGCAGGCTCCTCCGCGCGAATGTGTTTGGTTGACGGCAAAATTACCAGTATTACCTTTATGATCATTGCAACGATACAGACTGTCAAGAGCTATTGGTGCCGCTGTGCGACCCGCGTGGCGCGTCGCGGTTTCCCTCGGGCGTAGCGACACCGCAGCGCCGATAGGATGCCTTTCCTTTCGCTTTCTGTGTTGCTGGCCTCCATCAGGCAACTTCGCAAGATCCTCGACGGCATGCTTACCGACCTAGGGAATCCCCCCTGGTATCCAGGCCGGTCGCATTTATCAAGCTGGAGGGCGGACCGGGCATCTGCACCTGCCCTAGCCTGCTGCCGATCAGTTCAAGGCCATAGCGGTGCCGGAATTCGGGATTCCTTGGCACCGTGGTCGCCTAGGAACTGTCGCCGTGGCGGCTTACGAACTCGGCATCAAAAGGACTACAGGCCAGACGTGGGCTAATGCTGCCGGGATTGGGCGTAAGCGCCAGTTTTATAGGCGGAGAAGGAACAGTTTCAGGGTGTTCTGGACCGACGGGCAGCATTGTGGCGAATACCAGTAGTTCGGGCTGAGACGGAATCGCAGACGATCGAGCCGGCTGGCACAATCCTGCTGGGAGAAAGGCGCGGGCTGCGAGGACTGTGAAGGCTGATACGCCGCAACGCTCTTCGGCCGAGGTAATTAAGGAGTATTTCAGCGTACTGCATCGGCAGCGTCAGCGCGGCAACTAGGCCTGAGCGCTCCACCGGCTCGAACTGGGCCATCGATGCCAGCCTTGCCTCTAATCCTTGTGATGTCCATCGGAGAAACAACTTCACTGCCTGCGCGTGCGCCAAGAAGGAGCTGACCCGAGGGACTCCGCCATCTCGGTTCGTGCCAGCAAACAGAGCTGGCTAAATGTGCCACGATAACGAGCAGATGTTCGTGAGCACCAAGGAGCTATCAGAACACACCATCAATTATGTGATGCTGAACACCTGTCGGTGGACCACCGGCAGATTCGGGCAACGGGCTGCTTGAAACGCGTACACTGCCGGAGCACCTGCCCGTATCCCCGACCTGGGACCAGGCGCCGAAATGACCAAACGCAGGGCCTGCAGCAGCGCCACTGACAAGACCTATGATTCTGCCATGCCACAAGCCCCTGGCAACGCGGATGCGAGGACAACACCACCGGACTACTGGTCCAATACTTCCCAAGGCACTCAGTTGGGCTTCCTGACCCTATTTTCGGTTGGCTGCAACACGAGAGGCCGATTCAGCCACCGTCTCGCCGTCGCGGTGTGTTCACGGTTTGTGCGCGCCGATAGAATCTCTGAGTGAGGATTACGATTCTATCTGGTGGCGTGGGCGGCGCCCGCTTCATCCGCGGCGTCCGCGAAGCATGTCGACGTTCCTTGGCTGGGACGTCCCCTAAGGACGAGATCACCGCCATCGTGAATGTCAGCGATGACATGTGGCTGACGGGTCTCAGGATTGCGCCGGATCTGGATTCGATCATGTACACGCTGGCGGGCGAATCAGACGAGGAACGAGGGTGGGGTCGCGTTGGGGACACATCTCGGGTAAGTTCGGAATTGCGCGCCAACGGAGTTGGGTGGCCTTGGTTCACTCTCGGCGACCTTGATATTGGGACCCACTTATCGAGGACCGAACTGCTTCGACAAGGCCTCACACTGACCGAGGTGACAGCGAAGCTGACCTCGCGGTGGCCGCTTGGAGTGACTTTGCTTCCTGCCTCTGATGACGAAACTGAGACTCACGTCCGAACCGACAACGGTGCGATCATGCATTTCCAGGAGTGGTGGACGCGTCACAGGGCACGGCTCCCGGTCGCGGAATTTATTTACTCGAAAGTCGAACAAGCACGACCGACGCCTAACGTTCTGGAGGCCATTCGTTCCTCGAGCCTCGTCCTTTTCGCACCATCAAATCCCATCGTGTCGATAGGACCCATCCTCGCCCTGCCCGGAATCGCCGATGCGATCTCAGAAACACGCGCACCGGTGGTCGGGGTCTCGCCGATCATATCCGGTTCGGTCGTCAGGGGCATGGCGGACGCCTGTCTCAGCGCGGTCGGAGTCGCGACCGCCGCGGACGCTGTTGCGCTGAGATACGGCTCTCGCTCGGGTGGAGGGCTTCTCGACGCTTGGCTGATCGATGAATCGGATGCTGCACTTGCTCCCGACATTGAGCGTGCAGGAATTCGAGCGGCGGCTGTCCCCCTGTGGATGCGGGATTTGGATACGAGCTCAGCTCTCGCATCCGCAGCAATTTCAGTCGGGCTGAACTCCTAGAAGGCTGCACTCCTCGAGTATCCCTCGTGTGCGGGCCCCCAGCCGAGCCGAGGGGATACCCCGCAAGTGAGTTTGCGTGTCCACGTCGCGCCTCAGGCCCGATTGCACATCGACCTGGAGCTCGACGTAGCCCCAGTCCTGATGCGCCACCCGGGACTGAGGGCCGAAGGCTGGACGATGAGCGAAGCCAGCACGTGCCGTGATGAGGGTAGTGCCCTCCCCCTCAGCATCGGGCACAAAAGTACCGGGAAATTGAAGGGCGGCATCGAGCGCTTCCGTCAATTCGCCAGGCTGCAAGGCGGGAAGATCTCCCAGGAGGACTGCGCGGTTTCCGCTTTTGGCCGCGGCCAGACCCTGGTTTGCGGCGGCGTTGAGGCCGCCGCCATGGTCTATGACGACACGAGAGCCCAGATGCAGAAACAACTCTGCTGCCGATGCACTGGTCACGACCAATACCTCTGCCGCCGCGAGGGCTGCTTCGACGGTGTCGAGGGCGATCGCGAGAGGAAGTCCGGGGATCGGGTCCATTCGTGATTTCGCCTGTGGTGTTCCCTTGACGGGGATGATCACCGTCCAGTCAGTCCTTCGCACGTCGCCCCGCCTCAAAACCCTCCGCCCACGCTTCCTCGGTCCCGAGGCTGAACATGTCGTTTTCTCTCGGGCGTACAAGTGCAGTGGCGCCCGGCTCATCCATTTCACCAACCAGATGTCCCAGTCCGCGAACAATCGCCAGAGGCAATCCTCGTGATTTACCCTTCACAAGATCCACAGCACCGGCCACTTCGTCGGCTGTCGCAGCGATTGTGACGCTTAGTTCTCGTCCATCCGCGTCCCGCGTACCGCGAAGATCGTCGAGTACCCGCAAACCCGCGGCACCTATCGCCACGTCCGTCTGGCCTTCGCGCCAGGGCCGCCCGAAAGTGTCGGTGATGATGACGCCAATTGAGACGCGGAATCGCTCACGGAGAGCCAAGGCGATACGCCGAGCGGACGCGTCAGGATCTGTTGGCAACAGCAGTACCAGTCCGTCGGGAACGTTGCTGGCATCGACGCCGGCCGCTGCCATGACCATCCCGAATCGGTTCTCGACGATTCGCGTAACACCACCCGGATAGGCCCTCGTCGCTACCACCCGGACAGTCTCCGATGTTATTGCCTCTTCCCGATCTGCGAACGCCGCAAATCGCCCTTCGGCTTTGCTCACGATCTTCGACGTGATCGCTAGAATGTCGCCGTCCTCCAACGCCACCAGGTCGCCGATAAGTTGTATGAGATCGTCGCCTGGGACAATCTCCGGGATGCCTTCGACGGCAAAAACGGTGAACTGGGCACTGGTCATGATTATCTCCTTTGCTCGGCGCGTGGCATCCCGGCGTGAAAGTCATTGCAACAAAGGCGAGATCCTGATTTTGCGCACTGCCTGACGAAACGAACGCGACGCCATCTTACAGCTGGGTGCATTGCAGCATGGAAGCAAATCGCGCGAGTTTGTACCCGCGAAGCTGCAGCGCGGAGACAGTGGCGCGCCCACGCGTCTCCACGCCGCTGGTCTCAGGCACCGGACAGGCGCTTGCGTAAACGCGGGAGAATCTCGGAGCCATATGTTCTCAGGAACTCCTCTTGATTGTGGCCGGGGTCGTGGAACACGAGGTGGCGGAACCCCAACGTGAGGTACCGTTCGATGGATGCCACGTGTTCATCTGGGTCGTCAGACACGATGAATCGTGAGGCGGCCCGCTCGATCGGGAGGGCCTCGGCGAGTCTCTGCATCTCCAGCGGATCTTCGACGCCCATCTTTTCCTCGGCGCTCAGGGCCAGTGGTGCCCAAAAGCGTGTCTTTTCCAGCGCCGCGGCTCGGTGGCTGTGGAGGGATACTTTGACTTCCATAAGCGTGTCAATGTCGCCCCGGTTGCGGCCGGCTTTGGTGAGACCCTCATCGAGAGCCGGCAGCAGAGTTTCGGTGTACAGTTCTGTCGGCTTTCCGCTGGTGGTAATGAAGCCGTCGGCGATTCGTCCAGCAAGGCGTGTGGCCGCAGGACCAGATGCGCCGATATAGATCGGAACGGGCCGTTCAGGCTTATCGTATATCGTCGCGTTTTTGGTCCTGTAGTACGTTCCATCAAAGGTGACGCGCTCTTCGGTCCAGAGGCGGTTGATCAGGCCGATGGCCTCTTTCAACCGCTGGAAGCGCTCCGGAGGGTCCGGCCAATCCAGGCCGAGGGTCGCCTCATTCAGCGCTTCACCCGTGCCGACGCCAAGGATCACCCTGTCCGGGTAGAGCGATCCCAACGTCGCGAACGCCTGTGCGACCACGCCCGGTGGGTATCGAAACGTGGGGGTCAGTACCGACGTGCCCATGATGATGCGCGAGGTACGTTCGCCCAGGGCGCCGAGCCAGGGCAACGCTGCGGGCGCGTGGCCGCCGTCGTGCATCCAAGGCTGAAGGTGGTCCGAGACGAACACCGAATCGAACCCCACCTCCTCGGCAAGCACGGCGAACTCTAGAAGCTCGCGGGGTTTGAACTGCTCTGCGGACGCCTTGTAGCCAAAGCGGATGGGTACGGTCATGATGTTCCTTTCGACAGCAGGGCCGGTTCTTGGTGGTTTGTCTCGATATTCGCGGCTAAGACCTGCTCCAAGCGGCCACGGTACGCTTCAACAGTGCCGGGCCACAGCAGGGTGAGCCGCCCGCTTCGGCCATCGGTGTACCAGTTACGGCAGCCGCCTGCGATCCACGCCGTGTTTGCACTTCGTGTGACTATCTCGCGGGTATACGCTGTTTCAGCGTCGGCCGAGACCCTAACGGGTCCGGGCTCGGCGGCGATGAGGCGAGCCGTGAAGTCTGTCTGGGCCTCGATCATCAGAATTGAGGAATTGTGGCCCAAGGAGGCGTTAGGCCCGTTCAGCACGAACAGGCTGGGGAAGCCTGCTACGAAGATAGATCCGACGGACGTCATTCCCGTTGACCAGTGCTGATCGAGCGTCAGGCCGTTCTCATTTTCGATAAGCCTGGCGTAGGGCTGCCTTGTCGTCTCGAAGCCCGTGGCCAGGATCAGGACATCGACCTCGCTACGAGTCCCGCTCGCAGCAGTGAGAGTGTTCCCCTCGACAGCGGCCAGCGCCGAAGCTTCTAACTGGATTTCACCAGAGGCGATAGAGGGATAGAAGGCATCTGACAGGAGTACACGTTTGCATCCGAAAGCGTAGTCGGGGGTAAGTACCCGTCGAAGGCCCCGATCATCGACCTGCGAGTACAGATGGCGCAGAGCCAGTTTCCGGGCCGCCGTCGCAGCGACGCGATCTCCGGCGCGGGAAGCGAATCGCGCTTCACCGTCCCGGTAGAGCTCGTCCCTGACCCGGGCGAGCTCCGCCGGATAAGACCGCCAGTGGCTCTGCTCCTCTGGCGTGTAGGGCCGGTCGCCTTTTGGTAAGATCCACGCGGCGCTCCGTTGGAACAGCGTTACTTTCGCACCGAGCTGCGATAACGCCGGCGCGAGTTGTACTGCACTCGCCCCCGATCCGACAACCGCAACTCTTGTGCCGTCGACTTCTACGCTGTGATCCCAGCGGGCCGAATGGAACATAGGCCCGGGGAACGTTCCGAGCCCTGGGACGGTCGGCACGCGCGGTTCAGTCAGCCTCCCGCAGGCCAGGATGAGGTGGTCGGCCACGATTTGACGATCGCCAGCCGCTATGCGCCACGTGCGGCCGTTCCACTGGGCGCCGGTCATTGCAGTGTTAAGAAGGATCCGTCCGGTCAAGTCTTCGTCGCGAACGACCGCTTCGAGGTAACCGTGTATCTCTGATCCGCTGGCGAATGCGGAAGACCATGCTGGATTTGGGTGGCTTTCCAACCCGTACAGGTGCGACGGGACGTCGCAGGCGACCCCTGGGTAGGTGTTATCGCGCCACGTACCGCCGACGGACGCACCGCGCTCAAGAATGATAAACGAGCCTCGTCCGGCCCGGCCCAGCGAAATCGCCGCAGCGATTCCGGCGAACCCTGCACCCACAATTGCCGTTTCGACTCGCATTATGAAGCTTTTCGATCAGCGTCAGGTTCGCGGTAGTCGGTGAGTCGCTGACGGAACGAACGGAACATCTGATGTGCGAGCCGTCGGGCGTCTGCGAGAGGCAACGTCAACCCACTCTCGGCTCCGACGGCGGGAAGCACGCGCCCGTCGAGAAGAGTGCCACCGAGGTCGTCACCCCCGCACCGGAGCATAGCCTTAGCCCCATCAATACCAAGTCGCGTCCAGGCAACCTGAATATGAGGGATCACACCCGAGAGCATCAAACGTGAGACGGCGAACATCGCACGGTGCTCGTCTAGTGGTGCGCGGCTCGGGACAAGCGGATTGCCGTGCCCGGGCAGGGGTATTGGCACGAACTCGGTGAAACCGCCCGTTTGGGACTGAATCCTCATCAGCGCGCGAAGGTGCGCGACGCGTTCTTCCGCGCTTTCGATGTGACCGTAGAACATTACGGAACTCGATCGGAGGCCGAGCCGGTGAGCTGCTGAGATAATTTCAACCCACTCATCCGTGTCCAGGTCCTCTGGCGCCACGAGCCTCCGAACCCGTTCCGAGAGGACTTTCACTCCGGTTCCGGGTACCGTGTCGACTCCGGCCTCGCGTAGGGCTCCGAGTGCGCCAGAGAGCCCCAGTCCCCCTCGTGTGGCGAGGTCGTTGATATCTTGGGGACGGAATGCGTGAAGATGCATTCTCGGCACTGCTGACTTTATGGCGCGTGCGATCTGAACGTACCCCTTAGGGTCCTCATCCGCTGGTAGAAGTCCCTGGACGCACAGCTCTGTTGCTCCCAATTCCCATGCATCCAACGCAATTTGAACAAGCTCGTCCGAGTTGTACGTGCCGGGGTCCCCGCAGGGGACTGTGCGATAGGCGCTCGAGGAGACGTTGCGGTTGACCACTATGCTGACAGCTTCACCAACGGTATATCGCCGCACACTGTCGGCGGTCAGTGCGAGCACGTCGAGATCGTCCCCGGTCGCTTCGAGCAAGGCCACCCACTCGCCATTGTCCAGAGAGCTGGGGTCATCGGCGGCACGAGCAACAAGGGAGCGGATTTGGCTGGAGCTGCTTCGTCCAGCTCGGAGGGGCGTACCATCCGGTTCGCGCGGGCCCGCAGATTCGGCCTGAGATAGGTCGGGCCTCGCCTGCGGCCGGGTCGTCGTTCCATCGATCTGAACGCGAGCGAGGAATGATGCCGGATCAGCCAAGGCCATTGTTGCTGGAACGATGGCGGGATCGAGCCACTTGTCGGCTTTAGCGAGATACCCGGGATGAGCAGTCAAACGCTCTCTAAGAGAAAATCCTAGATCTGCTGTCCGGACCGCAAGATTGTCAAGGTTGGGCCAGGGCCGCTCCGGGTTGACATGGTCAGCCGTGAGCGGTGAAACGCCGCCCCAGTCATCGATACCGGCTCTGACGAGCATGCCCAACTCCTCGACATCTGAGAGATTCGGTGGGACCTGAATCCTCATTGCCGAGCCCATCACGAGACGCGCCACCGCGACGGCGGAGATGTAGTCCCACCACGTAGCATCGGCTGCATTTTGCATCGCAGTCATCGATTTGGCGCGGAAGTTCTGGACAATGACTTCCTGAATGTGCCCGTACTTCGCCTGCAGGTCTCGAAGGGCAACAAGTGACTCCGCCCGGTCTGCCGCCGTCTCGCCAATACCAACGAGAATGCCCGTCGTGAAGGGGATACGGGCAATCCCAGCGTCTTCGATCGTGCGCATACGAACGGCAGGATCTTTGTCCGGAGATCCGTAATGCACGCCCCCCGGCTCCTCGAAGAGTCGCCGTGATGTGGTCTCCAGCATCATTCCCATTGAAGGAGCAACGGGCCGGAGCGTTCGCAACTCGTCCAGACTCATGACGCCGGGATTCAGGTGAGCGAGCATGCCCGTCTCACGGGTAATGAGTGCGGCCATCGCGCCGACATACTCAAGTGTGGACGTGTAACCATTCGCGGTAAGCCACGCACGAGCATCCGGCCAGCGGTCCTCCGGCCGATCGCCAAGGGTAAGGAGCGCCTCCTTACATCCAAGTGCCGCTCCTTGCCGAGCGACTGCGAGCACCTGTTCCGCGCTCATGTAGCTCGGCTTGTTCATCTTCGCCAGCTGGTTCGGAGTCTCGACGAAGACGCAATAGTGACAACGATCCCGGCATAGCGTAGTCAGCGGAATGAATATTTTGCGAGAGTAAGTGATGATCCCCGGGCGCTTGTCTGAAGCTAGACCAGCGTCGCGGCTCGCTGATGCGAGATCCAACAGCTCCTTGAGATCGTCTCCGCGTGCGCCCAGCAGAACCTCGGCTTCATCTACGGTGAGTTCGGCACCGGAGACCACCGAGGAGACAGCGGCGTCAAATGCAGAGAGGGATTTCCTGCGCGGTGTAGCGCTCAACAGACGCCCGCCATGAGTTGCATCTGCACTGATACTTTCTCGTTGCGAACGCCGTTCATACGCTGCGCAGTCATTGCAGGCTGGCCGCCCAGCAGAATCCTGAACTCCATGAATTCTCTCTTTCCGGTGTACTGACAAAGGACGCGTCCGGGCTGATAATCATGGGCCCTTGAGTACCTGATCACTGCATCACACACTTAGTTCGTAGTAATCATATACATATTTATTTGTGCTTTGTAGTGGTTTACGGTTCTCAGGTGGTAGCGCTCCAGATGCGGGGGAACCTGGCGCACTTTTCGGCGGTGCTCGGCGTCCGCCTGGGCCCGGCCGCTGCCGACAAGCCTCTATCCAGCTAACAAGTCGGGGGTCTGCGTCCGAGGCCCTACCACAGGCTGCTCGTGCCGTTGAGCTCGCCAGTCAGGGCCTGTTACTCCGCGAATTCCTTGTCCACGGCATCCTCGTCATCGACGACCGTCACGACGGGCTCGACGCCCTTCGTCGATCAGGTCATCCCGATCCTGCGACGACGAGGCGGCCTGCGCCCGTGATCGGCGGCTAGTAGTCACAGCGGGTGTCGTGCCCGAACGCGATGGAAATCGCTTCCGTTTGATAGCGCATGACTCCTGTGCATCGGAAAAGTCGATCGTGCGGCGCTGATCGAAACGAAAGACGGGAAACTGATATGCCGGCTGCCTGCTCCAGGGCAGTCCTTCGCTTCACAGGCTCCTTCTGAGGTGGGCCCAGAACTAAATGTCATGAAAGCCAGAACCTTCACCTCGTCGAACGTTTGCGCTGCGGCTTCGGCGAGGGAATGGATTTGATCGCGCTGCGCCCGCCTCGCATTTATTCTGGTGGTTATGGCGATGCTGGCGTTGGCATACATGCCGACAGCCTGCAGCCCCCACCCGCTGGCCGACGGCATGAAGATTACTGGCTGGCCCTGCCAGGAAGGCGGGATCTGGGGCGGTCCGGGGCGCCGACCTGGCGTCCCTGCAGTTTGACCGTACGCACGTGGCCGCGGTCCGAGAACCGCTCAGCGGTCTGGTCAAGCTTGCCAGCATTGCGTTCCCAGCTTCTACAGTACTTGGGAGATCTGTACCACTTGGTGAAGGCGTTCGGAACTTGGCATGCATAGTTCGTTGAGGCCGCCGGCTCAAAACTGGTGGTCCTTCAGATCAAGCCCCGGAGTGGGCGCGCCAGCGTGTACGGCTCGTCGAAGGAAGCGGAACCGACCAGACCGCTCCGTTCGGTGAGAGTCTTCTTGGCTGAGCCGCGGGGTCATGCTAGACGTCTTCAACGCACGGTTGCCTGCCATGTGACACGACTTCGGCCTAAGCTAAAAACGCCCGAAAACACGCGGGACCAGTTCCCTCATCTACTTCTACATGGCCCACTCAAACGCAGGTAGTGGACCTTATGTAAAGCGCCGCAAGGGGTCGAAAAGGGCCGTCCCCGGTGCTTAGAAAAGGTCGTGTATTGCCCCGGCCCAGCTCGGACCGGACACGGCCCTGCGGACGGCCCTGGCGGGAGCTGGAAGTCGAGCTTTGGGACTCGCGCGAAATTGGTAGGCCGACGCGGCATCATCGCGGACACTAGGCAATGCGGCATCGGTGGCCGCTGTCCAGTGGTCGCTGATCAGGCCCAGGCCGGCGTACTCGCGCACGGCGGCGATGCCGGCAACAGCGTCAGTCTTAGTGTCAAAGGGCTTGGACACTGCCATGATGATGCCATCCGGCGCTGCGAGACGGAACCTGAAAGCCGATTCCGCGTCGACAATTAGTTCGAACATTCCTGCCATTGCCATCCTTTCGGCATGCTCAGGAGACGTTGTTGTATGGCACCGGCCCGGCGGGGCCTGCCGACAAAAGCAAAAGCCCATGGGGCGCACTGAGCACGTGTCCGGAAAGGCAGCCCTGCCGCGATACTGGCAAAGCTTGGAGCTCCAGCCGGACCAGGACGACTATCTGGTCGTCGAGGACATGGCCGCTGCACTAGACTGAGCGGCATCTCCCACCGGGCGGGTCTTGACCTTCATATGCCACGACTTGACATTCGAACTCGTGATAGCTGGACCTGCGCGCCCTGGTTCAGAACCTTACCCGTCGAGGCGTGCGCGTGGAGTTGCTCAAAAACCAGCCGGTCTTCACTGGCGAGGACTCCCCCCACAGCCAACCTCATACTCACCGTCATGGGCGCCTTCGCCGTAGTTAAACGCGCCCTCATCCGCGACCGCCAGCGCGAAGGCATCACCCTGACCCAACAGCGCGAAGTTTACAAACAACGGAAAAACCTGACGTCGCACGGACGGCAGAGATGGCCCAGCAGCAACCGTGTTCCGAAAGCGTTCAGGCGCGTGACTTCCGGATTAGCAGGCAGACCGTCTACCAATACTTTCCGCATGCCCAATCAGACTGCGTCCCCCTCCCCCAATGTCAGGGTGGAAAAGTGCGGCTGACTGCCGCGACTGGCGCACATAGCGCTGTTCCAGTCACGGTGCAGAACTCTAGGGTCAAGTCACCCTTGTATATCGCCACGATTTGTGTCGAGTTTCGCAAACTCGTCACAGAGGTGGCGACATGTCTGCAGTGTTCGAGTATTGGGATCGCAACATGAATACACGATGAGGGCCTCGAAACCAACCCCGCATAGAAGCAGCAAAAATAGGGACGGTTCCATCTGCAACTGACCGCAGTTGGTTCCCTGAAGGCTCTCTGACTACGCGGGCACGGAAAGCCCATGCCCCAAGTCATAGCGGTTGTCGACATGAAGGAGTTCGGCGCTCTATCGTCGCCAAAGGTTAAAACCGGCGGTTCAGTGGCTTCCGCTCGCGATGCAGCATCCTATTCGAGTCATGAAAACCATGCAAGCCCTTGCGGTGGGATCCATAGTACTCAATACTAACATCCGGACCATAGGAAGAAATATGGTTTATCGGGTTACTCATCAAAGGAGAGAGGCAACCATGACCGTTAGATCACCAAGTTTTCGGGCTGGATTTGGGGGGATCGCAGCCTTAGCGGTGGGGGCGCTACTCGCTTCCTGTACTGCTGCTGGGGGCGGGTCCGGAAACAGCGCCGCCGGCGGGTCGATAAAGCTGTTCGTCAGTTACGCCGGCGATAGCGTGGCCTCAAGCAAGCCGAATGTCGGCAACGCAGCCAAGGCGGCCGTCGACGCGATCAACAAAGATGGCGGCGTGAAAGGTAGCCAACTGGAGCTCGTGCAGTGCAAAAATCTTTTCGACCAGGGGCCCGCGCTGGACTGCGCGCGTAAAGGCACAAGCGATGACATCCTCGCCTGGGTGGGACAGGACGATCTGTTCACCGACCAGACGCTGCCGATACTGGAGCAAGCCAATGTCCCATCGATCGGGCTCGGCACCAGCGGGTCCCCAAGCGACTTCACCAGTCCGATGAGTTTTCCGCTCTCAGCGGGTGTCAGTGGGGCCATTCTTTCAACTCCGCTCATGCTAAAGGAGTTGGGCCACAAAAGTATCACTCCGGTGGAGTGCGAGTATCCGGCGTGCAAGAACAACGGCAAGCTGATGCGCGACTTCGCGCCGCCATACAACATTGATGTAACGTCTCCGGTCGAGATCCTTAACCTCGGCATGCCTGACTACTCGCCACTGGCTCAGCGGGTGAAGGACATGGACGCGGATGCTGTGGAGTTCATATCCAGTGCCGGTCCCGCCCTCGGCCTCATGAAGGCTTTGGCAGATATTGGCCACAAGCCCGCCCTCGCAGCGAACCCCCAGACGATCGGTGAAAATGATGCGGCCGAAAACGGCGAGCTCCTTGAGAACTTTCTAAACCCCTCCGCTTACCCGTCGCCGCGGGAGTATAAGAAGTACCCGATGATGGAGCAGTTCGTGAACGACATGGCAGCGTTCGAGGGCAAGTCTGTCGAGAACTATTTGGATGCCGTCGTTTACGACCGGTCATGGATGAATGATGTGCAAGCTTGGCAGGGTGTGTATGCAGCGGCTGCAGCGATCGAAGCCATCCCGGGCGACGAAGTAACTCGTGAGACCCTTCTCAAGGTCTTGAACGATCCTTCGACGAGTCTGAATCTCATGGAGTTCGTGACCTGGACTCCGGGCGTGGCCGGTCCTGAAGGCTACGAGCGGATGCCGCAGATGAGGACGTATTTCACGACATTCAAGGACGGCAAGGCCGTCGATCTCGACATCCCGCAGAATGTGGATCTCGTCCCAACTATCAAGGGCGAGAAGTGATCGGCCTAGCCTGATTTCAACGCTTCAACTCGTGTGGCCGGGACCTCTGGTCCCGGCCACACAACGGGGTAAGGTTCCCCATCCTTCAAAGAAGAAGAAGAAGAAAGCGAGTCATCGGTCATGCGAGTTGTCACACCGTGCCGAATTAAGTTGATGCCCGAGGCGGTGCGTGGGCGGATGCATGCATACGTTTGCGCCGTTATCCTCCAAACTGGAAGGAGCGTTTCAGGATGAGCGACATCCTCCAATACGCGCTCCTCGGTCTTGGGGCTGCTGCCGGTTACACGCTCCTCGGGTCGGGCGTGATCCTCATCAGCCGGGGCTCTGGGGTGATCAACTTCGCGCAGGGCGCTTTGGCGCTGGTCGCTGCATTGTTCTATCACAGCCTCACCAATGTGATGAGGTTCCCCGTCTACATCGGTATTGCCCTGGCAGTCTTGGTGACTGCCGTGCTGGGCATGGTTGTCTACTTCGTCATCATGCGGCCGCTGGCCGACAGTTCCCCGACGGCGCGGACCATTGCCACACTCGGACTCCTCATTCTGCTCCCGGGGCTTGCAGTCCTGATTTGGGGAATCGGTCCGTTCAGCCTTCAGCCCTTCCTTCCGAGGGGCACTGTTGAGATCTTCGGCGCGGCGATCAGTTGGGATCGTCTCATCTTGATCGCGATTGCCACGTTGGTGGTCGGTGTGCTCTGGGTGGGGGCCCGCTACACGGCCACAGGTCTGGCATTCCGCGCGATCGCCGAAAATTCGCGCGCCACTTCCACTCTTGGGTGGTCGCCGATCAAACTGGGCGCGCTCACCTGGACCCTCGGCTCCGCGCTTGCTGGCCTCGCTGGGGTTCTAATCGCCCCGATCACCACAGTCTCCGCCGACGGCATGCCAATGATGATCATTCCGGTGCTTGCCGCAGTGCTCCTTGCGGGATTCAAGTCGTTCCCATTGCTGTTGCTCGCCTCTGTGGCCACCGGCGTCGGCCAGTCCTTGATCTTCAACTTCGTTCCGATAACAGGTGTGGCGCAGAGCCTCCCGTTCATCCTGATCCTGCTCGTCCTCATCGCACGGGGCCGGGAGCGTCTCAGTCGATCGCTGGTCATCGAGCGGCTGCCCATGGTGGGTTCGGGACGGGTACGGTGGATTCCCTTGACCATCGTCGTGCTGCTGGTCAGTGCCGGGATACTTTTCTGGTTCAACGATCAATTCCAGGCAGCAGCGACTGGCACGTTCGGTTGGTCACTCATCGTTCTGTCAGTCGTCGTTCTCATAGGTTATACCGGTCAGCTCTCGCTAGCGCAGGCTACCCTCGCTGCGATCACCGGAATGATTGCGGCCAAGCTGGTGAGCGAGCAAGCTTTCCCACTCCTGCCCGCAATCATCGTGGCGCTGATCACCACGGTCCTGATCGGCCTGGTTTTCGCGCTGCCGGCGGTTCGCACAAGAGGGATGAATCTTGCCATCGTCACGCTCGGCATTGCGAGTATTACGAGCGATCTCGTCTTCAAAAACGGTTTCTTCACGGGACCCTACGGCAGTATTTTTGTCCCCAAAGTGAGCCTGTTCGGGTTCGACATTTCGCCGATCAGAAATTCGACGGGTTACGCGTTGTTTGCATTCATCATCTTCCTACTCGGGTGCCTCGCGGTCGCGGCGGTGCGTCGGGGGACATCCGGAGGGCGCCTGCTCGCAGTGCGGACCAACGAACGTGCCGCTGCTGCACTCGGGGTTAATGTGGTCGGTGCGAAGTTTTACTCGTTCGGCCTGGCTGCTGCGGTTGCCGGTCTCGGCGGTGTGATACTGGCATTCCAGAACTCCGCTTTCACCCCGGCAGATTTCGATCCTATGCAGTCAATCACTGTCATCGCCTACGCGTTTGTGGGTGGTGTGGGGTTCGTCCTCGGAGCGCCCGCGGGAGGCCAATTGGCACCGGGTTCGTTCGGTGCCTGGCTACTTGACGTGATCTGGCCGGATGCCTCCGGTGTCTGGTTGCAGGTGCTGAGCGGTGTCTTCGTGATCCTGTTCATCCTGCTGCAGCCCGATGGCTTCGCCCGCGATTGGGTGAAGGCAGCGGACGCCATCCGTGAGCGCCCGCGTCGGAGGAGTCCATCCGCAAGCGCGGTTAAGAGCGGAACCCTCGAGTCTGAACTTGGCGCCGCGGCCGACCCCTCGGAAGTGGGGGAGGTGAAAGTCGCGCCGAAGCGCCTCGAAGTCCAGGATCTCACGGTGAAGTTCGGTGCCGTGGTTGCCGTCAGCGGGGTGTCGTTTTCGGTCGAACCCGGTGAGGTGGTTGCGCTGATCGGACCGAACGGGGCTGGCAAGTCCACATGTATCGATGCGATCACTGGGTTTGTCCCGAGCGCCGGGAGAGTCAAGCTCGACGGCGTCGACATCTCGAAGGACTGGACGCACGCGCGAGCGCGCAAGGGTATTGGTCGTTCGTTTCAGTCCCTGGAGCTGTTCGAGAGCCTGACTGTGCAGGACAACCTGCTCATCGCGGCGGATGACGGAAAGTCGCGCCGGTACTTCGGAGACCTCGTATCGATGAAGCGACCGGAACTCGGACCGCTCGCCAAGGCAGTCATCCAAGAGTTCGGGCTCGCGGACGTACTCGACAAACGCGTCAATGATCTGGCCTACGGCCAGCGGCGCCTGGTTGCCGTCGCTCGTGCAATGGCGTCCGAACCATCGGTTCTGCTGCTTGATGAACCGGCAGCGGGTCTCGGGGAGCAAGAGAAAAAGGAGTTCGAAGGGGTCGTCCGCCAGATCGCGAGGTGGGGTATCGCCGTGCTGCTGGTCGAACACGACATGGGTCTGGTGATGGGGGTCAGCGATCGCGTGGTCGTGATGGATACTGGTAAGCGATTGGCGGTCGGTACACCTGCCGAAGTCCAGGCGAGTCCGGAAGTCATTGCCGCGTACTTGGGCGGAAATGACAAGAATGAGTCCGCATCGGCTGATGCGTTCACGCAGGAGACGGTTGTGCTTGGGAAAGGGCAGTCGCAATGACCGCAGTGCTGGAAACCAAGGATCTGTCCTCGGGCTATCACGGGCATCCGTTCGTTAGGGATCTGAACATCACTGTCGAAGCCGGAGAAGTCGTCGCGTTGCTTGGGCCGAATGGGGCAGGTAAGACGACGACGCTGTTGGCGGTCTCTGGCGAGCTTCGGGCGCTGAGTGGTGAAGTGCACTTCTTGGGCAACAAGCGGGTCGACCCGCTGCACAAGCGGGCGGCCGACGGTCTCGCGTTCGTGACGGAAGAGCGTTCGGTGTTCATGCAGATGACCACCGCTGAGAACTTCAGGGTGGGTCGTGTCGATGCGGACGAATGCCTTGCGATTTTCCCCGAACTACGGAAGCTGATGAATCGGCCTGCGGGTCTTCTGTCCGGCGGTGAGCAGCAGATGGTGACCCTTGCACGCGCGATCACCCGCAAGCCGAAGCTGCTCCTCATCGATGAGCTGTCGCTCGGACTCGCGCCGCTTGTGGTGAAGCGATTGCTTCAGGTCGTACGCAGCGCTGCAAAGGACAACGGCATCGGTGTTCTCCTCGTGGAGCAGAAGGTCGAGTCGGCGCTGGCCGTCGCCGACCGTGTGTATGTGCTGCGCGACGGCAAGGTGGCTCTGCAGGGGCCCTCTGACGAAGTCAAGACGCGGGTGCGAGAGCTGGAGGAGTCGTACCTTTCGGCACGACCGGCCCGGCATCCTAGAATTGAAAGGGACTTGTAATGGCGAAAATTTGGCTTCGATGTGATCTTCGGAGTGCCGACTTTGGAATACCGGCGACGCGGGTTGCGAAGTTGCATCTCGAGCAGGCTGCCTGGGCCGACAAGCTGGGCTTCGAGACAGTGCAATTCACTGAACATCATGGCAGTTCGGATGGGTGTAATCCTTCTCCGTTCGTGCTCGGGGGGGCGATCGCGGCCCGAACCGAGCGGATAAGGCTCAACCTGTTCGCGCTGCTACTTCCTTTGCATGACGCGGTACGAGTTGCCGAAGATGCAGCTGTGCTCGACATCATCGCTAACGGCCGGCTTGATCTGACGATCGGGGTCGGATACGTGCCTTCAGAGTTTGACATGTTCGGTGTTTCGCTGAAAGACCGAGCAAGGCGCGTGGAGGCTGGCATCGAGGTCCTGCGGCGTGCCTTTGCCGGTGAGGATTTCGAATATGAAGGGCGGCCGGTCTCGATTCGCCCGGTCCCGCCAAACGGGGGCCCTCGCATCTTCGTCGGTGGCAACGTTCCAGCGTCCGCGCGGCGGGCGGCGCGCTTAGGCGACGGTTTCGCACCTGCCGTGCTCGATCAGGAGCTCGTTGCCATCTATGAAAACACCTGTCGTGAGCTTGGCAAGGAACCAATCGTCGTTGACGCCGTGAGTGCGCATCAGTTCCTCTTCGTCGCGGAGGATCCCGAGGCTGCGTGGCATAAGATCGCGCCGTTCGCGTTCCATGAGACCAACATGTATGCCAAGAACGCGGCAACGACAGACGTGGCGACGCCTTATCAGGTGGCGGAAGACGTGGACGCACTGAAAGCGACGGGCCTCTACCAGGTCCTCACTCCCGGTGAATGCATCGAGTACGGCAAGTCCCTTCACGATCGGGGCACCGCAATGATCATCAACCCCACTTTGTGCGGGCTGGACGAAGATTTTTCTTGGTCCAGTCTGCAGCTCTTCGCAGACAAGGTGCTGCCCCAACTCCCCAGCGACGAAAGTGTGAGCCTTGAAGGGTCGCTGCTGTAAAGGCAACGTGCCCCCGAAGAAAGGATGTTGGCACTGACTATCAAGACCTGAGGTATATGACTCCCGTCACCCGCGTGATGCGTTTCCAATCTCGTTCCCATAAGCATCCGTGATGTTGTCGCGCGTAGTGATGGCTCCAGTGCGGCAACCAGGGCGTCCACCAGACTCGTCACCTCGTCCGGCCGGCCTGCGGCGTTCAGGGAGGATGCTGCGACGTGCGCTCCGGCCGCCAGGCTCGGGAGTAACATCCAGCATGCCGTCACAAACTGAAAAGGCGCGCGGTGATCTAGGAGGGTCCTGAGAATTTGGCATGCGTCGAGGCCGCGCAATCTGGTCTACGTGGGAATCAGAAACATCGAGACCACCCGCGGCGGCGAGCTCGGCACCGGCACCCAAGGCTGGCACCAGGCACTAAACGCGTTCGCTGTTAAATTCCCAAACCCACTTCCGATGTGTCCTCCCAGCAGACCGGATAACCGACCGGCCCCTTACACAGACAACTTGACGCCCCCTCGAACTGGACAGACCCCACTACAAGAAGGACTCCACGTGACGACTATCGGACATTCGGATCTCAGGATCTTCCCGCTCGCCTTGGGCGGAAACACCTTCGGCTGGACCTCTGACCAACAAACTTCCCACAGCGTTCTGGACGCCTTCACCGGACAGGGCGGCAACTTCGTCGACACAGCAGACAGCTACTCTGCCTGGGCGGAGGGCAACACTGGAGGGGAATCCGAGACCATCATCGGAAACTGGATGACACGGCGCTCCAACAGGTCCCAGATCATCATCGGAACGAAAGTCAGCCAGCACCCTGATTTTCCGGGCCTGTCCCGAAGCAACGTCACGGCAGCCGCGGAAGCAT